>JBIIIF010000015.1:0-53348 GCA_044235005.1 Planctomycetaceae bacterium | reverse complement strand
CGACGCTCAGCAGTGCTTCGTATGTTTCAGACATCAGGTCGGAAGCCGCGTCCGTTGAATCCGGAATTCTGGCGGCAATCATCAGGGCGAATTTTGTCATCTTGCGGCGCAGTTTGGCCACGATTCGTTCGGCCATTGCCGGACCGATTCCCGGCAGTGTACTGAGCGTCTTGATGTCCTTTTCCTCGATCGCTTCGGCAATTTCTCGCACCGGGCGAATCATGGCTCTAAGTGCCTTCTTTACACCGAGGCCATCGACCGAGCAGACCAGATCGAAGAACTCAAGTTCCGCTTCGTTGGTGAATCCAATGATACGGGGAGTCAGGCGACCCTGCTGAGGATTGCCCTCGAGATACTCGACGGTGCGGAGGCTGACTTCTTCGTCGACTTTCGACTGGAGTTGCCGACGTACAATATCGGGAAGCAGAACTTCATAGTCGAATCCGCCGATCCGAATGGTTGCACAGAATTCATTCAGGCCTACTAATTTGCCGGTGACACGAGTAATCAAAAAAGCACCTCAGGGGATGAAGAATAAAGGCCGAGCATTTCTTGCAACTTCTCGGCAGCGCGTTGTACCGAACCTTTGGCAGCGCCTCAATCCGAGTTGTTCTGCCGATCTGATAACCCCGATGACATCGGGCTCTCACACGGCAGACGGGTTCAATCAAGAGTCCCTGCGATCGATTCGGAACCCTTAATTCGCAAACTTCAGGCTGCGACTCGGACCGAATGGTACAGACATAACGCAACCGCAGAAGCATCGGCAACGTCGTTAGGTTCCGGAACCTCAAGAAGCCTCAGTTCCGCTTTAATGGCATGCTGGATCTGATCCTTGGGAGCTTTCCCGCTGCCCGTCAACAATCGCTTGATCTCCGCGGGGGTATAATGAATAACGGGGATGCCTGCGTCCACAACTGTCATCAAAATGGCCCCGCGAGCATGAGCCAGCAACAGCGACGAGCGAACATTGAGGGCATTCGAAAAAACCTGCTCAATAGCCACAATCTCGGGCTTCAGTTCGGCGATGACATCTCGGATCCCCATGCCAATCTCATGGACTCGCTGATGAAGTGTCAGTGCCCGAGATGACTGGATCACTCCTCCCTCACGCAGGACCGGACCCCGCGGTGTTCTCTCAATCAACGCGTATCCCGTGCGGTTCAACCCCGGATCGATTCCAAGGTATCGAGTTTGAGGAGCGACCAGATTCTGTGTTCGGATCTCAAATGTCATTTTCACATCCCTGTGATCGCAGAAACAAAGCAACGCCAGGCACGCTCACCTGAAAATGCCTGCGAATGGCTTTGACTCAGGAGGCTGGTATTCCGCACGTGGCCACAATTGAAGCGAGGTTTGAAGCGAGGGTCGACACGAAGCATCCAGCGAACGACCGTCCTCAATTTCTGCCGCGCAGAGAATAGTTCAATTCCGGACTCTTCCAAGCAACACAACGACGTCAGCCGAGATCGACTCGCCTCGCCCAACCGGCCCGACTTTCTCCCCGGACTTCGCTTTCACATTCAGTTGCTCCACAGCAACATCAAGTAATTCGCTGAGTCGCTGGCGAATTCGAGGCTTCCACGCAGACATTCTTGGCTGTTCTGCGTGGATCGTACAATCAAGGTTGATGATTCGCCAACCTTGATCCTGGACGCTCCCCCAGACCGCGTCCAATAGTTTCGTGGAGTCTGCATTCTTCCACTGAGAATCTGTGTTCGGAAACCATTCCCCGATATCGCCCTGCCCTGTCGCACCAAGCATGGCGTCAATCACTGCGTGAAGCAGAACGTCTGCATCACTGTGGCCGTCAAGCCCGAAGCCCGCGTCAGAGATTAAGACGCCTCCAATGATTAGCGGACGTCCCTGGACGGTGCGGTGAGTGTCGTGCCCCTCGCCGACTCGAAGTTCGTTAAACAAGTGGGAACTCATGGAAATCATTCTCCCCATGCCAGGGGTGCTCGACATTTAAGCGAATGTGGGACGAATCTGCATTCTGGCTTCGACGAAACAAACTGAATTTTCTGAGGAAATCATGGGCCATTCCATTCTGCTGGTACAGTCCAAGGTAAACGGCAGCGAATGCCGGTGCTGGGTGCCGGGAATTGTTTGATTAGTCCCCCGTGCTGCCCAAATTTCCTATGTTATTTTGGTTAGTCGAACCTGCCGTTGACTCATTGTGACGAAATGCCGTAGTTTGCTGCCTCGCTGCCGGGGGGGTTATTCAAAATCTTTCCAAATCGCGACAACGAAAAGGCCAGGTTTGTCCCTCTGTAAGTAACCCTTATGCTTTCAGCCCGAGTCTGTGCAGTAGCAACGCTTTTGTTGTCTCTGCCCGGCTGCGCGCTGTTTACGGCAGAGAATTCAGATTCTGCTGGCCTCTCTTCCGGTATGCCCTGGTCCAAACGCAAATCGGCTTCAGTGGCTGATAACGCGCCAACATTGAGCATGGTTCGTCTTGAAGCCAGCATTGTGCGCCGCCCCGTTAATGATGCCAGAGTTCGCCGTCATGTCTGGGAAGAACTGGACGAAAGCGGACTCATGTCGCCGGATGTCCGGCAGCGACTCAATGAAAATGGATTTCGCGTCGGAGTGGCTGGAAGTACGGCTCCATGGGCACTGCAGAGTCTTGCTCAGGAAGCTGTCGCCACCAACCGCCCCAGTGATCTTCGGCAGATCGCGGGAACAGAAAATCAGATCTCGGTTGGTCCCGCATTCAGCCTGATGCTCGAAGGGAAAAGTCTGCTGGAGGTTCAGGGGCCTCTGGATTCCGGTAAGTTGCCACTTAGTCAGATTCCTCAATTGTCGGCATTGCGTGACAGATCCAACATGAAGTGTGTTTTCGAAGTCACCATAAAAGAGCTGAACGAAGACTGGGTTCTGTTGAATATCCTGCCTCAGATTCATGCGGGCTCAGAGACAGCTCGCCTCAGTGTTCAGGGCACGAACGATCAGCTTCCGGTGCGACAAAATGTGATGCCGATCTATGACCAGCAGTTCACAGTGAAGTTGTTAACTGGCGAGGTTGCCGTTATCGGGTATCACGAATCCTCTGCATGGAATCTTGGGCGCTTATTCTTCCTGCCGGACACCAGCAGCGCTGGCTCCGAGAATCTTCTGATGGTACGAATGGCCGGGATAGATGAGTTGAAGGGCCAGAGCGATCCGTCCTTCCGTCTCAATTCGTTAGGACGCTGATTGACAGCACAGAGCCACTTACGATGTCTGAATCTGCTTCGTTGCCAGAGGATCAATCCTCACCCGTTCGGTCAGAATCTGATCCGATTCTGCACATCGTACTCCATCAGCCGGAGATCCCGCAGAACACGGGAAACATCGGCCGGACATGCGTTGCTATTGGTGCCCGGCTCTGGTTGATTCGCCCGCTGGGATTCAAAGTGGACGATCGCTCTTTGAAGCGTGCCGGGATGGACTATTGGCAACACCTTGACTGGGAAGTTGTTGACAGTCTGGATGAAATTCGCCGTCGCTTACCGGCCGCTCAGGTGTGGTGCCTGACGAAAACAGCAACTCGACTGGTTTGGGATGCCACTTTTCAACGGGGCGATATTCTGCTCTTTGGCAGTGAGTCACGTGGCCTTCCGCCTTCGATTCTGCAGGAGTTGCCGTCGAGAAATCTCAAACTGCCCATGAGCGATCTTGTGCGAAGTCTGAATCTGGCCAGTACCGCCAACACCGTTGCTTATGAGGCTGTCCGCCAGCTTGGCGGCATAGGTTAAGTGCTCCGGGTACTGCTTCAGGCCAGAACGGTCGGTTAGTTGTTGCTGCGCATTTCAGTCAGCAGGTTCCAGACGGATTCTGAAAAAACGGTTTGCTCATCTCTGTCTTTAGCTGTCCAACATTCTTGCCCATTGCAACGATGATCAACGCTCATCGACGCGTTTATTGATGAATTGCGGACTTGTTGCCACCGCCTCAAGCAGGGTGCTCAACTGATAATTCTGTAGACGAAGCTTTTCCTTTGTTGATTCGATCGCTGCTGTATCTGAAAGCTGCAAACTTCTTCCAAGTCCATACGCGAAGGTTTGCCGAACGAGAGTGTCGATAAACTCATCGCGGCGATGACTGTTCAGGTAAGTACGCAGACTCTCAAGCCCGTCTCCTGAAGATCCATCAGGAAACGTTGCATGGGTTTGCACGGGATGTCCCCCAAGATCAATTTCTCGCTTTTCACCGACCGAGCCATAGCCCTCAAACACCAGTCCGAACGAATCGAATTTCTGATGGCATCCGGCACACGCGGTGTGATCGCGATGCTTCGCCAGCAATTGAGACAATGTGAGGTCGCCAAAATCTGCTTCAGCCTTTGGCAGTTCCGGAACATTGGGCGGCGGCGCAGGAATGTGTTCACCGAGAAGCCTGCGAACGATCCAATAGCCGCGTTTGACAGGGCTGGTGCGAAGTCCAGGTGAGTTCTTCGTCAGGAAGACGGCCATCGGCAGAAAACCGCCTCGACCCTGCGCCGCGACATTATCGAACCGCAGCCATTCGTTTTTTGTTCCTGCTGAAACCGATTTCTGCTTCGAAAATCTCGTCACATCGAAACCATAGTGTGCTGCCAGAGACACGTTTGCAAATGTGTGGTCGGCGCTAATGAATTCGGTTGCAGAGCCGTCTCTTTCCGCAAGGTCTACAAAGAACCTGATCGGCTCTTCATACATCGCTTGTCGAAGTTCATTATTGAACACGGGGAAGCGTTCCCGATCGACAGCGTTGTGCTCCTCAAACCGTCGAAACTCCAGCCAGTTGCCTAGGAACTCGGTGGCAAGGCCACGAATTCTGGAATCTTTCATCATGCGACGAACCTGAGAGGTCAGGATTGAAGCCTCGTGAAGATCTCCGGCGGCAGCATGCTGCAATAACTCCTGATCCGGAATAGTGGCCCAAAGAAAAAAACTCAGTCGACTGGCAAGTTCATAATCCGTGAGCGCTGCAGCTCTTTTAGTCGTTGAACCTGATCCGTCCGGAATCGCAACTAGCGCCAAACGGTAACTGAAATGCGGTGACATCAGCACACCGGCAAGAGAGTCCCGAATCGCGTCTTCATGACTGAGTGTTTCGTGCTCTCTCAACGAACGATAAGTCTCCCGGATTTCCGCTTGTTCGTCTGATGTCAGAGGTCGCCTCCACGCGCGTTCTGCAAATCTCAACAATGATTCCAGGTGCATTGACTCGGCAGAATGTTGAGTTTCTTCGATCCATCGAAACGACTGATTCATGCCTTCGAAGTATTTCTCGATCGCTTCCTGAGCCTCCTGATTTGCTTCCTGTGCAACAGCCTTGTTCAGGAACAGTTCTTTGAGACGCTGAATATTCTCCTGTGATGTCACGTTACGGTTTTCAGGGCGAGCGAAGTCGAATTCCTCGCCGCCGGCAAACTGAGGCGGCTCTGCACGCTCAAAAAACAGGAAGTCCTTGTACTGGCGGATCGGAGCTTGTGTTGAGTAATTCAGATCCTGCCACAGTTGTTCGAGTTCCTGGTTCTCAGTCTCCGTCAGGATCAGTTCTCTGAGAGGCAAATCATCTCGAAAATATCCCTGCATCAAATGGAAACCCGCCGAGAGAAGCCGAATGTTGGCCCCAAGTTCCGCATTGGAATAGTGTCCTCGACTTGAAACGGAAAACTCATTTGGAAAAAGCAGACAGAACTGCTTTCGTGCTTCGTCCATAGCAGCGTCATCGCCATCACCAGGAAAAGACCGACGATTTTCAGCCACCTTCTGATTCCACCATAGAATCAACGGCTGACTGCCAGCAGACATACCGTTGACCTTTAACCGCTCTATTGGAACATCAAGGTCTGTGCGAATCTCTTTAACAAGCTGCGAAAGTTTCTCACATGCGCTGCGACAGTTTTCGATCTGCGCGATGTCGGAAGGCAATTGAGCCCACGCCTCCTGAAGTTCTTTCTGCGGGCCGATGGCATTCTCCGAATGCAGCATTTGCCATAGAAGATCTGCGTACTTGGCACTGAGCTGGGATTCCTCGGCAAAATCCTGCAGAGTCCATAAGTTCTTTCCTGTCTGTTCGCGATACTGAAACTCCCAGAGCATCAGGAAGTATTGACCATAATCCACGCGGTGCTTTTCGTAGAAGTCAACAATTCTCTGAACGCAAAATTTGTCCCGGTCCGTTTCGGTGATGACAGGATACGGCGCAAAGAGGATTTCTTTGGGAGTCAGGACGGCGTGGTCTGCGACCAGTCTTGCAGCAGTCAAATACTTCGTCAGCAAACCAGGCGACATCGAAAGCGATTCGCCCGAATTGTCGAATCCCGCTTCATTCGCCGGATCAACGGGGAACTCGCGAGTTGGTCGAATGTCAACGCCTGTAAGATCGCGTATCGAGTTGTCGTACTCCGCATTGCTGAGCCGTCTGGCCAGAACCGAGCCCGGGTCGCCCGCATTCCGATCAGCCTCAATTCTTCGCAGATCCTTCAACCAGTTGATCGCCAGTTGACGGGATTCTTCGGAAGGCTGCGGCGAAAAATCAGCCGGTGGCATCTCCTGCTGCTCCAGCCGATGCAGGACGATCTCCCACAACGGATGATTCGCTCGCACAGCATCGACTGAAACAGCCTGAGTCAGATCCAGCTTGCCTTCCTGTTTCGTCTGATTGTGGCATTCCTGGCAGTGCGTTTTCAGGAACGGCTCAAACTCTGCGCCAAACCGTTCTTCAACGGTCTTCACATCGACCGATTGAGTAAGAGCGAGCTTTGATTCAGCGATCATGCTGGTCAACAAGATGGAGGCCAGCGCAACGAGGCGGAGCAGAGATTTCATAGCATTCGAACCCGATGGTCGAGAGTGAATTGCATGCGACGAGAGATCTGAAGTCATTCAATGCGCGTGAGCTGACACAAATCTGTGTCATCCTCAATGACTATCCCAGCCCCGTCATCTTACTGATTTCGGCCACCGTATCGCCATCGATCGTAAGCTGTTCCGCCCTGCCCTGCTCGACTACCCGGCCACTGTGGGCGATTCCACAAGCCCGTTTGCTCATCAGGGCGTTCGCCGTTGTAGAACATGAGATGGTCGGCGGACGTCCAGCCACCGTCGGATTGTACGCGTAGTTCTTCAACGGGAAGTCCAAGGCATCGCCGCAGAATACGAAACTCTTCCAGGTCACGAATTCGCAATCCGTCGACCACCGGTGCGACACCAAACGCACGCTTGACCAATTGAATAAGCTGCAAGGAGGCCGCCAGTGACAACGCCATAATCAGCGCCAGAAGTGGTACGAAAGGGCCCATGTCAAAGACTCTTTCGGCAAACGGCCAGAAGATGGGCCACGCCATCAGCAGCAGGATGGTTGCGAGGCTGAGCCATGGTCCGTACGGGATTTGTCGGTCACGTTTCGTCAGCCAGGCCACACCTGCCGCGACAATTGCCAGGACAGGGGCAACAAAAAAGATGGCGGTTACCGGCTGCCAACCCACGACACTTCCGACCATGGCCATCAACGTAACGTCACCAAACCCCATCGCTTCTTCTTTGAGAACCATTACGCCAATAACCCGCACCATCCAGACAACACCACCTCCGGCCACTGCACCGGTCACGCTGACAAGGAACCCATGAAGGAACGGATGTTTGGCAGCAAATGTTGTGGCGTCCCAGGCAAAGATCAGCGGCTGAAGCCATTCCGGTGAAACGGACCGCAGAGTTGTGATCACGCTCTGATCCTGAGTCCAGACCGGAACCAGAAACGTCTGCCCACATGCGGTCGACACGATGATCGCGACAAGCAGCATCGGGATCGTACATCCATCGGGGATGATGCGGAGTTCAAAATCGATAAAAGTAGCGACGATCAGACAGCAGATCATCCCGATGTGCAGCAGATAACGTACATGCAGCCATGTCGGAGTTGACCACAGAGTTGTGATCGTCTGAGGTCCATCGGGAGAGTGAATGCCAAAGTCTGAGGCCGCACTCCAGAAGTTTGCAGGCATCTCAATCTGATAAACGACAACGAACAGTATCCCCGTCAGAAGTTCCACCAGAGGATAACGCTTGGAAATCGATTTGTGGCAGCTCCGACATCGCCCGCGAAGCATCAGCCATCCAAGCAACGGGATATTGTCATGCCACTTAATTGTTGCTGCACAGCGAGGACATCCGGAGCCATGACTGTTGAGAGCTTTCAGTTGCTCCCAGAGACTGGCTTTGGAGGGAAACCTGTGAATGCAGACATTCAGGAAACTTCCGATGCAGCACCCCAGCACGAAGAGGAACCCAAGTACAAACGATCGTGGCAGGTCGTACAACATCATGTTGATTGTTCCTGCGTCGTTTGAAGGCTTGTCACATAGTCGGCGATTCGCCGGGCCATTTGTTCGGGTCTCTCTGTCCCGGCATCAACGATCAGAGTCGCACATTCTCGGTAAAGCGGCTCTCGAAAAGCCAGTACTTCGGCAACTTCAGTTCCTATCGGTTTCCCTGTCAGGCTTGGGCGTCGTTGAGTCGACATCTGATCTCCGCCAAGACGACGAACGAGCACGTCAACTGGTGCCTGAAGCCAGACGACCGGGCCGGAAGCTTTTATGAGTCGACGGTTGTCCTCCGACAATATAGCTCCTCCGCCACTCGCAATTACCGCATTGGATTGTTGCAGCAAGTCTGCCAGCACTTCCGATTCACGTTTTCGAAACCCGACCTCGCCTTCGTGCTGAAAGATATCTTTGATCGACACGCCGGCCTGCTGTTCAATCACAACGTCACTATCGAACCATGACCATCCCAGACGCTTCGCAAGTCTTGGCGCGACGCTGGATTTTCCACTGGCTCGGTAACCAATCAATGTGACAACCATGTCGTGCCAATCAATACTCTGCTGCCAAAACTATGCTGCTCTTTTTCGTCAGAGACGCCGGGTTCTGTTAGAGCCTCTAAAATGTGCGCCGTTCAGCATGTGGTGATAGAATCAACCAGCGTTCGACTGGAAGCTTGATCAACAAAGCTGACTGCATTCTAACTTACGAACACGATCAACATTCCGCCATCAACCTCTCGCGAAAACGCATGTCTCAGTCGTCCGAGTCACTTTCATCGTCCTCTGACTTTTCAGGCGCCGAAGCAACAACCATACGAGCCGCCGACATCGCGCGACGCAGGGTCTCAGTCATGTAATCCAATGGTGGTGATTCACCGGTGAAGAGTTCAAACTGACGGCCCGCCTGTCGTACGAACATTTCAATCCCGCCGACAGTCGGACAGCCTCGTTCTCTCGCGTGTTTTAGAAGCAGTGTCTGCTCCGGGTTGTAGACGGTGTCAAAAACCAGAGTTGAATCGCTCAGCCAGTTCGGTTCGAAGGGAGTTTCGTTCAGGTTAGGATGCATACCAACCGACGTGCAGTTAATCAGAATTTCGCAGCTTTCCGCACCGCGATTCTCCCAAGACGCAAACTGGCATTTGAGTTCGGCGGCCAGAGCTTTTCCCCTGTCTCGCGAGCGATTCGTGATCGTTACCGTGGCGCCATCATTCTGCAGGGCGAAGGCAATCGCTCGAGCAACACCACCAGCCCCAAGAATAAGTACCTTACGCCCCATGAGTTCATGAGAGCCGCCGGCTTTCAGCATACCGGACTGAATGGCTTCCATTGCGGCTGAAGCATCTGTGTTGGTGGCTTTCCATTCGCCATCGGATTTATAGAGCGTATTCGCAGCACCGATTTCATCTGTCTCGGCATCAAGGGAATCGCAGAACTGCAGCACAGCTTCCTTGTGCGGAATCGTGACGCTGTAACCGCTGATGCCAAGAGCATCATATTCCTTGAGCGAAGCAAGAAGTCCGTCTGCGGGTACTCGAAGTGGAAGATAGACCGCATCAATCCCCAGCTTGCGGAATGCGGCATTGTGGATTAACGGGCTTTTGCTTTGAGCGATCGGATCACCAATGACACCGAAGACTTTTGTATCCTTCGTGATCTTGTTGAAGCGATAAAGATTCCGTACTTCTGCGTAGGACAATTGCCCCGGAGCCATCTCACGCTCGCGGCTGAAGCTGGCGTAAGTGAATGGTGAGCCAGCTCGACCACAAAGAATCCGACTGATGGTTCCCAGTTCCCCCATGCAGAATCCAACCGTCGGAACCTGCGCGGCACTGACCATCTCCAGCATCCGCACGTTATCGGCGGGGGAGTTAGCCATGGTCACGATCTTAATAACATCGGGATCGCACTGAGACAATCGGCGATGGATATCGTACAGCTCCATCGGCGTCTCTTCGAAGTTATGGTAGCTGACGATGCGTTTTGTCTTGCCATATCTTCGAATAGACTTGGCAATATCATCTTCCAGATCAACGTACTCTGCACCGGCGATAATCGCTTCACGGAGAATCGATAAACGTTGTTCTTCAGTTCCAAACCAGCGGCCTCGATCTGAACGCCGTCGGCAGGTGACCACAACCGGCGTTGGTCGCTCTTTCAGCAGAAGGCCGATATCCGGCTTCTTCCGCATATAGTCGACGCGCAGTTCAACCAGCTCCGCACCCTTTGATGCCAGAGCCTGATGTTCTTCCATAATGGACGAATGCCGAGTTCGTCCGAGACTTACGCAGATCATTGTCAATCACGTCCGTTTTAAGGCGGTTGAGCCCTGGGAGACGATTTCACGGTTTTGAATCGGCAATCCCACGACCGGTCAGGTTCCATTACCAGCTTCTTCAGAAACTGAACCGGGCAGTATAAGCCAACCAGAAACAGGCTGTGAGCGAGAATACGCAGGATCGCCCAAAATCGTGGGGTGTAATCATGCCCCAACACGGTTTTAAGCCTGTTTTGGCAAGCCTTTGAACAGTCTGCGGTCCGTGCGAGGGTTGAAAGGGGTCCAGGCGGACTCAGCGTTCAGATCGTCTTCGATGGCTCGAGTGAACTCGTTCAGCTTCGCATCCAGATTATCAATGTGGTGCAAAGTGATGGCTTCCGGAGTCATCGGAATCGTCGGGCTGCCAAACTCCCTCGTCCCATGATGGCTGAGAATCATGTGCTTCAGACGCAGGATGTCTTCCGTTTCAACCGGTCGACCAAGTCGGGTTTCCACGACTTTGAGTTTCTCGTTCAGCATCTCAATGGCGATGTTGATATGACCGAGCAACTGCCCTTCATCTGTATAGGCCAGCGTCGGATCCCATGAGAGTTCCTTCACTTTGCCGATGTCGTGCAGCAGCACACCCAACATCAGCAGGTCGCGGTTCAATGTGGGATACAAAGTGCAAATGCGATCAGCCACTTCCGACATGCCGACGACATGTTCGATCAGCCCGCCCATATACGCATGATGAGCTTTCACGCCAGCGGGAGCAGAACACAGCCCCGTGACTAGTGCTTCATCTTCCATAAACGCACTGGCCAGAGTCAGCAGTTCAGTGCTCTTGATGGAGAACAACAGCTCTTTTAGTCGTGCCAACAGTGGAGCCGCATTGGCCTGAGCCTGAACGTTGAAGTCTTCCGGGTTACAGGTTGTTTCGGGAACTGGATCGATATGAGTCACGATCATCTGCAGGCCGCCCTGATAGAGCTGCACCTTGCCGCGAACTCGGACATAATCTCCTGAAGAAATGTGCTGGACGTTTTCTTCGACCACATTCCACATCAAACCGCTGACAACTCCGGTGCGGTCTCGAAGTGTCGCCAGCAGGTAGAGGTTTGCATTGCGGTTGGCTCGCAGTTGTTTATCAGCCAGCAGATAGACCTCATTGACGGAATCGCCGTCCTTCAGTTCCTTTACGAACACCCGAGCCATTTTGCCACTTTCAGAAAGTCGTTCCCGCCCGCCACCAACACCAGTCTTCGCGCGTTTGGAAATCAGTTGGCGGGAGTCTAGCAGCTTGCTGAAAAAGCTGTAGGCAGTGCGGAAAGTGTGAACTAATGATCGATCCAGCCAGCAGATCGGGATTGTTTCATGTGGATCACGTCTACCGGGCGGGACTCTCGCCTCGGGCAATTCCGTTCTACCCGCCAATTCAAATCCTCCTATGCTCTTCGCTCCATCATTTTGTAAACATCATTCTGTCCCCGATCACCCTGTAAAACCTCACCCCACCATCGCATGATTTGGGCTGGGGTTGTTTGCTGTGGCCCGCAACCCCGAATCTTTCAATCGTTATTGCCCCCATCATGCTGTCCCCGAAAACGCGGGAAACCCGTAAACCGTCACCACCTCAGAATCAAGGTTTGCCGTTTGGCGGACTTTGCTAGAATCCGGCCGATTATTGCTCTTTAACGTCTTTTATCTGCTCAAGGTCCCCCGATGCGCTGGTCACAAACGTTTATCCCGACGATGAAAGAAGTTCCTGCCGAAGCCGAAGTGCCCAGTCATCAGTTGATGCTGCGAGCCGGGCTGATTCGACAGTTAATGGCCGGATCTTACACCTATCTTCCTCTGGGATACCGTTCCGTCCGCAAAGTGTCAGAAATCGTCCGTCAGGAAATGGACAAAGCCGGCGCAGTGGAACTCTTCATGCCGGCTCTGCAGCCTATGGAGATCTTTGAACGTACCGGACGAAGAGAAGCGTTTGGCAACGTGCTTTTCAATTTCGAAGCCAAACGTGGTGACCGAAAGCTGCACTTCGCACTCGGCCCTACTCATGAAGAAGTCATCACCGACCTGATGGCCAAACACATCAGCAGCTATCGCCAGTTGCCGATCACGCTTTATCAGATTCAAACAAAGTTCCGCAACGAAGAGAGACCTCGTTTCGGCGTTCTGCGAACCAGCGAATTCCTGATGAAGGATGCTTACAGCTTTGGGTCGTCACTCGAACAGCTCAACGTGGCTTACGATGCCATGTACGCAGCCTACTGCAAGATCTTCGAACGCTGTGGCCTGAAGTATCTGCCTGTTGAGGCAGAAAGCGGACCCATCGGAGGTGATGCGTCTCACGAATTCATGGTTCCGGCCAGCAACGGCGAAGACTTCGTCATCCATTGCCCTGACTGCAGCTATGCGGCCAATCAGGAGCGCGCCGAAACAGGTCGCAAATCAAAGGTACCAGCGAAGGTTGAAGGTGCGGCTGCCCCTGTGAAAGTGGACACACCCAACGCCGGCAGTATCGACCAGGTGAGCAAGATGCTGAAGTCAGATGCGACTTCGTTCATCAAGACCCTGATCTACGTCGCAGATGGCAAGCCGGTTGCGATTCTGCTGCGAGGCGATCATACGGCCAATGAAGGCAAGATTCGCCGCGCTACCGGGGCAAAGACCGTGGAGCTCGCTGATGAAGCCACAATCCTGAAAGTCACTGGAGCACCAGTAGGTTTCGCCGGGCCAATTGGCATTCAGTGTTCTTTCTTTGTTGATCATGATGTCGCGTTGATTAAGTCTGCGATTATCGGAGCAAATTCAAAGGACGCGCATCTGACGGGAGTGATTCCTGGAACGCACTTCGATGTCACAGAAACCTTCGACCTGCGCAACGCCGAGTCCGGTGACCCGTGCCCTAAGTGCGCGGGAACGCTCAGCATGGTTCACGGGATCGAAGTGGGCCACGTCTTCAAGCTGGGGACTAAGTACAGCGTGTCGATGGATGCGAAGTTCGTGGATGACAAGGAAGTGTCTCACCCGATCATCATGGGCTGCTATGGCATCGGGGTGACTCGTGTTGTCGCGTCCATCGTTGAAACCTGTCACGACGAGAACGGCATCATCTGGCCGATTAACGTCGCTCCATACACAGTGCAGATTATCCCATTGAATGTCAGCGACGCGGAAGTCATGAAGGTGACAAATCGCATCTACGATGAACTGACATCGGCCGGAGTCGATGTTTTGATGGACGATCGTGATCAGCGACCTGGCTTCAAGTTTAAGGACGCGGATCTGATCGGGATTCCGCTCCGCATCACCATCGGCGGCAAAGGCCTGGCTGAAGGCATCGCCGAAGTCAAATGGCGTACTGAAGCTGATCCAAAGAAAGTGGTACTGACCGAGACTGTCGGCTTTGTGAAAGAT
Organism: Planctomycetaceae bacterium; assembly: GCA_044235005.1. Lineage (GTDB taxonomy): Bacteria > Planctomycetota > Planctomycetia > Planctomycetales > Planctomycetaceae > SXXK01. The sequence continues at coordinate 39,370 of JBIIIF010000015.1, read as the reverse complement.
CTGATCGCCGAGAAGCAAATGCTCTAAGGCGATTCGCAGAAACACGTTCAACCTGAGCCTGAGACGTTAGCCGATTTTGTACTTCAATCCGGCAGTGTCTCAGGCTCAATGCATACTCATCTTTCTGCGATTCGTATCAACGAAGCTCATCAGGCTTTCATCGCGCAAAGGCGGATCGCAACATCTCAAGGCTCTTCGGAATAGCCACTTTGGGGTCTTCCTTCCCTTCGAACTCCAAAGAGACGTATCCACCAAATTTGTGCTTTCGCAACATTGCAGCGATTCGCGGGTAATCGAGCTCCAGCGAATACCACAGCCCACCGCCGTAATAAGTCTTGGCCTGAACAAGCACTGCGTCGTCGGCCATGAGTTCCAGTCGATCGTACGGGTCTTCCAGAAAGTTGCCGGTATCCAGCGTCGTCTTGAGCCATGGTGAGTTGATGGCTTTGACGATCTTAATAACACCTTCTGGGGTACGTCCGAGTCCCCAGTGATTTTCCAGGCCGAGAGTGACTCCGCAGCGTTCGGCCGCAGGGAGGCACTCTGTGAGTCCGTCGATCACCCACTTAAAGCCTTCGTCTTCTGTGTGGCCCTCAAGGACAGGTTCGATGCCGCGATTCTTCATCAGCTCATCGAAGTTTCCGCTGGTTCCCCATCGCCCGGTGTTGACTCGCATTGTGGGAATTCCGAGTGCGTAAGACAGTTCGATGCAGTGAATCGTGTGCTCAGTGTTTTTCCTGCGAACCTCCGGATCGGGCGAAACCCAGCCCTGATGAGTCGAAAAGCCGCACAGGTCCAGTCCATTGATGAACGCTCGCTGCTTGATCTTCTGCAGAGTCGAATTGCTTTCGTCGGTCATCTGGCGATGGAGAATTTCAATTCCATCAAAGCCCCATTCGGCAGCCATATCGATGCACGCATTAATGTCTCGGAATTCTTCGCGATTAAACTGCCAGAACGAATACGTCGACACGCCGAATCGTGTTTTCCTCTTCGCTGAATCCGCTGGCTTTTCCACATCGGCGAAGACCGTCGGAAAGCCAGATACCGACGAATAAAGGCTGCCGACGGCGATGGAACCAAGCGCTGCACGACGAGACAATTGGTTCAACGGTTTCATAAGGGCTCCGCTTTTCGCAAGAATCAAGAATACAGATTGCTGACTATCGAGGTCGGCAGTGTCGCCGTCTCGGCACGGGAGTCAAGTTTGCCCCGAAATTCAACAAAGGCCCATTTCCGGGTTCGGTGATGTCAGGTGCTGAACCAGGTGATCCCGCGTTTGCCGGGAGAATTTTCCCGTTGAATTCTCAATGGTACGCCGTCTGCTATAGTCTGGCTCAGTATTGGTCGGTGATTTTGGCTTTCGAACGTTTTTTCGGGCTGATCATCGTCTTTTCGAGAGACTGTTTGGCGAGAAACGTCGTAGCAGTCTTACAGCCGGTAGTCGCCGGTCACATCCAGTAACGGCCCCATGGAACGGTCTAAGTGCAGGCCGGAGAGTTTGAAATGTCGGAACAGAACCAGAACGACATCTCCGCAGAGGCGGTTGATGTTCTGCATAAAGCGTATGGCCAACTGCAGGAACAGATTCGCAAAGTCATTGTGGGGCAGGACGAAGTTATTGAGCAGCTTCTGATTGGTTTGTTCAGTCAGGGCCACGTTCTGCTGGAAGGAGTACCGGGACTCGCGAAAACTCTGATGGTCAGTACGCTGGCTCGCAGTTTGTCGATGACGTTTTCCAGAATCCAGTTTACTCCTGACCTGATGCCGGCCGACATCACGGGCACCGATATTCTCCAGGAGAATCGCACTACCGGGCAGCGTGAATTTCGATTCATCCCCGGCCCGCTATTTCACAATGTCGTCCTGGCCGACGAAATCAACCGTACACCGCCCAAAACTCAGGCAGCTTTGCTGGAAGCGATGCAGGAGCGTCAGGTTACAGTCGGCCAGACCATTCACAAACTCAGCTCACCATTCTTTGTGCTGGCGACACAGAACCCCATTGAACAGGAAGGGACATACACGCTGCCTGAAGCGCAGCAGGATCGCTTTATGTTCAAGGTCTTCGTGAAGTATCCCACGTTCGAAGAAGAGCGACAGATTGCTCGTCAGACGACGTCCAACTTTCGACCTGAGATTCAGCCTGTGTTGACGGGTGAGCAGGTTATGCAGATTCAGTCGACTGTCCGTCAGGTCCCGGTTTCAGACCATGTGATCAACTATACGCTGGCGATTGTCCGCCAGACTCGCGTTCGAGAACCCGGAACTCCGCAATGGATCAACGACTGGCTCGGCTGGGGCGCGGGGCCGCGAGCGGTCCAGAATCTTCTGCTGGGCGCGAAGACACGAGCGTTGCTGAACGGCCGAACGACGGTTTCAACGGACGATATTCAGAAGCTGGCGGGTCCGGTTCTGCGTCATCGTATCGTACCGAATTTTACGGCTCAGAGCGAAGGCATAACCTCGGACAAGGTTATTGAACGGCTGATTCAGGAAACACCTGCTCGCGAAAGTGAACTGACGAGTGACCCAGGACTTGGAAAGATTTTTGCGGCCTGAGGAGATTGCGAGAATCTCGCGTCTTGAGCTGCGGGCACGTCGAGTCGTCGAAGGCTTCGTCTCGGGGTTACATCGCAGTCCGTACTTTGGTCAGTCGCTCGAGTTTCTCCAGCACCGTGAATACGTGGCTGGCGATGACCTGCGCCGTATTGACTGGAAGTTGTGGTCGCGGTCCGATCGATACTATCTGAAGCAGTTCGAAGAAGACACGAACGTTCGCATCATGCTGGTTGTTGACGGCAGCGAATCGATGCAGTTCAAGTCCGGCGCTATGTCCAAGTTTGACTACGCACAGACGATCGCTGCGGCGTTCGGAATGCTGGCTTTGAAGCAGCATGATTCTGTTGGTGTGAGCGTCTTCGATTCGACGATCCGTAGTCAGATCCCGGCGAGCAGTCGAAACAATCATCTGCAGGCCATTCTGTCGGGCCTGGAAACTCAAACGGCTGGCGGTAAGACCGACATACTTGGCGTGCTTCGCCGAGTGAACGAATCTCTGACTCGTCGCAGCATCGTCATCCTGATGTCTGATCTGTTCTGCCCACGAGAAGACCTCTTTAAGGGGCTCACGATGCTGCGTCAGCGAGGGCATGAAGTCATCGCGATGCACATCATGGATGACGAAGAGCTGGAGTTCCGCTACTCGGGCACATTGCGATTCGAAGGGCTCGAAGACGGCGGCAAGCTGACCTGCGATCCGGCCGCATTGCGTGTTGGTTATATGCAGGCTCTCGACAAGTTTTTGGACGCCATTCGACGCCGCTGTGCCGGGAGTGCGATCGATTACAAATTGATTCGTACGTCCGACAATCTGGATGCTTCGCTGGCTCATGTTTTGATGCAGCGACGAAAGAAATAGTTAGTCGACTGCGGTCGCAGGCAGATAATGTTAGAGTTCCAACCATAAATCCTTGACGTTAAACCTTAATCCGAAACCCCTGTGTCTCATGTCCTGGCTCACCCAGTTCTTCCTCAATCCAGCTTTCGTGCTGCCCGGGGCTGCGCTGGTTTCGGTGCCGATTCTGATTCATATTCTGAGCCGGCTCAGGTACAAACGAGTTCGCTTTGCGGCGATGGAGTTTCTCCTTGAGAGTGAGGAACTGAACCGTCGCCGAATCATTCTGGAGCAGTTGCTGCTTCTGCTCTTGCGAGTTCTGGCGGTGCTGTTGATCGTGCTGCTGATTGCTCGACTGGTGCTGGACCCCAGCCGATTATTGATGTTGCGCGGGGCCAGTATGCATCACGTAGTGCTGCTGGATGATTCGCTGTCGATGCGTGATCGTGAAGGTGACTCCTCGGTCTTTCGAGAAGCGTTGACGACTCTGGAGAACATGCTCGCTGAAGGAAGTCGTCAGCCTGGTGCATCCCGAGTTACGATTCTGTCGATCACTGATCCGCGTCGTCCGATCGTTTCGGATCGCGTTCTGGATGGTGCGTTGGTTCAGGAGCTTCTACCCCGATTGCGGAACCTGACTTGTTCGTGGCGTGCGGCTTCGCCGGTCGATGCGATTAACGCGGCGAAAGATATTCTGGCGGCCGATGGCAGTGCGTCGCCTCAGGTTCATATCCTGACAGATCTTCGCGCGTCGGACTGGAATAATCGTCCTGAAGTCGCTGCGGCCCTGGAGTCCTTGAAGACGATCAAGGCCTCCGTGGATCTGGTCAAAGTCGTCAAGGATGCTCGCCCAAATATTGGCTTGCAGCAGTTGTCGGCAGAAACTCTGGCCGTTGCTCAGGGAGTTCCCTGGAGAATGACGTTAACCGTTCGAAACCACAGCGCGACAAAAGCCAGCGGTTTGCGTGGCACTGTGCTGGTGGATGGAAATCCTCTGCCCGGGAAGGTGCTTGTTCCAGATCTTGAGCCGGGAGCCGAGCTGCAGATTTCTCATGACTTGACCTTCGATTCGGAAGGTCGACATCAGGTTGAAGTCCGCCTGGAAGATGATTCTCTGCGGGAAGACAATCGTCGTTTTCTTGCGGTGGACGTGACCGAGCGACGTACCGTTTTGATTGTCGATGACGAAGGACAGCAGGAAGATGCTTCATTCGTAGCGGCTGCTTTAAGTGCTGACCCGGCGTTGACGGGTTTAGCGACCGAGGCGCGAACATCGTCGGCACTGACGTCTTCAAATCTCAATGGTTACGACTGCATCTATCTGCTTAACATTCGTGACCTCCCGGCGGACGCTTCGGTGCTGCTCGCTGACTATGTGCGAGCTGGCGGAGGCATCGTGTGGTTTCCGGGAGATCAGGCGAATACGCGTTGGTATTCTGAAACCTTACGGGATCCGTCGTTGCAGTTATTCCCTGTTCCGTTGGGAACCTTGCATGAGGTCGTTGCCGAGAATTCAACAGGCACCGCAATTGCGGAGAAGGCATTCGTCAGTCCCGTCTTTGAACAGCATCCGATTTTTATGGTCTACAACACGCCCGATAGCCCATTCCCGGATACGGTCCAGATTGCTCGTTGGATGCAGGTGACAGACGACTTTAAGCCTGATGATGCCGAACGCAAGGATGGTGTTCGGACCTTGGTTCGGCTAAAGAATCGGCAACCGGTGGCATTCGAACATAGTTCCGGAAAAGGCAAAGTGTTGACCTTCCTGACAGGGGCCGGTCGGCGCTGGTCGAACTGGCCTGTGTCGCCTGCCGCGCCTGGATATGTGGTTATGCACCTGTTAATGCATCAGTACCTGCAAAAGCAGACAGACACCGTTGAGTTGCGAGAATTGACGGAACCCGTGAAGCTTGAATGGCCAGTGGGAAGGTTCACCGAGAATGTCGAAGTCTTCCTTCCGGAAGCGGCAAATGATGATGAACCGATTGCGGAAACCTTCGTGCGGCTTCAAGCGACAATAATCGCTGCGGAGAAGCCTGTTGCCCCGGCAGTGACCAATGATGACAGCAAAGCAAAAGAGCCCGAACAGAAGAACGGGACGAAGACTGCTCAGGAAGAAAAGCTGGGTGTGACGATTGCACAAGCAGATCGCCCGGGCGTCTACAAGGTCCGACGCTTCGACGCTGAAGGGACTGGAGCAGACTTGTCGGTGGCTCTGAATGTCTCATCATCGGAAAGTGCATTGGCCGTTGCTGATGCAGAGCAATTAATGCAACAAGCTGATCTGGGACATGTGCGAGTTCTGGATGCTGATGCTGCTCAGGCATTGGGTGGATCAGAAGCAGGGCGCGAAATACGCTGGGTGTTGATTGGGTTGCTGATCGCCGTCCTGATCTTCGAGCAACTGCTGGCGCTGCGTTTGAGTTATCATCCGGACGTGCCGGTGCGTGGCTGAGATTTCTTGTGGTTGCGGGGAGCAATCGCGACGGCAGATTTCAAATTTCAGATTTCAAAGTGCGGTTTGTGTTTCATGATTAAGTCCGCAGTTACAGTCAGTCTTGTCGAGCAGGCTCGCAAGGGGCCTTTCGTGTTTCATGATGATCTGCCTGGTGCGTGTCGAGCGGCTGCGGAGATTGGCTTCGATGCGATTGAGCTGTTTGCGCCATCGGGAGCCGTGATTCGTTCGCTGCCTTTGGCTCAATTGCTGAGCGAGCATGGCCTGAAGCTGGCTGCGGTTGGGACCGGTGCGGGAATGGTCGTCCACAAGTTGTCGTTGTGCGATGCTGATGCGGGACGTCGGCAAGAAGCTGTGGAGTTTATTCGCAATATCATTTCCGCTGGTGCCGAGTATGGGGCTCCGGCAATTATTGGATCAATGCAGGGCAAGTGGGACGATGTCGTTGATCGAGAAACCGCGATTGGTTATCTGCGGGATGCGTTGCAAACGCTGGGTGATCATGCTGAGCGATGCGGGACGGTTTTGCACTATGAGCCGTTGAATCGATACGAAACCAACATGGCGACGACGATGGCGGCCGGTGTAGAGCTTCTGAAGCCGCTGGCCAGTCGAAACGTTCGTCTGCTCGCAGATTTGTTCCATATGAATATCGAAGAAATCTCGATCGCTGGCGGGCTTAGGGATGGTGGAGCCTTCGTTGGGCATGTGCATTTCGTGGATTCGAATCGGCAGGCGGCCGGTCGTGGTCATATGGACTATGCACCCATCGTGACGGCCTTGCGTGAGATCCAGTATGACGGCTATGCGTCGGTAGAAGCGTTTCCAATTCCGGATTCTCTGATGACAGCACGGCAGACCATGGTTACTTTCCAGAAGTGTTTTCGGTAACGCCGATTAAGTCTTCTGTGCCCGTTGTCCTCTCGTTCAAAGTGTGAGTGTGTCGCTGTTCATTCGAACTATTGAGCTCGATCCCGACCTGCCGGTACTGCAGACTGTCGGCGCCTTCGAAGATGCGCCGTATCTGCTGTTGCTGGATAGTGCAGCTCGTCATCGCGAGCGGGATGCTCGTTACACGTTCCTGACTGCTGACCCTGTTGATGTTTTAGAGATTCGAGCGGCAGAATACGGAACGTCGCCCTTCCAGAAGCTGCGCGACTGGCAGCGGAGTTTGAGCAAGCCGGAAGATCATGAGCTAAAGGAGTTGCCTCCCTTCTTCGGAGGAATTGCCGGGCTGATGGGGTATGAGTTGGGGCGAGCCTTTGAGAAGCTGCCAACTCCGGCGATCGATGATTTCGAAACTCCTGCTTTGCTGGCTGGGTTGTATGACTGGGCAATCGTCTGGGATCACATCAATGGCACCGTCAGAGCCTATGTGATCGAAATGCCTGCATCGTTGCGAAAGTTTACTGTCGCAGAACGTGAGGAGTGGTTGCTGGGGCGATTGCAAACTCGTAACGTCGCGAGGAAGCCGGAACCTGATTTGCGGCGATCACAGATTGTTCCGGAGTCTCAGTTCAGTTGCCTGCATCGCATCGAACCATCGAGCGAGATCTATTCGGATTTTACTCGTGACGAATATGTGCAGGCGGTTAGTCGAGTCATCGAATACATTCGCGCCGGGGACATCTTTCAGGCCAATCTTTCGCAGCGGCTGATGGCTCCGTGGTCAGGGACTGCTCTGCAATTGTATTCCGCCATTCGCACCAACAATCCGGCGCCGTTCTGTGGATTGTTTCAGGCTGGCAAAACTGCGATTGTCAGCGCGTCGCCGGAGCGATTCCTGAAAGTTGACCGAAACGGAACCGTGGAGACTCGACCGATCAAAGGCACGCGTCGTCGACCTCGATCTCCGATTGCGGATCTTTATGCCGGGACAGAGCTGGCGACCAGTGAGAAGGATCGATCTGAAAACGTAATGATCGTCGACCTCCTGCGGAATGATATTTCGCGGAGCTGCAAGTCGGGATCTGTGCGTGTCACCGGCTTGTGTGAGATTGAGCGATTCGAAACGGTGTTGCATCTTGTTTCAACAGTTGTCGGTCAGTTGCGTGATGAGTGTGATGTCTGGGACCTGATGGCCGGCTGCTTTCCTGGCGGTTCCATCACAGGCGCGCCAAAGATTCGCGCGATGCAGATTATTGCTGAGCTTGAGCCGACAGTGCGCGGAGCTTACTGCGGAAGCTTGTTTGCTTTGGGGGCTGGTGGTGATTTTGACAGCAGCATCCTGATTCGCACGTTTACCCTTCAGAACGGATGGGTTCAGTTTCCGGTTGGCGGAGGCATTGTTGCTGATTCCGATCCGCTGGAAGAATATCGCGAGACGCTGCACAAAGCCTCAGGCATGATCAGATCATTACGTGCGTCGGTTTAGAGAGCTTGCACAAGATGCCGCTGTCATGTCTGTCTTTGAGGCTACAGCAATTAATAAAACGCCTGCGCTTGATTTGAGCATGCACGCAATTTTTCAGAACGTTTGATTGTGTCCTTTCACCGTACCTGGTGGTGAAAGAATCCTGAAATCGCGAGAGGTGGTATGACGCAAAGTGCCGTGTTCATTGCATCGCTTCGCAATCGAACTTGAATTGGCGCGTGACTTGCCCATCCCGCAGCAATGTGAACTCTGCGGCGATGGAACGGTGCAGAGAACCGTTTTGTAATTGGTTTGGCAGAGAAAGACATCAGATGAGTTCCGGGTTTCTGATTGACATGGACGGGGTAATCTATCGAGGCACGGAACTTATTCCGGGAGCACAACAGTTTATCGTGAAGCTGCTGGATGAGAATGTTCCGTTTCTCTTTTTGACCAACAATAGTCAGCGCAGTCGGCGCGATGTCGCGACAAAACTTAATCGCATGGGAATCCCCATTGAGGAAAAGCACGTCTTCACATGTGCCATGGCAACCGCTCGATTTCTTGCCCGTCAGCTTCCGAACTGCACGGCGTTCGTCATCGGTGAAAACGGCCTGATGAATGCACTGCACAGCAACGGCTATTCGATCGTCGATAGTCATGCCGACTACGTTGTCGTTGGCGAAGGACGGACACTCTCGTTCGAAATGGTTGAGCGAGCCGTACAATTGATCATGGACGGCGCGAAACTGATTGCGACGAATCTTGATCCGAACTGCCCAACATCGACGGGAACTCGACCTGGCTGCGGGGCCGTCGTCGCTCTGCTGGAGAAAGCCACGGGAGTGAAGGCCTTCAGTGTCGGAAAGCCAAGTCCCGTGATGATGCGAGCTGCTCGGAAGGAACTGGGGCTTGATGCGGCGAATACAGTGATGATTGGCGACACGATGGATACAGATATCCCGGGCGGAGTTCAGATGGGCTATCGCACGGTTCTGGTGCTATCCGGGACGACGTCGCGAGCTGATCTGCAGAACTCTGCGTTTCGGTCGGATCTGGTTGTTGATTCAATCGCCGATTTGCTTGAGCCGACGGATGAGATTCGCACACAGTTGGAGCAGTGGTTGCCTTCAGAGGCGTGCGTGGCAGTGGGCTGACTTTCTTCCCAGGCCGGACCGAGCGCCAACGAGTTCCGGCAGCTCCGCGTCCCGGAACTGATGACTCACCGACGGTAAAGCGCGCCTTGGAAGTTTTGACCGGAAAATTTAGTGACCGGAAGATTTCATGAGTTGTGTGCGTAATTCAATTTTTCGGTCGTGAAATTTTTCGGCCGACTGGGGATTACGCTGTGGGAGTTTTGACCGGAAGATTTAGTGACCGAAAGATTTCATGGGTTGTGTGTGCGATTTAATTTTTCGGTCGCGAAATTTTTCGGTCGACTGAGCATTACGCCGAGGGGTTTTGGCTCGGAAGATTTGTTAGTCGGTCAGACAAAAGCAAGTCGTGGTGAATCCGCCTCAAGGATGCGACATCAGTCGCTAAAACAACTCGTGGATCACATCGCCATGATCGACTGCGGCAACGGGTCGGCCGGAGTGATCAAGGAAATGTTGTGACGGGTCAACTCCAAGCACATGATAAATCGTGTGGTGAATGTCGCCTGGTCGCAGAGGATGTTCCTTGGGAGATTCACCGAGATGGTCTGTTGAACCGATCAGGCGACCGCCCTGCACTCCTCCGCCGGCCAGGAAGCAGAACATGGCATTTCCCCAGTGGTCACGACCTGGTGTTCCCTGACTAAGCGGAGGCCCGCCGTTGCCTCCGTCATTCATTCGCGGAGTGCGACTGAATTCTCCGCAGAGCACGATCAGAGTCTTTTCGAGAAGTCCTCGATCAGCAAGATCTGTCAACAGCCCAAAGACGAGCTGATCGATTTTCGGCAGATAGTTCTCCATACCGGACTTCAGATCCCAGTGATGATCCCAGCCCCCAAAGTGGCAGGAGACGAACGTCGTGCCCGCCTCGACAAGCCGACGTGCCAGCAGAGTGCTCTGGCCCCACGAATGGCGGCCGTAAAGTTCGCGAGTCTTTGCGTCTTCTTTTGTCAGGTCGAATGCTTCACGAGTTTTCGCGCCAGTGACCATGTCAAAGGCGGTGCGATCAAAGCGATCCATGGATTCGAACATCCCTGATGCGTCGGCTTCGCGGCGCAGGCTGTCGACTGAGGTCAGAAGCGCGCGGCGATCATTGAGTCGATCGAGAGTCAGATCCTGGCTGAGTCCCACATTCCTGACCTGGAAGTTATCCGCATTGGGATCCCCCTCAGTCTCGAAGGGATTGTGATGGACTCCCAGATAGTTGCCACCAAAATATCCGGGGCGAAGTCCGATGCTCATGCCGTAAGGAACGGCAACATGGGCTGGCATGCCAGGTCGACGAGCTCCAGTGACCTTTGTGGCCACCGATCCGAAGAACGGATACTTGCCCTTGGTGTTCGCGCCGCTGACACCTTCGCCTCGGCCCGTCAGCATCCAATGGCCACCTGTAAAATGGTCGCCGCTATCATGATGAAGGGAACGAACAACAGAAAACTTGTCAGCGATTTTGGCCTGCAGCGGGAAGAGTTCAGTGACCTCCATTCCCGGAACGTTGGTAGGGATTGGTTTCCAGATACCTCGATATTCGGCCGGAGCTTCCGGTTTCATGTCGTAGGTGTCCATGTGCCCTGGGCCGCCATCAAGCCAAAGCAGAATGACTGAGGTATCTGTGGACGATTTGCCGGGTGCCTGCGATTGCTCTTTTGCCGCCAGAATCTGAGCCAGGCTGGCACTGGCCATTCCGGCTACTCCCAGTTGCACAAAGCTTCGTCGCGACCATCCATCGCAATAGGCGGAAGACTGACCGGTGTGAATTCGAAGCATGAATTGCTCCTCAGCGATGGTTGAATCTGGGCGGAAAGTACGGGCGGGACGCAACACGTGAACGCGTGCGGGCAGGTTATCGAACTTGATTGGCGGGCCTCAAGGATACTGTGCTGGACATGGGGCAGTCAATTTGCGACTGGAAATACCCGATTCAGACGTTGCAGAACTTATTCTGTTTCGTCGTATGGCACGAGGCTCACTGATGAATAAATGTTGAGTTGAAGCCCACCTCGGGCCCACAATGGGACCACCCAGAGGTGGTTTGCGCAAACGGGGGTGAGTATTTCAGGTCCGATTGCGGCATGCAGATTGAGAGTCGTGCCAATTTGAGGCCCATCAGGCTTCGGAATCGCCATTTTCGTGCGTACTATGGTAATCGGAGTCAGATACGGTGGTGGGACTGTCCCTCGATTTCGGCATTTGGGTCGAAGCGTTGTTCTGGTGTGACTCAAACCAGAAAGCTCTGATTCAGGTTTCTAAGTGGAAAACGAATACATGTTGACCTCCAGTTTGTTCCGCGGGGAGAGGCGTCAGAACCATGGGGAATCAGGGCCGCGCCGTTTTCTCCGGCTGGTCACAACATCATCTGTTTGCCGAACCGTGGTTCAGGTCCTGTTGGTGATGCTTTTAATGCCCGAGATGGCCGTTGCAGACAAGGCGACGGACGACTTCAATCTGGGTCTTGGATTTTATCGAGGCAAACGTTGGGAGCAGGCGGAGGAAACTCTCAGCCAGTTCCTGAAAGAGTTTCCGGAGCATTCACGCGCCAATTTGGCTCGACTTTACCATGCACGCACGCTGAGTGTTCTGGAAAAGTACGCACCGGCTCGCGAAGAATTTCAGAAGTACATAACGGCTGAGCCTGACAGCAAGGATGCTGCTGATGCTCGCTATCGGCTTGGTGAGTGTAGTTACTTTCTGAAGGACTATCCGGCCGCGATTCTGCAGCTGACAGAATACCTTGAGAAGCACTCAGGGCATTCTCATGGAGATTGGGCCAAACTCTTGTTGGGCGATTCGTATGTTTCTCAAAAGGAACATGAGAAGGCCGTTGCAATTTTGAATCCGCTGGCCTCCAGCAAGACAGATCCTGGAATTCTGGCAGACTGTCGATTCAGTCTGGGCAAGGCTCTGGAAGGCTTGGCCAAGCCTCAGGATGCATTAGCCCAGTACAAGTTGGTCGTTGCTGATCCCAAATCAACGCCTGCCCCCAGAGCGTTGAATCGGATCGCAGCAATTCAGTATGCGAACGGAGAATACAAAGAGGCTGCCGTTTCATTTGAAAAGGTGATCTCTGGATATCCGACGAACTCCCTTGTGCCTTCGGCGACATTGGGTGTTGGGATGTCGCTGTATCGTCAGCGTGAGTTTGAACAGGCTTTGACGTGGCTACAGAAGATTCCGAAGGGAACAGCTTCATCGGCTCAGGGCGTTTTGATGACCGCAATGACTCTTAAGGAATTAGGCCGGCTTGAAGAGTCTCGGCTGGTTTTTGCAGAAGCACTTTTGGCTGCCGGAGATACCCCCCTTGCCGCAGACGTGCTGTTTCAGCAGGCTCAAATGGAACGTGTCTCTGGAAATAAGCCTGCTGCGGCACAGGTTTTCCTTGATATCTGTGACCGTTGGCCAACGTCCACTCGTGTTGCAGAATGTCTGTTTAATGCGGCTGAGCTGAACCTTGAGTTAGCTCAGCGAGAACAGGCTGAGCGGATCTGGAATCGATTGAAGATGGATTTTCCGGATGCAGCGGCTCGACCCAGAGAGCAGATCCTGTTAGGCCGAATGTATTTGGTGCGTGGTGAAGTTGATCAGTCTTTGGAGACATTACAAAAAGCCATTGCGGCTTCCGATGATCCCAAAAGTCGCGTCACGGCTGTCGGCCGCTATTACCTGGTCCGAGCTTTCTACGAAGGGAAGCAGTTTGACAAGGTAATTGACCAGACATTGCAGATGAGTGAACTGTTCCAGATAGAAGCTCTGAGCGAAGTTCGAGGTGCTTTGGCTTTGGCCACGGTGAGTTGCCTTGAACAGAAGCGTTATGAAGAAGCCCTGAAGTTCGCTGATGAGTTTATTCCGATCGCCGTCGACAAAACTCAGAAAGCCGACGTCATGGCGGCTCGCGCGGTGACGTTAAGTCATCTCAGAAGGTTTCCGGAGGCGATCGAAGATCTGAAGGTATTGGTTAACGATTTTCCCGAACTGGCGCAGACATGGACTGCCGTTCTGAAATCCGGTGAGGCTGCCTTGGAGCAGAATGCTCCGGATGAGGCAGTCGCATTTTTTCAACTGGCCTCAACGTGTGAGAAGGATCCCGAGGTTAAAGAAGCAGGAGTGACGGGGCTTGCGTGGTGTCAGTTCAAGGCCGCCCAATATACGGAGGCTGAAGCCGCTTTTGCGAAGGTTGTTGCTGACTATCCGGCTTCTGAGGATGCCGCTCAATCTTTGTTCATGCTGGCTCGATGCATCGAGGAGCAGGGCGACATCGAAAGAACGGCTGCTGCTTACTCCGGTGTTTTTGAAAAGCTGACGAAGGATCAGCCGCCCGTTGAGGTTGGTAGCGAGTCGAAACCACCGATGCAGTACGCCTTCGATGCCGGGCGGCAGGTGGCTCGGTCGCTCGAGAAACTCAAACGCTTTGACGAAGCGGACCAGGCGTGGGAAAAACTGGTGACGGCGTTTCCGAATGCAAAAGATCTGGATCGACTGTTTGATGAGTGGGCGTGGATGAATGTTTCGGCCGAGCGGTTTGATCGATCGGATGCTGTTCACCGGCAGTTGCTTGAGAAGTTTCCCGACAGCCCCTATGCAGGACAGGCTCGGTTGTCAATTGCAGAGAGTTTGATGTCTGCGGGTAAGCTGGATGAATCACTGAAGGAAATGGAAGCAATCGTCACAGATGCTCGTTACGGGGCTACGGAAAAAGAACGTGCTTTGTTTCATGTGATTGAGATTCAGGCCACAAGGCGGCAATGGCAGCCTCTTGTTGCTGCTGCAGATCAGTTTCTTGCAAGCTATGGAAGCAGTCCGTTGGCGGCGCAGGTTCAACTGTTCTCCGGTAACGCGATGGTTGAGTTAGGACGTCATGAAGAAGCGATCAAGCTGCTGACAATTCTGAGTCAGGAGATCGTCTCCGGGAAGATACCGGCACAGGACTGGACGGATCGCGTCTGGGTTGTGATGGCCGAATCCGCGTTGGCGACAATGGACTACGAGCGAATTGATGCTCTTGAGGCAGAGTTAAAGCAGCAGAGTCCTCAGTCAAAGTTTGAGTTTCAAGTTATGGATATTCAGGGGCGACGCTGGAAGCAGCAGGCTCCTCCTGATTTTTTGAAAGCTCGTGAGTACTTTGGAAAGGTGACATCCAGCACCGAAGGAGCAGGCACGGAGACTGCCGCCCGCTGTCAGTTTTTGATCGCCGAGACGCTGCTCCTGGAGATGAAACTGGATGAAGCTGTGAAGGAGTATTTCAAGGTCTATGTCAATTACAGCTATGCGGATTTGCGTGCTCAGGCATTGTTTCAGGCGGCCACCTGTGAGGCTCGCTTGATGAAGAACGATTTTGCGATTCGAGATTTCAAAGAGTTGATCGCAGAGTTTCCCACGTCGAATCTGGTTGATAAAGCCCGTGAGGAACTTGGAAAGCTGGAAGTTCAGAAACCATGAAGACTCATGTCCGGACATCTTTGAAAACTCGCATATCGCTGATGTTGGTTACGCTCGTAGGGTTGATGATGGCGTGCCAGTCGCTTGCGCAGGATGCGGGCAGTACTCCTGTTGCGTCGTCTCCTGCGGAGAATGCTGAGCCGGCAAATCCTGCGGCGCCAGCAGACGCGGCTGAGCCAGTCGTTTCAGGCATCCCGACTGATCCACTGGGCATAGCAGATGCGATGGGGCGGCCGTTCACAGCGGCCTTCATCATTGCATCGGTTATTGGAGTGTGGTCCGTGATTGAACGACTCGTTGTGCTGCGTCGTCGGCGAGTTATTCCACGAGGGTTTGTCGACAGATTTCTGATGCACCTGAGAGCTGGTCGTCTGGACAAAGCTGAAGCTCTGAAAGTGTGTCAGCAGAACATGAGTCCTATGGCCGACATCTTCATTCACGGGCTCCGCAAGTGGGGTCGCCCAAGCACCGAAGTCGAACAGGCGGTGACAGATGGAGGAGAACGGCAGGTCACTCAACTGAAAAAGGGTTTGCGAGTTCTCAACGGTGTGTCTACTCTGAGTCCATTGATCGGCCTGTTGGGTACTGTGGTCGGGATGATTCGATCCTTCAATGACATCGCCACTGCGGGGGCAATGGGGCAAACCCAAACTTTGGCTAACGGGATTGCTTTGGCCTTGTTGACGACTGCTGTGGGACTGATCATCGCGATTCCTGCGATGGCTGCTTATCTTTATCTCGCCGGGCGGATTGATTCTGTAGTGATGGAGATGGACAGGCTTGGGCAGGAATTGGTGCACCTGATTTCGGCCGAAGCGCTCCGAGAGCGTGCAATTGTCGCGACGAGTACTCCGGAGCCAGCGGCCCCTGTGCCAGGCCCTGTCAGAACTCGCAAACCGGTTGTCGAAAAGTAGCGTTGGCCGTTAGAGAAGACATCTTATGTCAATATCCGCTGAATCACTCAGTTCTGACAGCCTGACGCTTTCGGTTGTTATCCCCGTTTACAACGAACGAGACAGTCTTGTTCAATTGGTAGATGAGTTGCAGGCAGGTGTTCGGTCATCCGTTTCGAGCTATGAAATCATTTTTGTCGATGATGGTTCGACCGATGATTCATGGAAGAAGATCGAAGAGTTGGCTGCTCGTGAAGCGATCGTCTCCGGGATCAGATTGCGACGAAATTTTGGCAAAGCTGCCGCCTTAACGGCGGGAATGAAAGTCGCAACCGGAAATCTGATCTTGATGCTGGATGCCGATCTCCAGGACGACCCGGCTGAGTTTCCTGCTCTGCTGCAGAAGATTCAGGCGGGTTTTGATGTTGTCAACGGATGGAAGCAACGCCGGCTCGATCCGTGGCACAAGGTCTATCCCAGTAAAGTCTTCAATGGTCTCGTCGGATTAATGACAGGCCTGCGACTCCATGATCACAATTGTGGGCTGAAGCTGTTTCGCGCTGAGGTTGCGCAGGAAGTTCAGATCTATGGTGAACTCCATCGGTTTATTCCGGTGCTCGCACATTCGCGAGGTTTTCGAGTCACAGAAGTCGGTGTCAATCATCGTTCACGCCAACATGGGCACTCGAAGTACGGCATGCGAAGATTTCTTCGCGGGTTGTTGGATCTGCTGACCGTCACGTTTCTCACCAGTTTTGGTCGACGTCCTCAACATGCACTGGGAACAATCGGACTCGGCTTCTTTGCGATGGGGATTCTCGGTCTGATTTATCTGAGTTTACTGTGGCTTGTGATGCGAGTCGGAATATTCACCGCATCCCCCATCGGCAATCGCCCGCTGTTGGCCTATTCTGTGGCCGCCACACTGCTGGGCGGACAAGCTCTGTCATTGGGTTTGCTGGCGGAGTTGATTGTGGCCTATACGACCCGAAGTACCGACAGCTACAGCATTCGCGAAACAACATGCAAGGCGTGATTCGTCTGAATCACGTCGTAGTTTAATCGCAATGCGAAAGAGCCAACAGGCTATAGGCTGTCACCAGATTGGGATCTCCCTCGTACCAGCGATCGGCCGGGTTGACCCAACTGCCGTTGACTTGCTGAAGTTCGGCCAGTTTTTTAGCCAGCTCCTGTTTTCAGAAGTGTTCAGAGCCGTCGGTCGTCGTAAACGACTCACTTTCGAGGGATGACATTGTTTTGGCAAAGGTCTGGAAATAGTAGTAAAGTCCCTGTTGCCCCATGCCCGGGTTTTCTGACAACGTGTAGTTCCTGCGGATCCATTCGGTGGCTGCTTTGACTCGATCATCCTCCTTCGTCAGGCCCGCATAAATCATCCTCTTGAGACCTGCATAGGTAATGCTGCCATACGATTTGTGACCACCGTTTTCATTCATCCCGGCTTTGGATTCACCACCTCTGGCCGGAGTATAGATGAACCCGCCGTCGTTCACTTTGCCCGCGAAATCCAAAGTGTTGTGGGGAGATTCAAGGTTCTGAGCGCGGGATACGAATTTGAGAGCTTTCTGCATCGCCGGGTCATCGGCCGCTACTCCGGATTTTTTGAGAGCCTCTCGATCAGGAATTGAGTATTCGACATGTCCGGACGTTGTTTGCTGTCGTATCCAGCTCCGCCGTAGGCACCTTCTGATGATTCAATGCCTTCGCCTTCATCCCACTGAAGGCCTCGCAGAAATGCTTCGGCTTTCTTTAGCGGCTCATCGTACTTCCCGTTTGCATTCGCTTCACTCAGAGCCAGGATCGCGATGCAGGTATCGTAGTTCTGATGTCGGCTTTCCGGAGCGTGGATTCCTCCACTGGACTGCTGACTGCGGACGAGGAATTCAAGACCTTTGGCAACAATCGGATCATCCGCAGTTTTGCGCTTTGCAGCAAAGATGTTGTCACCAGACCACTGATGCCCACGGCTGTGGAGCTTGACCAGGAGCCATCGCTGCCTTGAGTGATCTCAAGAAACTGAACAGCCTTTTGACGCATGTTGTCGACATCCTGTGCCGTCAACAGAGGCATCCGAAAACTGGTCAGGAGAACGCACAGCACAAATGCAAAGGTCCGTGGCATAAAGTTCTCAGTTCAAGATCGCGTCCTCGCGACAATGAGGAAAGACTGGATGAAACTACTTTTGAAAGTTGAGCCGGTGAGCTGATCTGTAATCGTCGGCAGATCCTGTGATCGATTACGGGGCGACAGATCAGGCGGATCATCGTGGAAAATCATGTACCGTCCGTTTTTCCGTTGGAATCTGGTTGAAGTAGCCCTCGTCTGACTGCTGTTATGGCGGAATCTTCGCCAGCGTGAAGGAAAAACAGCCGCGACATGTTGTCCTCAGGAAGTTCTCTATGCTTTACGGACGGTGCCCTGCTCTTTAGGATGGCCTCTGATCCGCGTGGGATCAGCCCCTCGGACCCCAGGATTGGCATGGTTTTATTCGGTTCAGATCAAACAGTTCAGCAAAAAGGTATCTGCGTTATGTTTCGAATGATGACTTTGGTCCTCAAACCGTTGAGCCTCCTCTTGACCTGCTGCATTGGAGCGGGAGTTGCATGGAGTGCCGATGAATACGACTACGATCTGGTTCATTCCTCAGTGAGTTTTAAAGCACGGCATCTGGACATCAGTTGGATTCATGGTCGGTTCAACGACGTTTCCGGCAAGTTCATCATTGATCGTGATGATGCAGCGAAATCATCTTTTCAGCTGACAATCAAGGCTGAAAGTGTTGATACGGCGAATCCGGCTCGGGACGAGCATTTGCGTCAGCCGGATTATTTCGACACAAAGCAGTTCCCGACAATTGAGTTCAAGAGCACGGCCGTGAAAGTGATTGAAGGTGGTTACGAAGTCACCGGCGACTTCACGATGCATGGCACAACAAAGAAAATCGTTGTTAAGCTGATGGGTGGCAAGGAAATTGAATCCAGAGGCGTCAAGCGAGTTGGCTTTTCGACGGAGCTGAAGCTGAAGCGAAGTGACTTCAATTTCGACAAAAGTGCCATCGGTGCGATTGGCGATGAAGCAATTATTCTGATCGACTGTGAAGGGATGCGAAAGTAGCGGATGCCGGAGCCATTTCAGTATATGATCGCACTGGCGGCTGCGTTTGCTGTCAGTTTTTTGGCGATTTTTATCTCTCACCTTACGATGCGAGCGACGATTCCGTCGCTCGCTCGTTTCGTTTCTATGGTGGGCCTTGTTTTGGGCCTGTTGACTGGATATCGAATCCTTGGATTCGAATCGCGATGGCCTCCGGTGAATGCTCTTGATCGCTTCCTCATGATCGTATTACCGGCTGCGATGATTGTTGAATTCATCAGGGCCGTCCAGGTGCCGGACGATCAGCACAATTTCCTATCCCGCTTTGCAGGCTTCTGTGCAGCCACTGCTCGATTCGCTTTTATCGTGAGTGTGGGCCGTATTCTTTGGCATGATTCTGTTTATCTCAGTTCAGTCGAGTCAAACACAAGCGACTGGCCACCCTTCGTCGCCTTTGGGGTTCTGCTGTCAGGGGCTGCGTTACTGTACGTTGCATTGAGATCCTCCATGGTTCTCGCATTTCGTGGGGTATCGGCTTCGCTTACAGCTGGCCTCGTGATGTCGCTACTGGCCACGGGTATGGTTACGATGCTGGCTGGATATATCAAAGGTGGAGCAGCTGCAATGCCTTTGGCCGGTGGGATCTGTGGCGCAGCTTTGGCTCTTTGGATAAAAGAAAAAAAAACAGGGCCCGTGAAATCCAACGGTCAGTTTTTGATTGGAATCAGTGTTACGGCGTTGTTTAGTCTCCTTTGGATTGGTCGATTTTTTGGCCAACTTACGACGTTTGATGTGCTCATGATATTCCTCAGTCCCCATTGCTGTTGGTTGAGTGAGTTCTGGCCGTGTCGTGACTATGACAACAATCATCGTATGGCCATTCGGATGGCAGCCGTCGCCTTGATCTTGCTTGTTGTTCTGTTTTTCAAGTGGCAACAGTTCATGCAGAAGATGATCCCACTCATTGCATTTCAGACAGAATAATTTCCAGTGTTGGACGAACAGCATTGGCAACTCAAGGAGTTCTCAATGGAATCAGAATCACGTCGAAGAAGATGTCTTGTCCGGGGCATAATCAGAGAATCAGTTAACCGTGTGGAATAAAGGTTTCACCGTCAGGAATCAACATGACGACCTCAGAAAATCCGTTCGCTCACGAAGCATCCACTGCGGAAAAGAGATCTGACTCAAACGCTACGGGGGCACAGGCAGCAATAACTACTCTGCGATGGTGGCCCGCCGCGGTGTGCCTAATCCTGATTGGGGCACTAAAGCTCAGTATGGTTGTTGTGGAAGCTCCTCCCATGGCATTGTTGATGGCGGCTTTTACGGGGCCTGCTGGGTTGTGCGGCGTGATCATGTTGTGGTGGACCTTCGCCAGCCGAGCGAGCACGAGAGAGAAAGTGATGGGCCTGACAGGTGTTATCGCGATCGGCGTCTTGACCACGTTGCTGCTGCATTTTTCCATGAAGGGAATGAGCACGGTTCTCTACCAGATTCCCTGTGGAGTCAGCGCGTTTGCATTGGTATTGATTCTTATGGCAAACCGTCCGGCATCGCGATTGCGTGCAGCGCTGTTCTTGTCGGCGGTCGGATTTGGTATCTGGGATCTGGTTCAGTTGCATGGAGTCACTGGAAAGTTCGATGCAGAGTTTTCGTGGCGTTGGGCACCGACACCAGAGGAAGAGTATCTTCGGGGGCTTGCAAAACGTTCTGAAACTGCGGCTGGAAGTTCACAATCGTCGGCTACTGGCGATGTCAATGAACAGATTTCTCGAGCAACCTCTGAATGGTCTGACTTTCGCGGACCAATGCGTGATGGAAAACGGCCGGGGTTACGACTTAAGGAAGATTGGGCGACGTCGCCACCAAAAGAAATCTGGAAGACTCCGATCGGGCCAGGCTGGTCCTCGTTCACTGTTGCAGGCCAGAGATTATTTACACAGGAACAACGAGGTGACAATGAGGCGGTCGTGTGCATGAATGCTGAGACGGGCAAGGTTCTGTGGTCACATGAATACGCCAGTCGCTTTTGGGAAGCGATTGCCGGAGCTGGTCCTCGTGCAACGCCGACAATCGGTGATGAAGGACTCTTCACGCTCGGGGCGAATGGACATGTTCTGTGCCTGGATCCACTCACGGGCGAAGTTCGCTGGACGAAAGATCTTCAGATCGACTCAGGCTGCAAGCCGCCTCAATGGGGCTTCTCTGCTTCGCCATTCGTGCAGGATGGTCTGGTTATTGTTCATGCCGGAGCAGCGACTGGTGATGGTGCTGTAGTGGCCTACGATGCAAAGACCGGGGACGTTCACTGGGAGGTTGCATCAGGCAATCACAGCTATTGTTCCGTTCATCCGGCCGTCTTTGATCATGTGTCCGGAATACTGATGTCGACCAATCTGGGCTTGCAGTTTTTGTCAGTCACCGATGGCAGCACGATCTGGAATCACGAGTGGCCGGTTGAAAACTATCGAGCCATTCAGCCTCTGGTCATGGGTGATTCAGTTCTGATCGGAACCAGTCTGGGCGTCGGAACTCGAAGAATCAATGTGGTGCACGAGGGGGAGTCGTGGAAGATCAGCGAGGCGTGGACGGCGAAAGACATGAAGCCGGACTTCAATGACTTCGTTGAATATGACGGTTGCGTCTACGGCTTTGATGGCAACATCTTTAGTTGCGTCGACTGTGCGACGGGCAAGCGAAAGTGGAAGAAGGGGCGTTACGGAAACGGTCAGGTTTTGCTGCTTCCGGACGCCGGACAGTTGCTGGTCATTTCTGAGACGGGGGAACTCGTGCTTGTGAAAGCGGATCCAGACAAACACATTGAGATGGGGAAGATTCCGGCTCTGACGGGAAAGACGTGGAATCATCCTGTGTTGATCGGCAATCGTCTTTACCTGCGTAACGCTGAAGAAGCAGCCTGTTATGAGTTGGTTCTTGATCCAACCGCGGAGCAGCCCGCGTCTGCAGATGTAGGTCCGGATGCCCAAGCTCCTTCGCAGGCTACGCCAGTCGGACAAGGAGGAGATAAGCCCTCTTGGACTGCGGCAGCCTGCTGCCGCTTTGGTGCAGGCAGCCTGCTGCCGAGCATCGGTTTGAACGTTCGTTGAATTCAGAACGGTTGTCCACAGCAGGCTGTGGAGCCGAAAGCGGCAGCAGGCTGCCGCAGTCCAAATAACGACACGGCATTCACTGGTTTTCAAAAGCTCAGCACCTGCCACAGGCCGGAATAGTCATCGGTCCAGTGAAGGACGCGTTCTTCTTCGCCCCAGAGATCGGTGGCTTCCGTGATTTCGGAGTCATTCACGAACTCTGGATTCTCTGTCAGCAGAATCCAGGTGGAACTGAAAACTCCACTCAGGTATTCATCGCTGTTATCGATTCTGACCGCCTGCCAGCCAAGTTTCTCGGCCATCCCGCGTGAGACAGGATTCAGATCCAAAAATCGGTTGGAAATGTGAATGGCCAAAACGCCACCTTTGCGGACATGCTGGCGGTAGATCTCAGCGCATTCACTGGTCAGCAGATGAACCGGAATCGCATCGCTGCTGAACGCATCAATCGCCAGAACATCGAATTGCTGGGTTTGGTTGTTGGCGAGTTCTCGTTCCATGACGATCCTCGCATCACCAATCACGACCTCTGTTTTAGCCTTTGAGTCTTTCAGATAAGTGAAGATTGTATCTGAGAGCTTCAGAACATCCGGATTGATGTCATAAAATCGGAAGTACTCGCCCTGCTCTCCATACGCGGCCATGGTTCCTGTGCCCAATCCCACGACTCCAACCCGAAGAGCGTGTTGATCAGATTCCGCTGCCATCCTTCGAGACACCTTGACCGCCAGGCCAACACCGCTTTCGCGACCATAATAGGTTGTTGGCTGAAGCTTCCAGTAGTCGTCAACAAACTGAAAACCATGTCGAATCTGGCCATGGGTAAGTGCATTCTTTGGCGGGATGAAGTCTTCATCGTCCGGATCTGAACCCTCATACTTGACCCTGAGCACTCCGTAAAAATTGCGTGAGACATGCACGATTCTGGAGTCTTCTGTCGTCTTGTTGTCGGACTCGACGATCTGGGCCAGATAGTTGGAAAGCAACAGAAGCAGAGTGATCGCCGGCACCCAGAACCAGAATCCGACAGAAGCTCGATCAGGACCTCGAATACCGATTGATGACCATTCCATCAGCACTGCTGCGGCGGCCGTATAGCCCAGCGAATAGATCTGCCAGCTTTCCAGCCATTCGAGTTTCAGTACCGTGAAGGTGACTCCGGCGACAGCGGCGTAGAGTGCTCCTAGTATCCAGAAGCGACGCGTTCTGTCGCCGGGAATGCAAGTGAGCCCGTACAGAGCCAACGCGACGAGGATCGAAGCCAGAGGAATCAGGACCAGAGCCGTCTTAATTTCTGTTCCGACAAGTCCGGGAAAATTCCAGCTCCCAAACCAGAAGATCCAGGCAGATTGAAGGACAGAGAACGCTGTCACCGCAGTGAAGAATTCCAGCAGATTTCGTTCGCGGCTGCCTATTGCGATCAAACCGATCAGTTGGATGAGCATGAATACTCCCACAAGAATGACTTCGTTCTTGTCGCTGATCGATGCTGAAATCGGCGAGTAGACATAGTAGATGCAGGCTGCAACCTGGCCAGTGACGGCAAGAGTCCAGATCCAGAACTGCGGTGATGGGCCTCGAAGCCAGACTCGTTGTCCGCACCACGCCAGTAAAGTCATCAATGCGCAGGCAACGAGCCCAATGTGATACTCCCAGTACCCCTTGAACAAGTAAGGAGCCACGATCGCGACGAAAACTCCTCCCAATGCGCCACCCGCTGAGGTCAAAACAAAGAACAGCGTCAGATGTTTTGGGTGGGGTTTGCTGCTGACAAGTTCTCCATGGCATGTCATGCAGCAGGCAAACAATATCGTCGAATAGATCACGACTTGTTTAGTAATGTTGACATCAGCGCCTTCATCGATCACCCAGCAAGCCACCGGGCAACAGACGATCAACAGCAGTCCCCAGGCTCGTCGGTCGTACCATTGGGGGCTGTCGAAGCAAATGATGAACGAGATCAGATAGAGGCTAAGAGGCAGCACCCAGAGAAACGGAACAGTCGCGACGTCGATGCAAAGCTGATTTGTTGTGGCCAACAGCATCGCGGAGCTGCTTGCTGCAAGGCCCAGCCACACCAGCATTGACGTGATGCTCGGACGAGGCACACGATTATCGGCTGATGTTGTCAATTCTGCAGAACTGTTTTCAGTGGACGTCACTAGCGCTGCTTCTGAGTTCGATACCTTCCACAGACCTGCAGCACACCACACGGCCAGAAGCACGTAACTGCCATAGACAGACGACCATGAGATTACCTGCTGTCTCAGTGTCAGCCATGGTTCGAAGACAAACGGATAGCTCAGCAATGCCAGAAGTGATCCGATGTTTGATAAGGCATAGAGTCGATACGGAGAGCGTCCGGGGGAAGTCTGACTAAACCATTTCTGCATCAACGGGCCTGTCGACGAGAGCATGAAGTACGGTCCGCCAACTGTGGCCAGTAACAACAGGAGAATATGTATTAGCGGTGACTGGTCGGATGTGGGTTTCCAGCTATCACTCGGTGAAATTGGCAGAAACAGCAGTGAGGCGGCCAGAAGAACGGTGTGCGTGATGACCTGCGCGCGGGCCTTCAGATAGACGCTTAGCAGGTGAGCGTAGAGGTAGCCTCCCAGCAGAATGATCTGGAAGAACAGCATGCAGCTGGTCCAGATGGATGGACCACCGCCAAACCAGGGTAAAATAAATCGGCCAATCAGGGGCTGAACCTGAAAAAGCAGAAAGGCGCTCACAAAGATGGTCAGGGCGAAGCGGAACATGGCAGTCCTTCGGTGGGAGAAGGCCGCACTTTACAGAGCCCTGCGATGAAGAGAAGCGAGTGGCTGTGCCGCCCTGCTCCAGACTGGCAGACGCGACTACACTCCAGTCGCGAAGCAGGTAGATCAGCCAGGAGTTTTCGTCGGCTCGCACGGACTCATGCTGGGGCAGCAGCACTCAATGAGTTACCTACGTCCCAGATAGAACCACTCATCGCCTTGTAATCGCTGAGCGATGAGCACTTGCTGACCAGCGCAAGCAGTTTTGCGAGCGTGGTGAAATTTTTGGGAGCCAACCAGTCAGACCGACGGGGCTCTAAACCAAAGCAGGCTCTTCAGTTTCGCAGCCGGAGAAGAAAACTGGATCAATCCATGAGTTGCCGTTATCGGGGTCTTCCACATGCAGCTCTGCTACGTTTCCGTTGACCGCAATCAGAGTCACGATCAATTGTCCAACTCGAATCGACTCGCCGGGGACAAGTTCAATCTGGTGGAGCAGCATGATGGGAGTGTACCTCTAAAAAAGACAACACTGACACTTCGATGGTCGTGAATACAACAGTATGAAAAGTGCCGTGCGAAAGACTTTCGGATGTCGCAATGAAGAACCAGACAGAACGTCCGATTGAACCTTCAATAACCAGATACTTACGACGATCCCTGAAAAGGTGTGGGCGTTATACCGACGACATCTCAATCCATCAATCGCGATTTGGAAATCTGTTTCAGGTTCATGGCAGCTTTTTTTTGCTGCAGAATTTTTCTGCGAGATCACTTTAAATCTGAAAGAAAGTTATTCCGCGCGGATTGTTTGTCGGTTTGCTGATGAACTAAGCAATCTCGCCTGTGAAACTTGCGAAAAACTTTGGGACTTGATCTTCAAAGCAACAATTGCAGGGTTCGCGCTTCGCGACTGATCATGCACCGAATACAACTCCTGCATGGCGAGACGAGATTCTGACCACGGATTTTCCGGTTGTCGATTTTCCGCCATTCGCATGAATTTATTGGCCCGTTGTTTGCGAGATGTATGCTCCATGAATGCTGATTTGAATCCGCTCCTTGTCAAAGAGGGGTTTCCTGCGTACGACCGAATTTTGCCGGAGCATATTGCGCCTGCGGTCGATAAGTTTTTGCTTCGATGTCGAGAAATTCTCAGCAAGGTGGAGTCTTCCGAGGAAACATCGTGGGCGGCCTTGATGGATCCGCTCGAAGAAATTGATTTGCTGTTCGAGTACGGATGGTCTCCAGTAGGACATTTGTTGAGTGTGGCGAATTCCGACGAGCTGCGTGTTGCGCATGATGAATCGATGCCGAAGGTGGTCGAATTCGGTTTGCAGCTTCGGCAGAGTGAATCGCTCTATCGGAAGTTGTTGGCTCTGCGTGACTCCCCTGGTTGGAGACACTTCAGTAGCGCACAACAGCGGATTGTGGCTCGGATGATTCAGAGTGCTGAGCAGTCCGGAATCAGTCTGACGGGAAAAGATAGGGAGCGATTTAACGAGATTGAGCAGGAACTGTCACAACTCGGAACAGATTATTCCAACAATCTGCTGGATGCGACTAAAGCATTTTCGCTGGATGTTACTGACTCGGCCGATGCTGAGGGATTTCCACCCAGTCTTCGCCGCATAGCAGCGGCCTCGTGGTCTCGGGCTGAAGAGAATGCCGGCAAAACGCCCGCAACGCCGGAGGCGGGGCCGTGGCGGATCACATTGGATCATCCATGCTTTGGGCCCTTCATGGAGCATTGTCGTAATAGAGATTTGCGGGAAACCGTTTATCGCGCTTATGTGATGCGTGCAGGTTCCGGAGAAACAGATAATTCGCCACTCATCTCTCAGATCCTGAAGTTGAAGAAGGAGCAGGCAAAGCTATTGGGGTTTGAGTGTTATGCGGACCTGAGCCTTTCTCGCAAGATGGCGGGAGATGTGGCTGCGGTGCAGCAGATGTTTGATCAACTGCTGGCGTCGTCGCATCATGTTGCAAAGAAGGAGTTGGAAGAATTACAGGAGTTTGCGCAGAGCAACGGTCATGCAGGCTCGCTGGCTCATTGGGACATCCCCTTCTGGGCGGAACGATTGCGTGAGCAACGCTATTCGTTTACTGACGAACAATTGAGGCCGTACTTTTCGCTTGATCGAGTTCTTGCGGGTCTGTTTGAGCTTTGTCATTCGCTGTTTGGAATTACGGTCCGTGCTGCTGACGGGACTGCACCGATCTGGAATTCTGATGTTCGGTTCTATCAGATCTTTAATGATTCGGGAGAACAGATTGCCTCGTTCTACCTCGATCCGTACTCAAGACCAAAAGACAAGCGTGGTGGCGCGTGGATGAATGACTGTATTACGCGG
The DNA here is from genome assembly GCA_044235005.1 of Planctomycetaceae bacterium. Lineage (GTDB taxonomy): Bacteria > Planctomycetota > Planctomycetia > Planctomycetales > Planctomycetaceae > SXXK01. The sequence continues at coordinate 12,345 of JBIIIF010000015.1, read as the reverse complement.
TCCTGCGGTCAGCATGGTCTTCGTTTGCCCGTTGCACATCTTGTTTGCAACAGTACTCCGCCAGCCGACGGTGTTCCGTCACTGATGACGTTTCGAGAAGTCGAAACACTCTTCCACGAGTTCGGTCATGGTCTGCAGCATATGCTGACGACCGTCGACTTCCGCGATGCTGCGGGAATCAATGGTGTGGAATGGGATGCCGTTGAATTGCCAAGTCAGTTCATGGAGAACTGGTGTCTTCATCGTCCGACGCTGATGAAGATGGCCATTCATTATCAGACAGGCGAAGTCCTGCCGGATGAGCTCTACGAGAAACTACGCGCAGCAAAAACTTATCGAGCTGCCAGTGTCATGTTGCGACAGCTTCAGCTTGGAATGACCGATATGGCGCTGCATTACGGATATGACCCGGAAAGTGGTGATTCTCCGTTTGATGTTGAGCGGCGAATTCTTTCGATCACCAGCATCCTGCCTCCGCTGCCGGAAAATCGCTTTCTTTGCTCATTCCAGCACATTTTTGCGGGCGGCTATTCGGCCGGCTACTACAGTTATAAGTGGGCTGAAGTGCTGAGTGCGGATGCGTTTGGGGCGTTCGAAGATGCCGGGCTTGATGACGAGAAATCCGTCGTTGAAACCGGGCGACGTTTTCGCGACACAATTTTGTCGCAGGGCGGCAGCCGTCATCCGATGGACATCTTTCGTGATTTCAGAGGTCGTGACCCGGATCCGACGGCCCTGCTCCGACACAGCGGACTTCAGTAGTTCTGTTGAGGTTCCTCTTATGACAGCTGACAACATGCCGAGGTTTTGTATCGTCTTGAGTTTCTCCTGAGAGTTTCTTGATCCACCCTTGGCGCTGGGTTGAATGTTCTCTTGGATCGTTCTTTTTAAATGTGATTCTCTATGCAAGCTCCTCCAGAAAAACATTTCGATGTGCTCGTGATTGGGACCGGCCCTGGCGGTGAAGGGGCCGCTATGGAAGCGACCAAGCAGGGCAAACGCGTTGGCGCCATTGAGCGAATGACACAGATTGGCGGCGCGTGTACTCATTTGGGAACGATTCCCAGTAAGTCACTTCGAGCGGCCATTTATCGTCTGATGGATGTCAATTCGGCTCCAGTGTTCAAACAACTGGGGATAAATCTGGAGGTCAGTTTTCGAGATCTTCGTCGTAGTGCTCAATCGGTGATTGATCAGCAGGTCGCCATGCGTCGGAGCTTCTATGATCGCAATGATGTCGAAGTGTTGCTGGGGCAGGCAAGGTTTCTTGATCCGCATCGAATTCAGGTTGAGCATCCAGACGGCAGTGTCACAATCGCTCACGCAAAGAACTTTGTGATTGCAACTGGTTCGCGTCCATATCGACCGCCTGAGATCGACTTTAGTCATCCTCGTGTTTTCGACAGCGATACAATTCTCAATCTTCCTGAAACGCCTCGGTCCATGACCATTTACGGAGCAGGCGTGATTGGTTGTGAATATGCGTCAATGTTTCGTAACCTGCAGGTGAAGTTGAATCTCGTAAATACCAGAGCACGAATGCTGGAGTTTCTGGATGACGAAATCTGCGACGCACTCGCCTATCATATGCGTGATACGGGTGTTCGAATTCGTCACAACGAGACCTTCGACAAACTGGAAGCCTTCGATGATCACGTTGTGTTGCATCTGAAGTCAGGCAAGCAACTCAAGAGTGATGTGTTGTTATGGGCAAACGGGCGTACTGGGAACACGGATAGTCTGGGGCTGGAGCAGGTTGGCATTAAGCCGAATCATCGAGGCCAGTTGGAAGTCAACACTCACTTTCAGACTTCACAGCCGCATATTTATGCAGTGGGTGACGTGATTGGAGTGCCGGCTTTGGCTAGTGCGGCCTACATTCAGGGGCGATTCGCTGCTCGTCACCTTGGTAACAGCGATGCGGATCAATTTCGAATTCAGGACATTCCTACCGGGATCTACACCAGCCCCGAAATCAGCAGCGTTGGCAAGACCGAACGCGAGTTGACTGACGAATGTGTGCCGTATGAAGTCGGGCATTCAATGTTCAAGAATCTCGCGCGTGCTCAGATCATGGGACGTCCGATCGGGATGTTGAAGATTCTGTTTCATCGCGACACACTCGAGATTCTGGGAGTCCATTGTTTCGGCGTTAATGCGACGGAGATTATCCACATCGGACAAGCCATCATGGCGCAGCCGGGAGCCGCGAATACGCTGCTTTACTTCATCAATACGACCTTCAATTACCCGACGATGGCAGAAGCCTATCGCGTCGCAGCACTGAACGGGTACAATCGAGTGAACTAATTCTCTGTGAGTTTTGAAGTGAGCGTTTTTGGTGCGACCGTACTGGTCAAGGCGTATCAGGCCGCGTCTGAGACTGCCTTGACTGGTTTTGGTCCGATCGATTTGGAGCCATCTTTGTGACGGGCTTTCAGGTCAAAGAGGCCAAAGATTTCTGATGCGTTAAGGCTGAGAGTGACATTTTCGTTGTCGCCATCACCAAGGATGGCCTGAAATAACTCGCGTTTCTCTCGTAGCACACGGTCGATGCGTTCTTCGATGGTGTTCTTGCAGATGAATCGCGTCACAATCACTGGATTCTTCACGCCAATGCGGTGCGCGCGATTGATAGCCTGATCTTCAATGGCAGGGTTCCACCAGCGGTCATACAAGAATACGTAACCCGCGAACTGAAGATTCAGGCCTACCGCGCCTGTTCCATAGCTCATCAGCAGAATATGTTTGTCAGGCTCAGCCTTGAATCTGGCCAGAATCGGTTCACGTTGTTTTGTGGGCACGCCACCGTGATAAATCAGCGGATTGAACTCTTTGAGATGTGGCTCTAGCCAGTCTATGGTTTTCGTCCACTGACTGAACAGGATGGCCTTTCCACCGCTGGCTGCAATTTCCTCCATGTCGGCCATCAGGCGTTCCAGCTTCGCGCTTTCGCCTGTTAGCGGATCGTAGTTTGTGATCTGCTTAAGTCTTAGCACGAGTTCGAAGACGTGCTGCACTGTGATGGAATCACCCAAGTCATTCAGCTGGACAACGCCCTCCTTCTCAGCGGTCCGATAGGCCAGTTCCTGAGCATCAGTAAGTGCAAGCTCCGCGTCTCGGTCGATTCGAGGCGGCATGTCTTTCATCACGAGGTCTTTGGTTCGCCGCAGAATGTATTTCTTCGCGAGCTTCGATAGTTGGCGAAGATCCGGACTGGCTGCTTTGGGGACGACCTCCATGAATTCGAACAGAGCTCCCAGTTCTTCCGGACGATTCTCGATTGGTGTTCCCGTCAATGCCCAGCTTCGTCGTCTGCGAATTGAACGAGCCACCTCTGCCGTCCGGGAATCACGATTCTTGATACGTTGTGCTTCGTCGAGCACCAGAAGGTCGAATTTGGGTTGCTCTTCATCCGGGATTTCGGCGATGTCACGGGCCATTAGTTCGTAGTTGGCAAGCAACACGGGAATTCCGGGCATGGTCCAGAGCATGCGACGCCGTGCTCCGTTGCCCTCGACAGTTACGATGGGCAACTCTTCAGCCCAGGTTTTGAATTCTCGCTGCCAATTCGGAATTAGCGGCTTCGGGCAAATCAAAACGATCCGTTTCGCTTGTCCACTTCTCAACAGAAGTCTGATTGCCGTAATGGTCTGCATGGTTTTGCCAAGACCCATCTCGTCAGCCAGCAAGGCCGCCTGACTGGCAAAAAGCCATGCAATGCCTTCGTACTGATACGCGAAGGGCTCAAACGGCATGATGAGTTCCTGGCCAGCCAGCCAGGACTCCAGCGGAGGCTGAAGCAGATAAAACAGGCGGTCCTGCAGTGACAAAGCATCGGCCGGAGGCTTGATACGTGTTACCTTGCGAGGCTTATCGGGATCCTCAGGCTCTGCTTTTTCTCGTTTCGGCGGAGCAATTTTTCGTAGTTGCGTTCCGTCGGAAGTGGTCGTTGTATCCAGCTTCGGTGGCATGAATTCCATGCCGTCAGGAAGTGTCAGGCCAATACACTTCATCGGAATGCGTCGCGCTGTCCAGGACGGGACGAAATCGAGTACCGTGTTCAGAGAATATCCCTGAGTCTCGATCGTTGGCAGGCGACCGAGGGCTGGATTAAACCCGGTCTGAGCGACATCAACCTTTGTTGATCTCCGCGCTTCGGCAATCAATTCTGGATCAATGGCAAGTAGATCACTCGTTGCGGGCGGATCGGGATTCGCCAGCAGATCCGTTGCGTCATCCGGCCAAATGCTCATGACGAGTGCCTCACATCATTGTCTGACGAGGATGTCTGCAGATTACAGGTGCGTACAGACATTATCGTGCGAACACCGTCTTTATCGTCTCCGCGAGTGCTTCTCGAACCCGTTCCAGTGGCTCGGCAAGATCAGCACTGTCGGGGAGGAGATGCTTCTGCTTTGACAGTAGTTCCGCGTCAACACCGTGAGCCTCATGGAATCTCAGAATGTTGCCGCCGATCCGAATCGTTCCGCCCTGCTCTGCAATCTTCGTCCGAGCATCGTTGGTACAGGCCACCGGAATGTTTGTGTGATTGCGAAGCTCCAGCAGATGCTGGTTACTTGTGACAATCAGGCTGGGTTTGATGGCGACACGGTCCAGCAGAGTGCACCCGATCAATTCTCCCAGGAGCCACGGACGCAGCGTCTCGCCGAACAGAATCTCCTGTGTGCGATTTGGCTTGACCGGAGTTGTGCATTGGAACTCCAGTGGCCGCCCATTCTGATTCGTAATGAGCAGTCCGCCGATGTGGCCGCGTCCTTCGACTTCCATGGTTTCCATGAAGCCCAGTCGCAGTGGATCAGTTTTCCCCGCCCCTGACATTCCGTCGTCTTTCCTCGGGACTTTTGCCGATGTTCGTATTCCGGCAATCCATGCCGGTCACCCCCAGGTCCGGTCGCTCAGCAATGACTGGCAACCAGCTTTGTCTTTTGACTGATCGTCGATAAGTCGGGGAAAGCTTTAGTGAAGAGCCCCTCAGTCTGTCAGGGCAACAGGAGAAATCGAGGTGTGACGAATCAATTCAACATGACACATCAACGTGAAACTCCGGCAGTAGTTGCCGGTATGTTTTTTCGAGGCGAAGTCAATGACTTTCGATCAGAGCATCATTCGTCTGAGTGTTGACGCCTCATCATCGCGCCGTCGCGGCGAGTGAAGATTTTGTGCCTGATTCAAGGCGGGCCCGTTGCCGGCAGAGTTAGCAACTCTACGTTGATTTCACTTCGCTTCAATGCTTATGCGAAGCAGGTAGGTGCATATTGAACTGCCCCGATCCGTTGCCTCAAGTACGACAATTCGATAGGTGTCGTCGCGTGGTAATGTCGCCTTCAGGATGGCATCACAACTTCCCGGGGAGTCGTCTGCGATTTTCAGGATTTGCCCCGACGAGTCAAACAGCGTCAATTGAGAATCACATGGTGACCCAATTCGGTCAGCCGTGACTTCTGCCACAAGAACCTGGCCTGCTGTTCCGTGAAATTCGTAGACGTCAACATCCTTAGGTTGCGAAACCAAAGCCTGAATCGTCGTGCCGATCTTAATTGGCTGAGCTTTTCTGAGACTGTCATTTGGTTCCGATTCAGCAATCAGGTTCCCTCCGGAGATCACGGGGATCCGGAATCTTTCTGACGTGCCATTTTCGCTGCTGACGGTGATCGTCAATGAATCTCCAGTGAAGTCGCCAGGAATACTCAGAGAGACTTCTGCCTGGGTGTCACCAACATCGTTAGCCTCTACTTTTTCAGGTGGAGCCGATTTTTCCTTTCTGACAATACCGAGGGAAATGGGCGTCACGTCTTCGGTGCAAGCAATCGCCGTGATCTGATCCAACTGAAGTCCACGAATGATCAAGGACTTTGTCGTTGTCGGTTCAATCGCCGATGGAATCGTCATTTTGATCGCCGGGGGCATTGTCGGCGGTTTTTCCTCAGAAAACGCAGACCCGAAGTTGCCAGCGATTTGCAAGCACAACATGGCGATCACAGCGAGACTGTGGACGTTTGGAAGTCTGCTCACGAGTAGAGTTCCTGAATCAATTCTCCCTGATCAAGAATCTCAACCGGACGACCATCGGGAGTATGAATCTGACGGCGCGGCGGGATGCCCAATGAGGAAAAAATTGTATAGGCCACGTCTGCAGGGCGGACGGGTCTCTTGATTGCATAGCCGCCATGCTCATCGGTTCCACCAATGACCTGTCCGGGCTGAATTCCTGCTCCAGCAAACAGCATTGAAGCCGCAGGTCCCCAGTGGTCGCGTCCTTCGTCTTTGTTCACTCTTGGACTTCTTCCAAATTCTCCGAAACAGGCGACCAGTGTATCGTTCAGCAGGCCTCTTTCGTCCAGATCCCGAATGAGTGAAGAGAATCCCATGTCAAACTCAGGCAGCTTCTTGTCGAGGCTGGAGAAGATCTTTCCGTGATGATCCCAGCCACCGTAGTTGATCGTTGTAAATGTCACACCGGCCTCAATAAGTCGTCGTGCCAGCAAACAGCTTTGACCAAACATGTTTCGTCCATACGAGTCGCGAAGCTCTGCCGGTTCCTGCTCGATATCGAAAGCCGTGCGAGCCTGCGGTGAGAGGATCATCTCGCTGGCTCTTTTCTGGAATTCATCGTAGGTGGCAATTTGATCGTTCCCTTCAACCTGCCGCGCCAGTGAATCGACCGCCTGCAAAAGAGTTCTGCGTCGCTCGATGGATTTATCTGTCAACACTGTCGTACGTACGAGATCTCGGACGCGATATCCTGGCTGATTGGGATCCCCAGCTTTAAACGATTCGTACCGTCCACCCAAAAATGCGCTCTTGCCAAGTTCCCAGGTGAACGAAGGGTTATGAGGAATCGAAACATACGGCGGGATCTGGCTGGAGAAGCCCAGCTCGTGAGCGACGACAGCTCCGATGGCCGGAAAGTCTCCAAAGGCAGAGCCAAACCGACCCGACAGAGCCCAGTTCGTTGCCGTTTCATGATGATCATTGGTATGAGACCCCGATCGAATCAAAGCGACTCGATCCATGATACCGGAGATCTTCGGCAACAATTCACAGATTTGGATGCCCGAGACGCATGTCGACACGGGCTTGTATTTCCCTCGAATCTCTTCGGGCGCGTCAGGCTTCATGTCGAAGCTGTCATGATGTGACAGGCCACCGCCAAGGTAGACAAGGATGACAGATTTCGCGCGCCGCTGAGGAGCTTCGTCGGCAAGGATTGATCGCTGCTGAAGTAAGTGGGCCATGGTGAGGCCGAGAGGCCCCAGAGTCCCGACTCGCAGGCAATCACGTCTTGATTGGCCGTTACAGAGCTTGCTGAACGATTGATTAAGATTGATGTTGAACATTCTTGATCCTTAAGTACTACCGATCGCAAATGGTGGTGTCATTTTCTCTTGGCTAATCGTTGATCACGATTGATCGATTTTGGATGCACTCTTTGTCAGTGGTTGAAGGCGAATTCTTTGGTGTTCAGAAGTGCCCAAAAGAGATCGCGAAACGCTTCTTCGCGCTGTTCGTTGCCTTCGAATGCTGCCTTGATCGATGCCTGTTCTTCTGTCGTAGGATGACGACTTAGAGTGGCCAGGTAAATCTGAGGAATTGCAGCGTCGTCGTCAGGGAGATTATTCAGGATCTGCTTTAAGCGTCCTTCGGGATCGTCAAATTTCTGAGCGAGTCCATCTCCACATTGCAGATGCAGAAGCTGCGGCAGAGTAACCTCACCCGATCGTTCGCAGGCACAGGCTGTTACTCGTTCACTTCGTCCGAACATAGACAGGAACGGTGAGGCGACTGTTGAATCCGGAAGCTGGATCGCTCGCATGCCGACTGGGTATCCCGGGAAAGTATCCGGGACAAGCGTGCTGTGGCTGATCGCATCCAGAAAGACTTCGGCCGGCAGACGTCGAACGTAATAGTGTGAATAGAAACCACGTTCCGTAGAATTACCTTTCAGAGTTGCGGAACTCAGTTGGTAGGTACGTGAGTTCAGCATGAGTCTGATGATATGCCTCAGATCATACTTATGACTCACAAACTCCTGATTCAGTGCGGCCCACAACTCGCGATTGCTGGGAGGGTTGCTGATTCGCAAGTCATCGACCGGCTCGACAAGCCCCACAGCAAAGAAGTGACGCCACAGTCGATTAACCATACTGCCTGAAAAATTTTCGTTCGCCGGGTTCGTCATCCATTCAGCCAGCAATTCTCGCGGATCCTGCCCCGGTGCGATGTTTGTTTCCGACCGATCCAGCGGCTGAGCTGAAAGTTGCTGATTGGTGCGAGGTTGCCTGACACGCGGAATTCTCATCCGCAATTCTTCGAACTGCCGCCGCTTGTTCTCCAGTTGTTGGTTCAGCTCCGCAATCTGCTTTTGTAAACCTTCGAGTTCTGCACCCTGCTTATTGGCTTGATCCTCTGACATCGCTTTAAGTCGCGATTCGTTCTCACCGATTTGTTTTTGAACGCGGGCTTCTTCTTCCGTCGCAACCATTAATGCGGTTGCTCCTTTGTGAGACTCCTGACGTTGAAAATTCATGCGCCCAAAGAACGCCGCAAAGTGGTAGTAATCATCCTGAGTGTATCGTTCGAGCGGATGATTGTGACACTTGGCGCAACCGATTCGAGTTCCCAGAAAAGACTGAGCGACGGAAGATACGACTTCGGAGTCTTCTACCTGACGATATTCACCGATCGACACGACGTAATAGCCGATCTCAGGTCTGGAGACGGAATCTCCGGAAGCGGTAATGACGTCGCGAGCAATTTCATCCCATGGGCGATTTGCCTCGATCTGTTCTCGAACCCACGCCAGCATCGCGCGGACGCCTTTGGAGCCGCGGACATCATGGTCACGCTCTTTGCGATTCTGCAGTAAATCACACAGAATCAATGTCCAGTAATCCGCAAACTCGGGACGCTCCAGCAGTTTATCAATCAGAGCTGTTCGCTTGGCTGGGTTCGAGTCGTTCAAGAAGGCTTGCACTTCTGTCGGTGTCGGAAGAGTGCCGATCGTGTCGAGGAAGACACGGCGAAGAAACACGGCATCGTCTGCGGCGGGGGACGGGGGTATTCGAAGAGCAGCCAGTTTGTTGAAGACGTGCTCATCTATGAAACCATTCCGTTCGGCATAAAGTTGAGAGTCAACGGATTGCTCAAACGGAATGGTCATTGTGGTGACGGCGACCTCTCCCTGAAAATGAACTCGAATCACTGATTCTCCGGGTCGAAGGCATGTGACCAATCCGTCTGACGACACCTCAAGAACACTTGGGTCGTTTGAGAAGAATTGAGCCAGCCATGTGACGTCTCGAACCTGACCATTCGAATACTTTGCAGTGGCCGCGAGCTTCAGAGATTCACCCGGCCGCAGAGTTTGCGAGGCCGGGGTCACGGCAATTGACTCAACCACGGGTTCATCCGCAATAATCCCCGGAGTCCCTGCGCTAATCCAGTCGGTCAGCACTTTGCTGGCTGGGCTGTCAGCTTCAAAAAGTTTACCACCGCCGTGAGGGCTGATGCCTGCTGGTTTCGTTACAAGCAAGCTGTTGGCAGGAGCAGCACGATCGATTCGGCGGCCAAAGAACTCTCGCGTGATGGAGTCGTAATCCCAATCCGGCGCGTAACCGCGAAGTGAGAGGCGAAATCCATTTTGCCCCGCCAGTTTGCCATGACATGCGCCCTGGTTGCATCCAAACCGAGTCAGGATCGGGAGAACGTCCTGCTGATACGACGGCGGCGATGCAAAGGCTCCGTTACTCAAGGGGATGGCATCATCGCCTGTCGCTGACGCGATCAGCCCGCAACTCGAAACAATTACGGTCGCCAGAAAACTGAGCGGGAGCAAACTGATGGGCAGGTGGTTACTCATGTTGTGGAGGCTGGTAATCCGTGTGCAGTGAATCGGGGCCGGGCGGCCATGAGGCAGGAACCCATGCAAGCCAAAGCTCGCTTACTGAGATTCTAATCTGCTAAGTGTGGACATGCACACAGAACCTTCAAGATTTGTCTCAGTGGATCCGTTGGCGTTGGCTTTGTTCGTATTGATCTTCCCAAAGTGACCCTGGATCAGCCCCAGAGTTTTGAGATCTTCTTGCGGATTTCCGTCGTGTCGGCCTGAATCAGGCCACCTTGCTGAGGTCCGCTCTGGCCAGAGCCGAAGACCATCCCCTGAGATTGACGCTCAAACAAGGTCTGAATCTGCGGCGTCAAAAAGCGGGTGATCTTGCTCAGCGAGTGCTGATCACTTTTGCGGCGATTATGGAAATAGTATCGCTCGGGACGTACGACACTCAGTTGATTCTTCGCACGGGTCATCGCAACGTAGAACAAGCGGCGTTCCTCTTCAATCTCTTCTGGACTGCCTGTCGCCATGTCTGAGGGAATGTTGCCGTCCGCCGCGTGGATCACATACACAGAGTCCCATTCCAGACCTTTGGCAGAGTGAATCGTGCTGAGGATCAGATAGTCTTCATCCAGAAATGGATCGGCCGGAAGTTCCTGGGTCGAACTTGGTGGATCCAGAGTCATCTCGGCCAGAAACTCCGTGCGGCTTTGATATCTCGCTGCGATGGCTTCGAGTTGGATCAGGTCATTCAGGCGAGCTTGAACATTGTCGTACTTTGTTTCCAGCAGTGGAGCATAGAACAATCGAGTCGCGTGAATATCGGTCGCCACGCCAGCATCGCTCTCACTGCGATGTTCCATTTCCTTTAACAGATGCAGAAGCCTTGGCCAGTGATCCTTCAATGCGGTTGGCGGGCTCCATTCGGCCCACGTGTCGAAATGTCCGCCCCCTTCGCGAAGAGTCTCCAACAGCGACACGGCTTTGACCTGGCCAATACCTGGCAGCAATACGAGAACGCGAAATCCGGCAACGGAGTCGAGCGGATTCTCGGCGAGGCGCAGAAACGACATCAGGTCTCTGATGTGGGCGGTTTCCAGAAACCGCAGTCCGCCGTATTTTACGAAAGGCACATTGCGACGTCCGAGTTCCGCTTCCAGGGCCATACTGTGATGGGAGGCTCGAAACAGAACCGCCTGCTGTTTCAGCGCGATTCCCTTTTCACGTCGATCCAGAATCTGGTCAATCACCCAGGTTGTCTGAGCGTCTTCATCGCTGCAAGTCACAAGGATCGGCAGGCTGCCGTCGCCACGTGATGACCAAAGTTGCTTGTCGTGGCGTTCGGTCGCTTCGGCAATAACTCGGTTTGTCACATCAAGAATCTTTTGCGTACTGCGGTAGTTTTGCTCCAGCGGAATCAACATCGTTCCCGGATACTCGTCGGGGAAATCAAGGATGTTTCGAACCGTAGCTGCTCGGAACGAATAGATCGACTGAGCATCGTCGCCGACTGCCGTTAGTCCTTTTCCATCAGGACAGATGTTCTTCAGAATCTGAGCCTGCAGAATGTTGGTGTCCTGATACTCATCGACCAGTACCTTCTGAAATTGCTGACGCAGCATCTGGGCGCCGTCAGGATTTTCGGCAAGTGCACTCCAGAACAGCAGCAGATCGTCGAAGTCCAGAACGCGTTGCTGTTCTTTGGTCTCGGTGTATCCATTGAAGAGTTCGCCCAGTCTTTCCTGATGTTCCAGACACCACGGGAAGTACTTCTTGAGAACGATCTCCAGCGATTGTTGAGTATTGACGCAGCGGCTGTAGATATCGAGGCACGTTGCTTTCAGCGGAAAACGATTGTCTGTTTTCGACAGGTTCAGTTTTGATCGAGCCACATTGATCAGGTCTTCTGAATCACTGCGATCCAGAATGGTGAAGTCAGGGTGGAGTCCAATCAGATTTCCATATCGTCTCAGCACCGTCGTGGCGACAGAGTGAAACGTGCCACCGGCAATGCGTCGAATCGATGATCGGGAGCAGATCGTGGGATCTTTGACGGTCGATGGGTCAAGCTGAACCAGAATGTGCTCTACTCGCCGCAGCATTTCAGCCGCAGAGCGACGCGTAAAAGTAAGAAGCAGAATGCGGCCGGGATCCGTGCCGGAAACAATCTGCCACGCGACACGATGTGCGAGTGTTGTTGTTTTTCCCGTGCCTGCTCCGGCGATAATCAGGAGTGGATCATCGCCGTGCATTACCGCGGATCGCTGTTGCGGATTCAGCGATTGCAGGAACTCAGGGATATCAGAGGTCGCTGGTGCGGACATGGTTCACGGTCAATCGATAGCAATGAATGGAAACTGAGCGAAGGATACGCCCCCGGATGGCGATGGACAATTCACGCGAGGATTAAGCCGTTCCGCACCACACCACTGGAAAAATGTGTGGAACCCGAGTTTAATTGGAGCGTTGAAAGTGGCGTCCATCTGGGA
>JBIIIF010000151.1:0-17233 GCA_044235005.1 Planctomycetaceae bacterium | reverse complement strand
TGAAGAACCGTTCTCAAACGAACTCGGCGCCAAGTCACCCAAAGACGAACCGCAGGTAATTCTTCTTGAAAGCCCTCAGAAGGTTCCGATTCGCCCCGCGTCCGGAGCAGTGCTCGAGAGCAACGATCCGCTGGTGAAGCTGGTCTACGAGACTCGTGAGATCACTCGCCAGCGACTACTGAACACCACCGACCATACTCCATGGCAGATGATGCATGGATTGCTGGGACTGCGTCAGGATTTTCTGATCAATCATAACGATCAGACGATCAATGGTCTGGAGTGGATCCAGACTGGTCCTATGTTTAAAAACGAGCCGTGGTTTCAGAAAACCTCCCACGGCGGTCGTGCTCATCCATTCAATCATCCTTACTGGTTTGAAGGGCACATTAATCAGTCGCTCGCGATTTTGGCCATGTGCAATCTGCCTCTTGAAACACAGTTCGGTACTCCGCAGGGGCCGATCACGATGCGGGACATGCTGAAGAATGCTCAGATGACCGCCAATGCGAAAGAGGAAGTCACCTGGACTTTGTGGGCTCTGGCCACTTATCTGCCATCCGATGCTGAATGGATCAATGAGAAAGGGGAACGCTGGAGTATCGAACGGCTGGTGCTCCTTGAGACCGGAAAACAAGTTGGTGGTCCTACATCACCCTGTGGAGGAACTCACGGACTCTTCGCGCTGGCCCGTGCTCGCAATGTCTATATGAAAACCGGTAAGCCTCTGCGCGGAGTCTGGGCACAGGCCGACCAAAAAATTCAGAAGTACATTCGAACCATTCAGTCGCAGTTGAACAAGGACGGCTCCCTTTCATCCAACTTCTTTCGTGGCCGCGACTATAAGCAGGACTTCGACAAACGCATGGCCAGCATGGGACACCTGCTGGAATTTCTGATGGTGGCTCTGCCTCCGGAACGCCTGAAAGAACCGTGGGTTCGTCGCGCGATCGAAGCAACGGCCAATGATCTGAAGAATAACCGCAAAGCTTATGTGAGCTGCTCTCCGCTGTACCATGCGACGGATGCATTGACGATTTATCTGGAACGAGTTCTTCCGCAACAACAAGCCGTCGCTGAACAGCCGCAGAACACCAAAGCGATTTCGAATTCCCAGCCAGTGCCGGCAGGAAGTGTGACCACGACAACTCCGGCGACCACAACTCAGGCAACACCAGCAACTTCCGGAACACCTGTTGCCTCAACGCCTCCTGCAGTGCCGGGAGCCGCGGTCAATCCAGGCACACCTTCTGGCCTGCCGCAAACGGGAACTCCGGCAGCACCGACGCCAGCGGTTACTCCGGTGGTGAATCCAGGGACGCTCGTGCCTTCAGTTCCATCACCGACAGCACCAATACCGATCCCGACTACGGAGCCAAAATCACCCCTTCCGAACACAACGCCGGGAACGCCGGCGGCCCCCGCAACGACACCATCGATGCCGACTCCCGAGAATCCTTTGAAGCAGATTCCATTACCGGATCCGGCTGATGAGTTCCCAGAGTCAACATCTCCTGCGGCTGCTCCGGGACTTGTGCCGACTCCGACACCTATGCCTGTGACCGATGCATCACTGCAGCCATTGCCGGTCAATGCTGCCGTCACGATCGTACCATTGGGTGTGGTAGCCTCTGAGGTTCGCTCAATGCCATCGCCGACGGCTGTTGCTGCGGCACCCAATGCTCCGGTGGCAACGGGGGTAGCCGACGCAAACCCGCTTGTTGTCAGGCCTGCAGAAGCGACGGCGGTCGTAATGCCGCCCATGCCTCTGATCACAATCAGTCCGGGACCTCCAACTCCAACAACCACTCCAACGCCCGCTGCACCAGTGAGCGATTCCAACGCACCATCCGATAAAGCCGCGACGGTCGTTGTCACACCAGGCTCAACGACGGAAACCAAAACAGCAGCTCTGCCCGAACCAGCGTCGATACCTGCTCCCACCGAAAAGAAGCCGACACAGAAACGTCAAGGCGAATGGAAAGGGACTCCGATCGAGCGACGGAAAACCATCGTCGTCGATGGCCCGCCCAGCGTCTGATCGCAACGAGATTCTGAGATTGGCGACCCGGTCTGGTGCTCTGTCAAAATAAACAACGGGGGTGGAGGGAGTGGATCTTGCAAAAGATTCCAACACTGGAGGACCTTTAGCAAGGTCCACTACCCCAAAATCAAAGCGTGACAAAACACCAGAGCCCAAAGGAGCGGGCTGAGTGCTCCTTCCGCGGCGATCACGGCCCCACTTGTCGTGCCGGCCACATCGAGCCCTCCCCTGGAGGCGCTGGCAGCAAGATCGACAGAGGTCGACACTCTGAACGACGCTGATGGTCTGTGAATCGTCAGGGCTCGAGAGAGCGGGCACAGAAAAAAGGCGTCGGGAACCCAAGGTTCGCGGCACCCTTCGGGCCACTTGCCTGTTTGTTCCCGACACCTGAGTTTTGAGCACTATCTTTTCTGAGCCTTGACAGAGTACTCTTGCAGTGCCGTTTGAAGATCGCACAGAGCCCGATAATCCGCTACGATCTCCCCCGCGCCGATTCGGCGTTTGCAGCGTGGCTTGTTTTCACCACCACTTTCCTGACACGGGCTTTGGGGACTCACAATCATGACGGCTCAGTTGAGCGATTTTGCCAGATCATTAAATGTTGAAACCGCATTCACAGTTCTGGCCGTAGCCAAGAAGCTGAAAGCCGCCGGCAAGGACGTCATTGAGCTGGAGATTGGCGACAGCCCTTTCAACAGCACTGCGTCAGCGATCCAGTCCGGCCTGCAGGCGATTCATGATAATCAGTCGCATTACTGCCCGTCGCCAGGACTGCCCGAATTCCGTGATGCCGCCGCTCGATTCCTGAAGCGCGAATTCTCCATTCCCGTCGCGGCCGAAAATATCGCCGTCGGCCCCGGTGCGAAAGTCTTCGAACAGTTCTTTTGCGAGGCCTTTCTGAATCCGGGTGATGGATGTCTGGTCTTCAGTCCTCACTTCCCAACTTATCTCCCCAACATTCAGCGCCGTGGTGCGCGAGCTGTTCTGAAACCGTTGCGACAGGAAACAGAATTCCGTCCGCAGGTTTCGGACATCGAAGACTTCCTGAACACGGATCCGGCACCGCGCGGCATCTTTTTGAATTCGCCGCACAATCCAACCGGTGGTGTGACCACCGAACAGGATCTGAGAGACATCGCGGACCTCGTACGAGGTCGCAACGTGGCGGTGTTCAGCGATGAGCCGTACTGCCACATGATCTGGAAGGGGCAGCATCATTCGTTGCTGGCTCAACCAGGAATGCTGGATCAGTGCGTCGCCGCATACACGTTCAGCAAATCGTACTCCATGAGCGGCTGGCGTCTCGGCTTCTGCGCTGCGTCACGTGAGATTATCGATGCCATCGGCAAGATGATCAACACGACTCTGTCCTGCACACCACCAATCGTTCAGCTGGCTGGCCGCGCGGCACTTGATCAGGACTCCAAAGAGCGTGATGAGACGATGCTGAAGTTTCGCGAGAAGGTTGTATTGCTCACAAACGGCCTGAACAGGATCGAAGGCTTTTCATCGCTCGATCCGACAGCCACGTTTTATGTGTTCCCATGCATCAAGCCGGTCTGCAATCGCCTCGGCATTACCAGCCATGGACTCGCTTTGTATTTCCTGGAAGGTGCGGACGACAATTTTGGCGTGGCCTGTCTGGGCGGTGAGTGTTTTGGTGAAGCGGGCGGTGGCTTCCTCAGATTCAGCTGTGCGGAACCGAATGATCGTCTGGAGCAGGCTCTGGCCTTTATCCCGGTCGCGTTGTCTCGCACAGATCGCATTAATGCGTGGCTTGTGGCTCATCCGGAATTCCGCCTGAAGCAGAATTACACGTAGGTTGTGCGGCGCGAAATGCACGGACAGCGAATCATAAGAGCGCTCCTTCTCGGGCGATTCCCCCAGCAATGACATTGAAATCATTGCCGGTCGTTTCCCCGGGGAAGGAGCGACTCAGCCACAAAGGCTGAAACGAAATCTGCAGAAAGTGGAATCACTTCGGAGATTTCGTCAGCGTTGAAGATCCTAAGTCGTTAGACATCCAACTGTGTTTTGACCCCATTTGTTGACAACGGATTAAAAGCGATTCAGCGAGTTGCTGAGAACTCGGTTTGGGCGGCGAGTTGTTTCCATAAGCGACAATCTGCAGAATCGTTGATTATCAGAAACAGATCTGAGTCCCCGTATGTAAGTACGGAAAAACCCACATCTTCAGTGGCAGATTCGAGCAGTGTATGTCCGTTCTTAAGCGGGTTATTGCTATCACGGCCGGTGATGTTGCCGGGATTGGTCCCGAAGTCATCATTCGAGCAATCGCCCATAATTTTATTGGGGACAAGTGCCGCCCTGTTCTTATTGGTCATCCGCAGATCTTTCGTCAGGCGGCTGAAATGTTCGGCTTTGATCTCCGGTTCTTCGAACTGGAGCAGAAGTACGAAACGGTGGCTGATTTCCTACGGGCTCTGTATGACGCAGGCAACAAAGGCTTAGTTCCCTGCTGGAACTCGGCGGGAGATGCTGTCCTGCAGGCTCCGGTGCGGGAAGTGAGTGCTCCGGCCGGTGATGCGGCATTCCAGTATCTGGCTTCTGCAATTCGCCTCGCGCAGTCCGGCTACGCGGATGCCATTGTCACTGCTCCGCTCAACAAAGAAGCCCTGCATCTGGCTGGACATCATTATCCGGGACACACGGAGATACTCGCGGAGAAATGCGGCGTTTCGGATTTTGCGATGATGCTCCACTTGCCGGAAACGGCATTGGCTCCGTGGCGTTCGATGCTTCGCGGCTCCGGCCGAGCAACGGACACTGATGAACCCGTCGGCAGTGGCATCAGCATCGCACACGTCACACTGCACACCTCAGTGGCCAGTGTTCCGGGATTGTTGACCATGGACGGCGTGTCGGAGAAAATCGGTCTGATGGCCGGTTTTCTTCAGCAGATTCGTTGCCGCCGTGAAGCCATTGCGGTCTGTGCCCTGAATCCGCATGGGGGTGAGAACGGTTTGTTTGGCGATGAGGAGCAGCGGATCATTCGCCCGGCTGTCGAACATTCCCGGAAGCACGCGGCCAACGTAACAGGGCCGTTGCCGGTTGACACTCTGATCCGACGAGCAATGCTGGGAGAATTCGACGGCGTCGTTGCGATGTACCACGATCAGGGTCACATTCCGATCAAGCTGATCGGCTTTGATTCGGCGGTCAACATTACACTGGGATTACCAATTGTGCGAACAAGTCCCACACATGGCACTGCGTTCGATCGAGCCTGGAATCCGGCAACGCCTGCCGATTGCAGTGGGATGAAAGAAGCAATCCGCATGGCGATCCTTTTGTCTGAGAATTCCGGCACCTGACTGAGCCACTATTTTTGGTGAAGCCGACGAAACAACTTGACACCCCCGAATAGCGCTGATAGCGTTCGCCCTCATCGTTCGGGGCAGCCTGAACGATGCAAACTCCCGGGGGATTAGCTCAGTTGGGAGAGCGCTTGCATGGCATGCAAGAGGTCATCGGTTCGACCCCGTTATCCTCCACTTGTTGAAAAAGCCTTCGATCCTCAAACGATCGAAGGCTTTTTTTACGCGCTGCGCAGCCCCACTTACGATGTGAGCTTTCGAAGCATTTATCGGCAACGCGTTGGTTGCTGACCCGCAAACCGGCTTCGAAACCGATTCCCCATCTCGAAACAAAACCTGCCCATGCCTTACGTATTAACCATTCATGAGGTTCAGGATTATGCGGTTTGGAAAGCCATTTTCGACAAGGTGGCCGGGATCAGAAAAGCAGCAGGGGAAATCAGCTATCAACTGCTCAAGTACGAAACAGACGCTAACAACGTCGTTCACTTTTCACGCTGGACAACGCTGGACGCTTCCTTGAGTCTCCCGAGCTTGTTGAGATCCGCAGCAATGCGGGCGTGAAAGCTCCGAAGTTCGTTTACCTCGAAGAAATTGAATAGGGCGTTTTGTAGCGGCCGAACAAAAAGGATCGCACACTCAGGAAATCGCTGTTCACGAGCCACTGTATTCACCTGTTGCCGGAGTGTTACAATCTCTGAGCCGAACGTTTTGACCCTCTCGTTCCGGTATCGCCGGAACAGTAATGATCAGCAGTTTTGAAACGATCGCCAGATATCATTCACGGAGAGAAGACCTTGAAGCCTGATCGAGAATACCGTTCAGCAGATACAGTCATTGGCGTGCTGCTCGGCGCATTTGTTGGTGCAGCGTTCGGCGTCCTGTTATTTATCGGTGATGTCAAGATGTATCCGCTGTTCCTGATCGGGACGTCAGCATTGTCAGGAGCCGTTCTCTGCGGAGCCCTTGCATTCCTCCTTGGGAAAAGATTCACAGATGGAGTGGAAACCGTCATTAAGATCCTGTTCAATTACCGCAAAGACCGCTAGCCTGGCACAAACTTCTTCAGGATACGTTTTGAAAACGCTCCGAGTAGCTCCGTGACCACGGGAAAGTGCTGATTCTCTGTCTGCAGAGTCACGAAAGCAGGATGAGCGAAGATCGATACCATTGCCATGCAACTTCCGAAATTCGTCGCAGAGGCAATCTCGTTACAGCAACAAAATGCTATCGCTCTCGCAGAGCATTCACGATGTTCAACTGAACGGCGCGGAGAGCGGGAAGAATGCCTCCAAGCAGTCCCATCAGCATCGCAAGCACCACGCCCTGCAGAAGAACTCGCGGGCCGAAGCGAAATGAGAATGTAATCTCACTGAACTGATTCACGGTGCCGGTCGAAAGTCCATTAAACGGCAGCGTCGCAAGGCAACCGAGCGTTCCGCCCATCAGACACAGCAGCACAGATTCGAACAGAAACGATCCCAAAATGCTGCGCCGCGAAAACCCAAGTGCTCGCAATGTTCCGATCTCGCGAGCACGACTGGCCACAGCCGCGTACATCGTATTGGCCGCGGCAAACATCGCCCCAAACATCAGAAAACCGGCGATGATATAACCGATGTACTGAATCGCATTCGACTGCGTCATCTGATCTTCGAAGTAACGCACTTCTGAAATGCCATTCAGCTCGAATCGCTTATCATCAGCCAGCAGCTTCACCAAAGAATCCCGGGCTGCTAAGTTTTCAGCTCGCAGATTGACCGACGAAACCGCCGCCGGAGTTCTTCGTGCCGCCGTAAGATCTCGCAGATCCGTCCAGACTTCCGACTCTGCCGAACTGCCCGCCGCTTCGAAGTAGCCAACGATTTTGAATTTCACATTATTGATTTCCAGTTCCTCACCAATCGCGAGGTTCTCAAAACGCTCGGCCATGCGCTGGCTGGTGATCGCTTCATTGACGCCCGGCTTGATTTCTCGCCCCTGCGTCAGCCGATACTCGGGCCGCAGTTTCCGCCCCACGTCTTCCAGTCCGCGGACGATCAGATTCACCGTGCCTCCATTATTGCGTCGTGGCTTCGTAAGGATCGTTACAAATTCCACAGAGCACAGCGGCTGACCGGCTTCATTTTTGGCAATACCGGGCAGTGACGCGATCTGGCGAGCGACCCGCTGCTCAATGCCGCTGCCGGTTTCGTCAGTCGAACCTTTTCGCAGGACGATCAAATCCAATTCGTCGCCGGAAACCCGCAGGGCATATTGCAGGCCGTCGGTGAGTCCAAAACAAAGCACCGAAGCCCAGACGACCAGTCCTGTCCCGAGGACGGTCATCAGTGTTGTCATCCAGCGGACCTGCAGATTGCGAAAGTTATATTTGGCGGGGATCATGGTTTATTTCACCTGGGGCTGATTCAGATGGCTGGTTGTTGGATTGCTTCGGTCAGGAGACCGGCCGCAACGAAACGCAACACACCTTCTGTTTCAACCAGCATTGGACGGATTGGAAACAAGAACTACGCAACTCGGCGCAGGCCATCGATGACAGAAAGTTGAGCCGCACGGACAGCAGGCACAAGACCGCTGACAATTCCCAGACCAGCGGCCACGATAAATCCGTAGCTGACCCACGGACCCAGCATTTCCAGAACAGTAAACGGGAAAAATTGCGGCAGAGCAGCGTTCATTGCCTGCAGAAATGCGCAGCCCATGCCGACGCCCAGTAAGCCGCCCAGCATCGCAATCAGACTGGATTCCCCGAGGATCATGAACAGGATTCGTGATCGAGGAAACCCGATGGCTTTCAGCACGGCAATCTCGGTCACGCGTTCTCGCATCGACATGGCCATCGAGTTGGCTGTGACCAGGCACAGCGAAAACACAACGGCCAAACCGATGTTTCGAATCAACACCTGCACGTTGCCGAGCATATCAACGAACATCTGTGCAAACGCGGCTTCCGTTTGAGTTCTTGTTGGAGTGTCCGAGCTGCCGAAACGATCATCGATTCGTTTCACAACGGAAGGAATAATGTCACCACTTTTGGCCCGCGCGAAGACAGTGCCGGCATTCCCCGTGTCCGGGCTGTTCTTCTGCTTGAGCCCTTCGTCAAGATATTCCCAGTGGAACCACAGTGAGCCGGAATTCTTCGGAGCATCAAAAATCCCACTGAGTTCAAGATCGAGATCGAACGGATAGATCGTGCCTTTGAGACGAATCTGCTGGCCAACCTTCCAGCCTCGCTCGTCCGCAATGCGGCGATCAATCACACAGCCGCGACGATTCTCCTGCCAGTTCTTCAGCTCTTCAGGGGGAATGGAATACTCCGGCCACACTTTGAACGCGGACTTTGGATCCGTTGCAAACTGAGCAAACGGCATCGGCTCATCCTGATACGCCCCGCCGAACCAGGCCAATGGAACGGCCGCTTCCACGCCGTCAGTGCTGGCCACATCATCCACGGCGGAAATCGGCACCTGCCCGGTAAACCCCTGAATGTTCATGACCACAATGCGGTTAGTCTGCTCCGCATCGTTTCGCCAGGTTTCCTGAGACGCCACAAAGCCATACAGCACTGTCATCAGGGCGAGACTGAAACCGACCGACAAAATCGTGAGCATGCTGCGCACTTTATTGCGGCGAATATTTCTCCAGATGTAAACAAGGATTTTCATCGTGATCCTTCCTTACCAGAGGGTGGAGTTGGAGCAGACACAAGCACACCTTTTTCCAGATGAACCGTCCGCTTGGCTCGATGAGCCGCGTTTGGGTCATGAGTCACCATGACAATCGTCTTCTGAAATTCAACATTCAGTCGATGCATCAGATCCAGAATTTCAGCAGCAGACTTTGCATCAAGGTCACCGGTTGGTTCGTCGGCGACGATTAATGTTGGATCCGTCACGATGGCTCGCGCAATGGAAACCCGCTGCTCCTGACCACCGGACAACTGCCGCGGATAGTGATCCATTCGATCGCTGAGCCCTACGACTTCCAGGGCTGCCTTCACATGATCATCTCGCTCACGACGTGACAGCGAGGTTAGCGTCAGCGGTAATTCGACGTTCTCATACGCTGTGAGTACAGGGATCAGATTGTAGAGCTGAAAGATAAAACCGATGTGTCGCGATCGCCATTTTGCAAGCTGGCCCTCTGAGGATGCTCCAAGATCCTGATCACAGACGATGACTTTGCCGGAGGTCGGCCGGTCCAAACCCGCGATCAGGTTCAGCAATGTCGTTTTGCCGGAACCTGACGGGCCCATCAGAGCCAGATAATCGCCCGCCCAAAGATTCAGATTGATTCCGCTGAGCACCGGCACGACCATCTGTTCGCGGCGGAATTCCTTGCAAACATCGCTGACGACAACAACTGGCTTATCATTTTGAGATGCGTCGGACACGCAGGGATCCTTATTCAATATTCAGTGTTCAGTGTTTGGCGGGAAGCGTTCGGCCACCATCTCGGTAGAGTCGGTAAAGACCGCTTCAGAGTGTATCGGCAAGCCGCAGGCGACATGGGCTGAAACTCCGTCCTCTGTGGCTTGCCCTTCAACGAATCTATTGCGCGGACCTGACCAGCACATCATCCTTCAAATCCTTGGCAGGCTTGACGATGACTTTTTCTCCGCCGGTCAGACCGCTGGTAATCTCTGTGCGACCATCGCGAGATTCTGCGGTGGTCACGGTTGTTTTCTTTGTTCGGTCTTTGTCAGTCAGAATCCAGACGTACGATTCCGTTTCCGTCACCACAACAGCCTCAGTGGGACAGAAGACTCGATTTTCTTCCTCCTCTTTGACTTCTTCTGACTGATTCGGCAGGAAATAAACCGTACTGCTCATTTCGGGAAACAGGCGACTGTCAACATCGACGATTTCGACTTTCACCTTCACGGTCGCTCGAGCCCGATCGCCCATCGGAATGATCTTGCGAACCTGCCCCTTGTAGCGTTTGTCCGGCACCGCATCGACAGCCACTTCGGCCTGTTGTCCTTCTGTCACTCGACTGATGTAATCTTCCTTCACATCACAATCCACTTCCAGATGCTGGAGGTCAGCGATGGTGACTACGGAGCCGCGTCCGGAGGCTTCACCCATACCGCCGGGCATAATCGATTCGCCCAACTCCGCATCCTTGGAGATTACTGTTCCCGCAAAAGGAGCACGCACAAACATGTTCTCCCGCAGTTGTTCGGCCTCCTGAACTCGTGCCTCAGCCAACCCCAGTGCGGCTTCCAAAGAAACCTTGCGAGCAACAGCGGCCTCATAATCAAAACGAGCTTTGTCATAATCCGCAGGCGTCGAGCTCTTCGCGGCAAACGCTTTTTCGGCACGCTCCAGATCTCGCTTAGCACGTTGAATTGCCACGTCCTGTTCCAGCAGTTCACTCTTCGCACGTGCAGCCGTGGCTTTGACAGCGACCAGTGATGCGTCGAGGTCGGCGTGTTCGAGAATGGCGAGCACATCGTTGGCCTTGACCACGGTTCCTTCTTCCACATTGACCGCTTCGATTCGTCCCGTAGCTCGCGCACCAATGCGAGCCTGTCGGCGAGATTCCAGATATCCAGTGGCGACCACCAGCGCATCCGCTGAGCGACCTTTTTCGACACTCACCACGGCAACGCGAACTTCCGGCCGCGGACGGAGCGTTTCAGTCAGCTTGCGAGTTTCCGCGAGCATGCCCTGTTGCTGAGCCCAGAAGATGGCTCCTCCTACGAGAGCAACCAGAAGACCCAGAAAGAAGACGAATCGCAGAAACCGACCAAAGAATGACCGACGAACCGGCTGCACATCGCGCTGGATGCGAAGCCGGGACAGATTA
Source organism: Planctomycetaceae bacterium (assembly GCA_044235005.1). GTDB lineage: Bacteria > Planctomycetota > Planctomycetia > Planctomycetales > Planctomycetaceae > SXXK01. The sequence goes on along the minus strand of JBIIIF010000151.1, from coordinate 6,037 downwards.
TCACGCGGCGGATCGACCGTTCCCAATGGCATAAATCACGAAGCTGATAGCGTTCGAGGCAACTGCCTCAGGTTTGACCGGTCCAAGACGCCAACATCTCAGACAGTGTTCCGGCGTCCCTGATTGTAGTCAAAAGAGTGGCCGACAATCGAAATTCATGGCTGAAAAACGCTCAGAACGTGTCCCTTGGAGGCTTGTCGAGCGACTTGCTGCGGAAAGGGGTTTCCCAAACCGCGGCGAAAACGCAGAGTCCGAAAGTGAAATCGCCCCGGTCATCAATCAACGATTGACTCCGATGGGCCCGCAGCAAATCGCCACCATCGAGAGCCGACAGAGACAGGCCAATCGTTTACCGCCCAGCCGAAGGCGCCGGCCCACACGTGAAACCGCACACAAGCCGGCGCCTCTGGCGGGGCGGTCAAAGGAATACCCTTCCAAATGCAGAAGGCACACTTCGCGGACCGTCCGGTACAGCCGATCGCATGTTGACCTCTGAGACCCCGGACAACCTCAAGTTCGTTGGCTGGCATATTCTGAAAGCGGCGATAACCTGTAATTTCGTTCCGCTGTTTATTCCCTCCGTCATTGGCCTTCCCCGGAGTTGATTCATGTCGATGCTGAGCTATTTCATCCTTGCCTGTTTCGCCCTGGGACTTTCGGCTGCAAATCCTGAAGTGCGGGCAGCCGATGGCGACTTTAAACCGTTGTTCAACGGCAAAGATCTCAGCGGTTGGGTGCTGGTGAATACTCCGGCAGAAACGTGGAGCTTTGAAGACGGAATGCTGAAGTGTACGGGCAAGCCGATCGGCGAGATTCGAACCGAGCGCATGTATCAGAATTTCGTTTTGGAACTTGAATGGCGACACATGGTTCCGGGCGGCAATGCGGGGATCTTCGTCTGGGCCGATGACATCACGGCTCGCGGCGTACCGTTTCATCGAAGCGTTGAAGTGCAGGTTCTGGAAAATGCTTATGGCCAGAGTCAGGGCCATACGACTCATGGCGACATCTTTCCCATTCACGGTGCGACCATGACGCCGATCAATGGTCGAGGCGGCAGCCGTGCGTTTCCGACAGAGGAGCGATCTAAGCCTTCTCCGGAATGGAATCATTATCGCATCGAGTGCAACGATGGAGCGATCAGCCTGTCTGTCAACGGAAAGCTGGTCACTCAGGGCAAAGACGCGAGTCCTCGAAAAGGCTACATCTGCATCGAATCAGAAGGCGGTGTCGTCCATTATCGCAATCTGAAGATTCTGGAATTGCCGGAGACGCCCGTGAAGCCGGACCAGGTAGCAATTGCGAATCGAGGCTACCGCAGTCTTTACAACGGATTGAATCTTGATGGCTGGATGCTGGACAAGGAAGGTGAGGATAACTGGCATTCTCGCGATTGGATTCTGGCGTACGACGGAAAGGCGGAGACCGTCCCGGGAAAGATGCTGAAGTCAGTAGAGCGATTCAGAGATCATGGCTTCCTGTTTGACATTAAGCCCGGTGAAGGCTTCGATGGACTTGGACTTTCTGGCGGGGTCATACCGACGCAGTTTACAAAAACCGGTGAATGGTCGAGGCTGGAAGGAGTTGTCGAAAACGGCCTGATGAGGGTCCTTGTGAATGGTGAAGAAGTGACATCCGACCATCCTGTTCCTGACGTCGCACCATTCGACCTCCATCTCACAGGCCCCGCAGAGTTTGCCAACATCTACGTGCGAGAAATCAAGAAGTGACATTTTTTTCACTCGTTTTCTTGTGAAGGCTCCGGTGTTCGAACAGCGTGGCGTGCCAAAGCTGGCTTTCACCTGCACATCGCCTCGTTGCGGACTCTGCGATTCACGCCTTGGTGCGGTGGCTCGGTCACGAGATCGGCCACAACTGGCGCGGTCGGGTGTAGTCGCGGATGGTTGTCAAAGTAGGTCCTTTCTGCCGGAAAGGACTTTCGCCGCAAGGCGAACTAAGTCTGCAATTCGTTGAGGATTGCAGACGGCATTCTATCATCGCATGCACAGATGTCGCGGCAAGCCGCGAAGTCCTGCCCGGCAGACAGGACCTACCGAAATACGCGACTGCACCTGGCTCGGTCAGAAGACCGGCCACAACTGGGAGAACGGCCACAACTAGGAAACCGCGAGGACTCTGATAGACTTCGCGAAGACTCGCACGGTGAGCCGACGATTGGCGTCGGTCCGTGAGGGTCGCCGCAGATTTTGCAGTGAGTTGACGGACGAATGGCGGACCTGAGCGTCAGTCTTAATCGGCTGACTTTGAAAAACCCAATCCTGGTAGCTTCCGGCACGTTTGGCTACGCAAAGGAAATGACCGCGTTCGTGGATTTCACGCAACTGGGCGGCATTATCCCGAAAACGGTGACACCGCAACCACGCCCCGGGAATCCCCCGCCGAGAACTGTGGAAACCGCCAGCGGCATGCTGAACTCGATCGGACTCGACAACGATGGCTTTGACCAGTTTGTCGCTGAGAAACTGCCGTATCTCACGGGCCTTGGGACATCGATCGTCGTCAATATTGCGGCCAAGGCGAACGATGATTTTCGCAGGATGGCCAGTCGCCTGAATGAAGTCTCCGGCGTCGCTGCCATCGAGCTGAATATTTCCTGCCCCAACGTGTCTGGCGGAGTAGATTTCGGCACGGACCCATCACTGGCGGCTGAAGTGGTCGCGGCGGTTCGGGAGTCCTGCAACATCCCGGTCATCGCCAAGTTAACTCCCAATGTCACCAGCGTTGTGCCCATCGCCAAAGCGGTCGCCGATGCCGGCGCCGATGCGATTTCGTTGATCAATACATTTCAGGGCATGGCGGTTGACTGGAAACGTCGTCGACCTGTTCTGGGAAATGTCCTGGGCGGTCTGAGCGGTCCGGCGATCAAGCCGCTGGCTTTGCGAATTGTGTGGCAGGTTTCGCAACAGGTAAAGATCCCGATCATCGGTATTGGTGGCATCCAGTCGATCGATGACGTTATGGAGTTCCTGCTCGTCGGTGCCACCGCTGTGCAGATCGGGACGGCCAACTTTTACAATCCCGGGCTGGCCAATCAGATCATTCGCGAACTTCCGGACGCTTTGGCGACTCTTAAGGCCGACAGTATCAAAGACGTTGTCGGGACCTTGCAGATTCCCAAACGCGATTGATCTCCTCTCCGGCCAGAACTCGCAAACACAGCATACCGCGTCCAATTCACCATTCACTTTCTGACGTGATCATATTATGAAAGTTCTCTCCGGCATTCAGCCAACCGGGCGATTCCACTGGGGCAATTACTTCGGCGCGATTCGCCAGTACATTGCGTTGCAGGGACAGGAGCAATCGTTTTACTTCATCGCGGATCTCCATGCTCTGACGACTGTTCGTGAGCCCGCCGTCCTGCGTCAGAACATCAAAGACGCTGCGCTCGATCTGCTGGCACTGGGACTTGATCCGGCGAAGGCGACGCTGTTTCGTCAGTCGGATGTGCCTGAAGTCACAGAGCTCACATGGTTGCTGATGACGATTACTCAGATGCATCTGCTGGACAAGTGCCATGCCTTCAAAGACAAGAAGGCCAAAGGTATCGCCGCGGATGCAGGCCTCTTCACTTATCCGGTACTGATGGCCGCCGACATTCTGATCTACGACAGCACCACCGTGCCGGTCGGAGCCGACCAGATTCAGCACGTCGAAGTCACTCGCGACCTTGCTCAACGCTTCAATGCGACTTACGGCGAAACGCTGCATCTGCCGGAAGCGTACGTTCTGGACGATTCAGCCAAGGTTCCCGGGACGGATCGTGAAAAGATGTCGAAGAGTTACAACAACACGATCCCGATCTTCGAAACGCCCAGGAAACTGCGCAAGATCATTATGTCGATCCAGACTGATTCGACACCGATGGAAGCCGCCAAGGTTCCTGAAACCTGCGCGGTCTATCAGCTCTTCAAACTGTTCGGCACTCCCGAACAACAATCCGCGCTGGCAGATCGCTATCGAGCAGGCGGCATGGGTTATGGGGAAGCCAAAGAAACGCTGTATCAGGCCGCGATGACTCATTTTGGAGAAGCCTTCGAACGCAGAACTCGCTTTGAAACCGCCCCCGATCAGGTAGAAGACATCCTTCGCGAAGGCGCACATCGCGCCCGAGCGAAAGCTCGCGAAGTAGTGGAACGAGTCCGCTCAGCCTGCGGCCTGACTGCAAAGCCAGTGTAATTTCCAGAAACGCCCCGCAGCTGAAAACGCTTGGTTTCGTTGGACCTGAGACTGCGTCGCGGTGTCGGACCGGAGTAGTGAAGTGAACTCTGATTCGACGCGTCGGTCGTGACCAGACGCAGGATAATCTGGTTCAGAACAACGGCGTTTAAGGAACCAATCTCCACGCTCAGTTTTCAGTGCAACGGCGATTAGGAAAGTAGCGACTTGAAAAGCGTCCAGCTTTAGCCGATTTCGTGATCGCCCAATTCTGTCTGAGCGCCTCTACGAATCGTCAGGACGTGAACTTCATTGCCTCGCACAATGAATACCGCGCGGTATCCGCCAACACCCAATCCGATGTTCTTCTCTCGAAGCACTTCTTCGAACTTCGGATTCTCGGGAGCCAGGGAATAACTCTCCGGCATTTCCGGAATCGTCTCAAGCTGACGGTAGACCACGTCCTGCCAATCGATCGCCTGGGTGAGCGAATGGTTTTGCGCCCACCAAACAGCGTTTCGCTCGATGTCCTGATGCGCCCGTTCGCTGATAACAAGCTTCAATGTCATTGTGATAATTGAGCAAGAGCTTCGCTGGTTCTGGCCCGCGACTCATCCAGCGACATTCCTCGCCCAGTGTGCATATCGTCCAGCCCCTGGCGAATGGCGGCCTCGTCTTCATCACGCTGCCTTTGCAATGCATCCATCGCCTGCTGATGCACGCACTGATCGACGAGAACGTATACTTTATGCGTTCTTGGATCAACCAAAGACAGCGGATCGCCACCTTGGTTCAGCGCGTCGGATTGTTCGGTTGTGAGTTGTGCTTTCATGGCGGCATTGTGTCATACCCCCCCCCTCAAGGCAAGTAGAAGATTGCGTTTATCGAATGGAACGCACGCTGTTCGATCGCGCAATGCCCGTGCTGAAGTAGGCAGTTTACAGATGTGTCCTCGTAGCGTCTTACCGCCAAACCGACGCGTCCAACGATCTGACTTGCGAGAGCTCTAACGACGGTCAGACTGCGCAGTCGAAACGACGAGAGGTTCGCATTGATGAAGCTGCGAGAATGATCAAGATATCAACGCCAAACGCTTCTCTCTCATCTAACTCATGAGGGCGTGTCGTGAGCGAGATTCGCAGGAATTGACGAAACACCGCTTTAACAAGTCGGCCCGAGCAAAATGATCATCGAGTCTGCGTCGGTGAGACCGACTGTAGTCGCGTTATACACTGTCGCAATCTGCTTCAGTCACGACTCCGGCGTGTCGGACCGGAGCAGGCAGGACCGACGATGTTTCACACGCGGGCGTGACCACCGACGCGTGCTGATGGAGATTCCTTTTCGGCCTCGATAAGCCTATCTCCGACAACCCCGGTGAGACGTGGCGTGGTGAAGATCAGAGGGATGTGAACGGATGCCAGATCAGGCTACGAGAAAGTCTAATGTTCTCCTTGCGTCGTTTCGCCTGGCCAGTCATCACGCGACCAAAGTGAAAATTGGATAACCTGAAACTGGCAGACCTGTCTTCCTATTCGCCGGGCAAAGAACTTCATGCTGTGTCGCAGCGTCATCGAATTACGGATTTCGAAGATGGAATTGTCAATCAAAGTCTATCCATGGAGTTTAATACTCGTACCACTGGCGAGAGGTCAATCGCACGTTGCTGCAACTTGCAACCACCTCTTGTGGGCTCGTGTAGTACTAACCGCCGTAGCGGTACCTATCGCTCGGGTAAGCGAAGCTGCTCTGTGATCTGGCGGCTCACTCAGCAGTAACGCCTGGCATATCGGAAACTCTGCCAGAGCCTGCCATGAGGCGCAGCGTCTCTGAAGCCTGTTCGCCACGATTTAGAAGC
>JBIIIF010000385.1:0-5001 GCA_044235005.1 Planctomycetaceae bacterium | reverse complement strand
CCCTCCGAGACAGATCAGTCCATTCAGAAGGAAAGGCAGCTCCGGGTCCAGATCCAGTGCCATGGCGACGTTTGTCAGTGGCCCAAAAGAGACAATGCGAACCTCATTCGGATGCTCCCGCACGAGATCCACGATCAACTTGGCGGACTCACGGCGATTGTGAAGATCCGGCACCAGCGGATCGACTTCGCCAAGTCCGAAACGGCCATTCAACGACTGAGGATGCGGCAGTCCCAGTGGCGTTTGATCGGCCGAACAAACCGCGACGTCCGACTGACCGACTCGTGGATGTCGTAACGGATCGGCAATCCCAATCAGGTAGTGAAGATTCCGAGTGGCCTGAATTCCCGAGACCATTCCGGCGACCGCCGTCAGTCCGAGAATATCCAGCGAAGAATCGGCCAATGCGACCAGAATCGCCAGTGCATCGCCAATGCCAGGATCAGCATCAATGATGATCTTCTGAGCCAAGGTCGCTGTACTCCTTACAGGTTCGATTGAAGACGACAATGAGACCGAGCTATGTCAGCCCTGTGAGAACTCCATCCTTACAGAAGTCCGGATTTCCGAACGATTCGATGTGATGACCGAATCCATGAGCCAGTGCCACCAGCAGTCTGTTGTGCGGCACGTGCTTGTATTTCAACGAGCGTCCCATGTTAAAGTCGAGCCCATTGCCGACCATCACGAACGGGATGTTATCGAGCGTATGCGAATTGCCCTGCCCCAGTTCGTTGCCCCACAGGATCAGAGTATTGTCCAGCAATGACCCGTCGCTTCCCGGTTCAGGAGTTTCAGACAACCGCCGCACGAGATAAGCCAACTGTTCGCAGTACCAGGTATTAATCTTTGTCAGCTTCTCGTGAGCATCCTTGTTCTCGTTCGGCTCATGAGAAAGCTCATGATGCCCTTCATCAATTCCCAGCCAACGCATTTTTGGCTGACCCACAGAATTCGTAATCTGAAACGTGGCGACTCGGCTAAAGTCATTCACAAAGCTGTTCACCATCAGATCCAGTTGCATCTTCGCAATCTGTGGAATGTTGTCGTTCTCTTCTTTAACACCCTGTTCCAGTTCCGGAACCGCATGCCCGACATCACTGGACTGAGCCTGCCGCAACTGCTCTTCCATGGCCCGTACGAAGGTCGTGTGCTCCTCCAACAGATGTCGGTCTTCTTTGGAAACGCTGCGACTGATTTTCTTCAGGTCTTCCTGAACACTGTCCAGAATGCTGGTCAGCACTTCGCGATCTTTGACCTGACCATAGAGCTTGCGAAACATCTGATACGGATCGTCAATCGGAGCGATCGGCTTGTTAGCCCCGGCGTAACTCATGCGAGTCCACGTATCAGCACGATCAGGAACCATCACACCGAATTCAAGAGTCCCGAAGCGAGTGCGAGTCTCTTCTTTTGCCTGCAGGAAATTGGCAATCTCCTGATCGATGGAGATCCCGCTGGCCCAGCCAGCCGGAGTGTCAGATCCCCCCTGAATGTTGCCCGGGAAAAGTTCGGTTCCTGTCAGCAGACAGCCCATGCCACGCATGTGATTGTCACCGTCACCACGAACTTTGTCGCACACGCCGTTCAGAACGAGCGTCCGATTCTGAAAGTCCTTCAGAGGCTCCATGATCCTCTTCAGAGTAAACTTGTCACCTTCTTCATCCGGCCAAAAATCCCATGGCACAGTTCCATTGGGACTGAACATGACCACCAGTCTCTGCTTACGAGTTGTCGCCATCAGCGACGACGCAAACGTATTGAGATTGGAGATAAACGGCAGTGCTGCAGCACCAACGCCCAGCTTGCGGAGGAATTGTCGTCGAGTGTTCATAGGTGGGAGGCCATTCGAAGGCGAAGATCCGGAGGAGGAGATCTGAAGGAGGTTATTTTCGGAAGGAATCCATTCCGCTGCAGGTCCTCGTCAGGTTGCACGATTCAAAATCGGAGCAACCGCCGTCGTTGGACATTATGGCGAACCCTGCGGCTCCACTGCAACCACAGGCTGTGAAGCTGCCGAGCTTGTTTCAAGGGCTGATCGACACGCTATTTCAACCATCAGGTGCTTCATATGAAACTGGTGATTTTCGAAATACTCGGCCAGTTCAGAAATTGACTCCGGCCCGTAAGCCAGAATCGGCTGCTGAACCATGTGGTGGAACAACTGCCGAGTGAACGAGCGGTGAGTTTCCTCACTGCGAGCCAGAAAGCTGGCCAGGTCACGAGCTCCCCCGAACCTGACTAACTCCCCGTTTCGTTGCAGATACTGGCCGTTTGCATCAATCGGCTTGCTCTTTTCGCTGTCTCGGTATCGACCGACCGCGTCAAAATTCTCCAGTGCGAACCCCAGAGAGTTAATCAGCCCGTGGCAATTCGCACACATTTCGGCCTGAGTCTGAACGGTCACTCGTTCCCGAGTCGTCAGGTCCGGAGCCAGATCCGGTGCCGTCGGAGCCACGGCAACCGGCGGAGGCTTGACGCCTCGCCCAAGAAGCCCGCGAGACACGAAAACGCCGCGATGAATGGGTGAGCTCGTTTCCATGTAGGCAAACCCGCTCAGCAGAAACGGATGAGAAACGATGCCCGCCCTGCGATCCGGTTCGAATTTTACTTCCTGAAAATCGGCGTTCTCCGGCAATGACGCTCCGTAAAACTTTGCGAGGCGACCGTTCATAAAGATCGAATCGCTTAACAGCAGCCTGCGGAAGTCGCTGTTCTCCGCATCCACGGTCTGCGCCATCAGCAGTTCCAGTGACACCTTGAGGTCTGCAGCGATCTGAGGAGTGAAGTCCGGATAAGTGGCGGTGCTTTTGCTGATCTCCTGCAGGCGTTCCAGGTTCATCCAGCTTCGCAGAAACTCCAGCAGGCGAGATCGGCTGCGATAGTCGTTGACCAGACGCCAGGCCTGATCGCGAACCTGCTTGTCAGTTTGCAGTTGTCCGTTCTTCGCCGCTTCCAGAAGCTGTTTGTCAGGGATCGAATTGATCAGAGCAAACGACAAACGGGAAGCTCGATCAAACTGATCATCAGCTTCCCCATGTTCACGATACAAAAACCGTGGCGACATCAGAGTGACCAGAATCACTCGTCGCAATCCTTCTTCCGGAGACTTTGCCGCCGCGAACTGCTGATCGACAAAGATGGCCTTCAGCTCATCTGACAGAGGCCGCCGAAAAGCACGCTCGGCAAACAGTCCGGCAAACTCACGGATCTTGCCGGAGTTGTCTTCGCCTCGCTTCATATCACTAAACTCACGCAGTCTCGCCACGAGTTTGTCGGCAACTTCAATGGCCGCATTGGTCACCGCATCTTTCCATTCCTGTGAAACACTCGTCCCGCGTTCATAGCCCGAACTGCGATCATCCGGCGGGAATGGTGTCTCAGCCAGCAGGACGGCGGGAGACCATTCCGGCATCAGATTCGCGGTCGGGATTACTTCTTCCACACTGTGCGGCGTTTTCCACCGCAGCGCTACGGATGCGGATGACTCCTTGAATTTAAACCAGTCGAGTCGAATGCGATATGTTCGCCCAGCCAGTAGGTATCGCGATCCATGAAACTCGTTGTCGCTGCCGGAACGAACCCACGCATCAATCAATGGCGTCTCGTCATCGTTAACGAAAAGTCGCGCGCCATTCTCCGTGCGAATCGTGAAGTCGTACCAGCCGGATTCACGAGGAATCACTGAGCCATTCCAGACTATCGAGAACTCTTCCTCCGGAATCTTTTCGCCGTCCGGACTGAAGGCTCCGAAGTTAAAATCGACCTTGCTGTCGATCCGGTCATAAACCTTGCGATCACCACGTTGACCACGACTGGCAAAGTATTGCGCCTTCAAACCACGTTCCGGCTTTGGTGCACTGAACCAGCGAAAGCTGGCCCCAAGGTCAGCGATCGCATTTCGATACTGCGAGACCGTTAGTCGACTGAGTTCAATACGCGGCGGGGTCAATCGAGCCTGCGCTTCGGGAGAATAGAATGCGGACTGCATCCATTCTGCAACCGCGCGAGCATCATCGCCGACGCAATCACCGACCGCGTCTTCCGGCATGGTGCGAGAAATCACATCGGCCAGGTCGGATGTTGGTCGATCACCAAAGATCGGAGCCGGAACATCTTTGGTTCCGGTACCATTCGGGCCATGGCAGCGAATGCATCGCTCTTCATAGATTTCACGACCTCGCTCCATTGCGGCATCGGCCGACGCAGAGACAAGTCGCACCGCGGCGAGATTGCGGACGGCCTGATTTGTACTGGCTGCTGATGCACCCACCTGGGCCATCATCGGGGAGCACACTGAAAGGCTGATCAAAACTACTGAAACCAGAGCCACTGGCAAAACGCAGTTGCGTCTCATGATTTGCTCCGGACACTCACAATGCGGTGGGGAATTCAGGCGGGACGACTCTTTGGGAGAAACCGACCGACCACCAGGCACGATTGTCAGGGTCGTTGTCTGGCTCGTCGATTTCTCTGGTCGCATTATAGGCTCGCTGAAAACAGAGCCGCAATTGCCTGCCTCACCTGCAACGAGGGCTTTATCATCTCTGGGGAAGCCTCGCCCGCCCTTTTCGGCTTCCCGCGCCGCCCCGAATCTCGCGTTAGCGAGCGTTTCCCGCCTCGCGAAACAGCCAGAGCAGTTCGCATCGCTGAGGACACCGGCAGCGCCAGAGACCGGCTTTGGGTTTTCGCTGGCGGCGATGAATTGTGCCGCATCCGACACAATGTGCTTCCCACTTTGCGGACTGTTCTGCCGGCGAAGGATCCGGCGGTCTTCGTGATGGATCTCCGGCAAACTGAAATGTCAGGATTCTGCGAGCAGCACAACGACAGCGATATCCGTCGAGTTGTGGTGGACGACGATACTTGTGAAATGTCCTGCCGCAGGCTTCACAGGTTGCCTGCCAGTCGCCGGGCATGACAGCGGTTTCCGGACATGTGTCGTAGGCTTTGGGAATGGCCCCAAGCTTTACAGCGATCGCTTTCCACGCCGGACCATGG
>JBIIIF010000384.1:0-5028 GCA_044235005.1 Planctomycetaceae bacterium | reverse complement strand
TACGGCACCGGTGACACAGACAACGATCAGTTCACGATCGTGGGCAACACTTTGAAGACCGTGGCCGCGTTCGATTTCGAAACGAAGTCCAGCTATTCCATCCGAGTTCGTACAACGGATCAGGGTGGGCTGTCGTTTGAGAAGATCTTTACAATCAGCGTGACCGATGTGCAGGAGGATGTGACGGCTCCGCAGAGTCTGATTGCGGCGTTGCCGGCGGCTTCCGGGACTTTGACTTTTCCGGTGACAGCCAGTGCCGTGGATCCTGGCGGAGTGGCGGCCTCTGGTGTCTTCGAGATTGATTTCTATTATTCGACCGGTGGCAGCTTTGTTAAGTTCGCCACCAGTCCCGCCAGCAATCCGACTGCGAACTTCACGGGGGCGCCCAATACAACCTATTGGTTCCGCAGTATCGCTCGCGATAACGCAGGCAATGTCGAGTCCAAAACGTCGGCCGACACGTATACTCGCATCGGCGATGTTTTGCCACCGACAACTCAGGTCACGTCGGCAACTCACAACTCCGGTGGTCTCTTCAAGATTCACATGACAGGCTCCAAGATCGGCGGGGCTCCGATGACCGCCTTTGACGTCTATGTCGTCATCGACAGCAACGCACCCGTGCTGATCGGAACAGCCGGAGCCGGTGCAGCAACCGCCGGTGTCTATTCCGCATCTTTGCTTTATCAGGGAATAACCGACGGCAACAGTCACAGCTATCGCTTCTACAGCGTCGGCAAAGACAGTGCCGGTAACGTGGAGGCGGCTCCAGTCAGCGGTGACGTGACGGTCACGGTATCATTCTCCTCAGGGGGCTTGACTCTGGGGGCGATTGATGTGCAGAACGGAAGTGGCCAGCGATCCTATGTTCGACACCTCGATCTGCTGTTCAGCAGTTCGACAGGACTCAGCAGTCTCGCGAACACCGGGCGTGTGCGAGTCGAACGTTTTGGGATCGACGCCACGTCCGTCAACCCCGGCACAGGAACTCTGGTTTCCGGCTTTACCGTCAATCAATCAGGCAACAGATTGAAAATTGACTTTGGAGCGACCGGAGTTGGTGGATTGCGACAAGCGGGCAACGGGTTTTATCGAGTGCTCGTGGACGTCGACGGCAACGGCAACTTCACCGATGCGGGTGACGGAGCGATGGAGTTCCATCGTCTGTTTGGCGATGCAGATGGCAACGGCATCGTGGACATCGCCGACACGAATCTCGTGACATCACAGATTGGCCGCACCGGGACGAATCTGGATGGAGATCTTGACGGCAACGGATCCGTCAACAGCACCGATCGACTCTTCACCGTGCAGCAACGCGGCAGGAAGCTGCTCGACCCGCTGCTGGGATGGCTGGATGACTGATTGTGTTCAGTGAAGGTTACTCGCCACGACGGCCTTTTGAGGCCGTCATGCGACTATCGCATTGCTGGTCCAAAACTTTCACTGCGGTTTGCGAGCACTGAAACAATTCTGTGAGCCGCATGTGTGGGGCGAGAATCGGCAGGCTGAAAAGGCCGTTCCGCAACTCGCGGCATTCACACGCTCTGCCATAGAACACCGTCCCGCCAGGCCCATGCCGCATGGGGAAATTCCGGAAGCCCTGTGTCGCATGCAGGCATCATGATGCATTCCTGCATCGAACGGAAAAGTTCAAAATTGCAGGGAAGCACTACCGGCCCAAGGTCCGACGATTCCGTCCTTGTGACATACAGCGCGCCTCAATGTGCGTTCGTGGTAAATCTGGATTCCTGAACGGCGGAAAAAGTCGGCAGGTTTTGATCGCTCGACCTAAACATGTCTCAGCGTCTGACTGTGTCAGGCGCCGTGGAGCCTGGATGGCCACGCTACTCCTGGTGCAGTCGGAAACGCGATGACTCGAATGATATCATCGCAGTTCAGACTCACCCGTCTTCTCCCCTCAGATTCATTTCCTGATGGCGATCCGTTACGCAGGATCGCCGCGACTTTAGCGGAGAATCTGAGTATGTTCGGTGATGGGCTTTCAAAACGCGGTGCACTGCTCGAACAAAGTTACGCTTACGAAACAGATCGACGACTCATCGAAGCTGCTCAAGCGGAACGTACCAAACAGGCTGAAGTGGAAGCCATTCGGGAAGCAACCCATATCTCCGATCAGCAGCTCCTGACAGAGCTGATTAACTGTGGTGTCCGAGCCGATTCATTGCATGCGCTGATGCTGGTTCCTCTTGTGCATGTTGCATGGTCGAATGGACATATTGAGCGTGCAGAGCGATTGGCGATTCTTGAAGCCGCGGCGCAGGACGGAATCCGTGCTGACTCACCAGGCTTTGAAGTGCTCAAGGGCTGGCTGACACGACGTCCGGATGCTCACCTGATCAAAACATGGAAAGACTATGTGGCTGCAGTGCGGTTGTTTGTTTCCCCGGAGATGTTCAATTCGCTGCAGGTGATCACTGTGGTTCGAGCATGGAAGGTTGCGGAGTCCGCGGGTGGCCTGCTGGGTTTCCTGAAAGTGTCCCGCGCGGAACAGGCTGCAATTAAAGAACTAAATGCGGCGTTCACTGAATAGCACTGCCGCTCAGGCAACTCTGGTCGTACACAACGGCGTTGCGATTTCTTGAAGATTCAGCGAGGCACCAACCCCCCTTCGCTGAAGTTCAGGACGCAATGCCGTTTTTTTCAGCCCAGAATAGGCAGCAGAAGGTCGCAGCCGTGCTGAACTTCTCTTGTGACAATCGACCCCATCAGAGTCGTACTGGTGCAATCGTGGATCTCGATCTCCGCGCGACTTCCGATCAACCGTGGATTGCCATCGAAAACCACGATTCTGTCGCATTCCGATCGGCCCGTGAGCTGCATGGCCAAACGAGCGGCTTCTGCGGACGCATGCTGAATGGTCTGTGGCTCTTCATCGTGATGATGATCGTGCCCATGATCATTTTCATGGTGCGCAGCAGTGCTCTGTCCGGCGACCGGCAAAAGCGACGTCAGCTCAGATGGCTGACTCTCGCGAGCAGCCCGCTTGGCCGCTGACTTGCTGGGTCCCTCGACAAGCACCGACACACGGCGACCGATGAACTCTGCGTTGTCTTCTTCGCTGATTGCATTCTGCAGATCGAGCATTTCGTTGTTGCGGCGGCGTTTCACTTCATCCGGAATATCATCTTCGAACAGATCAAACGCCTTCGTCCCTTCGCGTTTGCTGTACTTGAAGATAAAGCTGTTTTTGAAGCGACATTCACGAATCAGATCCATGCTCTTCTGGAATGACTCTTCGCTTTCGCCGCAGAACCCGACAATAAAGTCACTGGAAACTGAGCAGCCCGGAACATGTTCCCGAATGCGGTGCATCATTTCACGGTACTCTTCCACCGTGTAACCACGTTTCATTCGCTTGAGAACATCATTGCAGCCGGACTGAAGCGGCACATGCAGGTACTTCATGACCTTGGGAAGATCTCGCACAGCCTGCAGCAGATCGTTGGTCATGTCACGAGGAAAGTTAGTGATGAACCGAATTCGCTCGATCCCCGAAACATCACTCAACTGACTCAGCAAATCAGACAGTCGTACAAGGCGACCATCTTCTGTGTACTTGTAGCTGTTGACGGTTTGGCCGAGCAGCGTGATCTCCTTGACGCCCTGATCGGCAAGAACGCGAGCTTCGCGGACGATATGAGCCGGGGGGCGGCTTTGTTCCGGGCCGCGAGTTGCAGGCACAACGCAGTACGTACAAAACTTGTCGCAGCCAATCATGATGCGAACAAAGGCCTGAAACGGCGTTGGTCGCATTTCAGGGTCGCGAAGCGGATCGTAGCTCTGGAAGCTGTCAGAAACCTCTTCACGTGAACCTTCGCGACGTCCCAGGCTGACCGCCTTCACCTGAGTTCGCTCGGCGGATTCACGAGTTTCCCGGATCAGACGAGGAATCTCGGCCAACTGTCCGGTCCCCACGACCAGGTCGACGTGTGGAGCTTTCTGAAAGATCAGATCCTGATCCTTCTGAGCCATGCAGCCCATGACGCCAATCACCTTCTGTGGCCGCGTTCGCTTGCTGAACTTCAGGCGGCCCAGAGCACTATAGATTTTGTGCTCCGCGTGTTCACGCACACTGCACGTGTTGAACAGAATCGTGTCGGCTTCTTTGGGGTTGTCCGTCAGTTCATAACCATCTTTGCGCAACGCGGCAACGACCAGTTCGCTGTCCAGCATGTTCATCTGGCAGCCAACAGTTTCGATGTAAAGTCGCCCGTTATGTTCCGGATTCGCAGACATGTGACTATCAATGAATTCTGGCAATGGTTTCTGAGGACTTGTAACATCAGGCGAGCGGATGGGAGTCAACCCTCCGAGGGCGATCTATTCTCGGAGGGCTCACGCCCTGCCGCTCGCCGGAAATTTGCGGACAACTCAACTACTGAATACGTTCCATGTATTGGCCGCTTTCGGTGTCGATCTTGACGTTATCGCCTTCTTTGATGAACGCAGGAACCTGGATTTCCGCGCCCGTTTCAACGGTTGCTGGCTTGGTGACGTTGGTCGCCGTGTTGCCACGAACAGCGGGTTCTGTATAGGTCACTTTCAGGATGACCTGCTGTGGAGGACTCATGCTGATCAACTGACCATTCCAGTACAGCAGACCAACAGTCGCACCTTCCATCAGCCATCGCATATCGTCTTTAACGACTTCCGCAGGCAGGCTGTGTTGTTCAAAGTTTGAGTTATCCATGAACACGTAGCTGTCGCCGTCTCGGTAAGAATAAACGCCGTCGTTGCGATGCACGTCAGCAGCTTCAAGAGCATCTCCGCTGCGGTAGGTCTTTTCGTATTGGCTACCCTTGATCAGGTTGCGAAGCTTGGTACGGTAAAGAGCCTGGCCTTTGCCGGGCTTGACGAAGAAGCTTTCGAGCATTTCGTAGGGCTCGCCGTCGATAATTACCTTAATTCCTTTTTTGAATTCGCCCGCGTTGATGGTGCCCATTGGAGTCGTTTCTCTGAGTCTGTTATCTTCTGGTCGTTATTTGGCCAAGCAGCCGAGTAGCC
>JBIIIF010000150.1:0-17348 GCA_044235005.1 Planctomycetaceae bacterium | reverse complement strand
TGGACAAAGCCATCAAATTTCAGATTGAAATCATGGACAGAAACCGTTCAGGGGTACCTGAACGAAGCAAAAAATTTGACGACGTGTTTGATCCGCAATCGTGAATTGGCAAGACGACCCTACACGATGTTTCTGACGATTTACGTTGACGTGACCATGCAGCCCAAGGCCATCAATGATTGGTGGAAAAAGGCCAGTCGAAATCTTCAGCGAAACGGCGTGGTCGCTCTCTGGGTTCGTGAGCCGACACGAACAAACAGGGTTCATTATCATTTACTTCTGCGAAGCATTCATACAAAAAAGCAACTCGCCACAATCATCGAAGAATCCTTGCCAAGTCGAAGATTTGGTCGTTGGCACAAGAACATCAAAACGGTCCAAAAGAAGGATGGACGGCTACTTCAATACATCACCAAAGCCAAGACTGCGGGCGTAACGAAATCAGGGGTGTATCTATCCGATCTTTACCGAAAGAAGCGACTGCTGTTCAAGTCGAGTCTTGGAATTCGAAAGCATGGAACAATCGGACGTTTTTGGGTCAAAAGTAAGCAAGCCATTTGGAACGACGTGAAGGCCAGAGAAAAGCGAATTTCCGAAGGTCTGGAAAAACCGAACGTGAAACGACTCGCCGAGCACGTCTATGAGTTTGTGGATGGCTGCGTGCCACTGCGACAAATCGAGCGAAGTTTCGGTTATTACTCTGACTCACCAGGTATTATTAATTGGATTGAGCAGATGTTCGGACATGAAAACTGTGTATGACCAATCGTCAGTGCCAGACGAGGGTTAAAACCGCTTGTGTGACTGTTGATCGGGCATTTGGTGAGAGCCGACTTGGCCAGTCCTTGTTACAAAAACATCAATTGAACAATTCTGCCGATCCCGTGCATAAAATGGGACTCCCACCCCAGTCTGTCATACGGCTACGTCTGGTTTCTTTTTTATTGATGACCATTCTAAATATCTTCATCATGAAGACATTTTCAGAATATGTGCAATCAAAAATTCAGATCAAGCAGCCACGTCAATTTGTTGATGTGGGGCCAGTTGGGACATCGGAGTCGCCGCAAAAGAAATGGGACAAGACACTGAAAATCGCATGGGAAGCAGCGTCACGCCTCAAGAAACGTGGCAAACCGCTTTTGATTGGATTAAACAGTGTCCCCAACGCCAAATTACCTTGAAAGGTAAAAGGCTCGATTTCAGAACGAACAAGTCATCTGGCGTCATCGTTCGTAAACGTAAAACTCACACCTTTAATATCACGCTTCGAAACCACATGCAGAGTCGGTATCGCCTTTTTAAGGTTATTCAACCCGTCATCAGTCACCAATGTTCCCATAGCACTGATGCGTTTGAGATGAGTAAGTCCCGTCAGATTCTTGAGTCCTTCATCTGTAACCTGAGTTCCGCCCAGATGCAGCATCGACAGATTTTTGAAATTTCGCAATTCAGTCAAGCCTGCATCTGTGATCCGAGTAGAACCAAGAGATAAAATCTCCAGTTTCTGAAGTCCAGCCAGTTCCTTTAGCCCTGCATCCGTAATCGAAGTTTTTGTGAGGTTTAGACTTTTGAGAGCGGTGAGTCCCGCCAATTCTTTCAGTCCCACATTCGTCGTCAAAGTTTTTTCGAGACCCAGCGAGGTGAGGTTCTTGAGTTCCGACAATTCTTTTAATCCGACATCGGTGATCATCGTATCTCCGAGGCCGAGTGCAGTGAGATTCTTGAAGCCTTTCAATTCTTTCAAGCCTTCATCCGTGATGCTGGTAGCTGACAGATCGAGATACGTCACATTTTCAATTGAATTCAAGAGGTGTACGCTTTTGTCGTCGACTTTCTCACACCCAACAAGCATAACACTGATTCCCGTTTGAGACGGTGAGGAGTTATCTAGCTCAATGTATCCCCCCATCCGTTTGACCTCCCTAAACGCCTTGGCTTGGTCAGGCAATTCCTGAGCCCTCACAATCGGCGATGAGTAGGAAGCCACCGTAAGCAACAACAGAACTTGAAGACGCATCCTTGTATCTCCTGATTGAATCGTGAGGATCTGAAGTAACCTCGCTCTAAGGCGGGAAAGCACCAATCTATCATTCCGACGAAACTCTGGCACTAGCAAGATCAATCGGAAAAGCGGAAGTGCCGTGCCAAAAAGAGTTACCGCAACGAATGACGTTGGAAAACACGAAGAAAAGGACAAAAACTGCCGAATTAAAAGTGCCAAAAAGACTTTACTCTATTTGACACTGAGGCTCGATCCCATTACATTTTTTGTAATCAAAGGGGACTCAGTCATGAAGATTGCTTGTTATTGTCGTGTCAGCACTCGTCATCAAAAAAACGATTCACAAGAATCCGAAATCAAGAAGTGGCTTGCTGGCAACGGCATTGACCCATCGCAAGTTGAATGGTTCTTTGATCATGAAACAGGCAAGACACTCAAGCGTCCAGAATTTGAGCGACTGCAAAAATCTATTTTCAATGGACAAGTCAAAACGGTGGTGGTTTGGAAGCTCGACCGCTTGTCTCGCCGATTGAAAGACGGCGTGAATCTATTGGCAGATTGGTGCGAACGAGGATTGAAAGTCGTCGTCGTCACTCAACAAATCGAACTCAATGGTGCCGTTGGTCGAATGATTGCCGCCGTCATGTTGGGGCTTGCTGAGATTGAACTTGAGTTTCGACGAGAACGGCAATTGGCAGGAATTGAAGTTGCTCGTAAGAAAGGTAAATTCACTGGTCGAAAAAAGGGGACTACCAAAGCGAAACCACAACGTGCAGTGGATCTCAAGGAAACAGGTCTGACTGCCCCAGAAATCGCTCAGGCGATGGGGACAAGTCTGCGAACGGTCTGGCGGTATCTTGAGCGGGAAGCGGCTTAGAATACGGAGTGGGAAGCATGGTCGCCACGGCCACGAAAATGACAGCCTTCATGTACATCCGTGTTTCGACCCCAAGTCAAGAGGTCGATGAACAGGTTCGCATGATTCACCAATATGCCGACGACAAGGATATCGAAATCATCGGGCAGTATGGTGACTATCAGAAACGTCACAAATCCCATCAGCGGCATTCCTTCCAAGCGATGTTGAAGGACATTGACGCATGCAAGCCCAGCCTGATTCTTGTTCAAAAACTCGATCGCTTCGGTACTGCTGACGGCAACGAACTCGGATACTTCTTGACCATTCTCAAGCAAGGTGGCGTGCGTCTCATTACCGCTATTGACGGAAAGGATCACAGCAAAGGTGATTTGGAAACCGTCATCATTAATGCGGTTGCTGCAAGCCAGTCTCGACAAGAGCAAATCGACAAGGCAGAGCGGGTATTATTCGGCAAGCGACGACGAGCGGTATTGGGTGAATTCGTCGGCTCAAAATATCTGGTGTATGGTTTCGATGTTGTTTGTATTGGCAAGGACGGAAACGAAAAATGGCGATTGGTGGAAGACGCTTGGGATGTTCGGATCAAATACATCACAAACGACAGAGGCGAACACATTGAAGCTGAGAGATATGGCAACGAAATCAGCAAGGATGTGAATGGCATCATGCCAGATAAGGAAGTTCGACATCGACCCGCCAAAGACTCTTCCGACCGACTATTGTATTCGCCCAGCATTCGACAGGAGCGGGTGGATACCTTGTTGCGGATTTGTGAAATGTTTGATGCTGGCTGGACGACCTACAGCATCGCCCAACAATTGAACAAAGAAGGGATCAAACCAGTCTATTCTGAACGATGGTATTCGGCATTCATTGACGGGCTTTTGGACAATACTGTTCTTGTCGGAAAACCATCTTGGAACCGAACCAGTCAATCGAATTTTCGACATCTTGAGAAGGATGGACGAATTGTTGAAACCGATGACGAAGCCAAGGGAGTGTATCGGCAAAACGAAAAGGAAAAATGGTTTCAACCGAATGAAGAAGTCTTTGAGCCATTCATCGACCCCGAATTGTTCGACCGACTACAAACGAAGCTGGAAGAACGCCGATCATCATCTCCAAAGCGTTCACCCCGAAGTGAAACACTGTGGCTTGGGGGTTTGTGGTGGGACGAAGAGAGTCAGCAGAACCTTTCAGGAAACAGCCAAGGCAAACATTTCAAAGTGAAGTTGTCGGGGCACGAGCATAAGCACCTGACGTTCAAGGAAGCGGAATGGTTCATCGGGGAATATCTTAGACGAATTGGCCATCGTCTTGATACCTTGGGTGAAGCCGTCGAAAGTAAGAAGCTATTGGAAAGGCTGGCGAACGAGGAGTGGATGAAGGAGCTTCACTTCGACTACATTGTGCTGGAAATTGAAAGTTACCTTGAAAGCAAACTCAAGGAAGGCGTGAATCAAGTTGGTGGAGTTCAGGTTATTGTTGACTATGACATTTCCAAAGTTCATGGAAAGAATGTCGTCATCACCACGGATGGCAATTATCTGGAACTCTACTGCCAGATGGTCAAGGACGACATTGAACAAAACCAAGCGTCCGTTCAACAGAAGATGGACGAAAGGAAGCGGCTGACATTTGAGTTGATGGCGATGAAGAACAAGGATGAATTCATCATCGACAGTTACAATGAGCAAATCAGCAAGTTGAGTCGAGAGATTGAATCTGCAACCGCCGCTCCTGACTTCATGGCGTGGTGGAAGCAGGTACAAGACGAAATCGACCTATTGCGACAACAACAGGCCCAAGTGAAAAATGCGATTGAAAAAGGAAGTTACGTTCAGAAGGCCGATGCGATCCGAAGAATGATCGACCGAATTGTGTGCCATTGGGAATCTGTTCCTTCGACCGATGGCCGTCACAAGAACGGTGTGAAGACCATTTGCCGATCTGTCACGGTCGAGAGCAGGGCCATGGCAAAAGACGCTGATGGCAAGCCTATCGAGATTATGACTATCGAAACTCCAACGGGAAGAACTTGGTGACAAGCTTCTGCCCGACACGATGGGCCCGATGTTCAGCGGCAGTGCGGTTGTGGATTGGAAGAACACCAGCGGGTTTGGCAACGAAGGCAAACCGCCGCTGGTACTCATCTATACCGCGGCCGGAAATCCCACGGTGCAGGGAATCGCGTACAGCACCGACGGACGCAGTTTTACCAAGTACTCCGGTAACCCGGTACTTCAGCAGATCACGGGTGGCAATCGCGACCCTAAAGTGTTTTGGCATGAAGAAACCCGGAAGTGGGTCATGGTGCTCTACGTCGAATGGCAAGGGAAACACACGATCCACTTTTTGACATCTCCTAACCTCCGCGACTGGACTCTGGCAAGTATCACAGAGGGAATTGCAGGAACCGCATTCCTGTACGAATGCCCCGATTTCTTTGAACTTCCGATCGATGGTGATGTGACGCAGAAGAAATGGGTATTGCTTGGCGCGAACAGCGAATATGCCGTTGGGACTTTTGATGGGACACATTTCAAGCCTGAGCAAACGAAGTTGCCCGGACATCGCGGCCGAGGCTTTTACGCTCCGCAAACCTTCAGCGATATTCCCGCAAAGGATGGACGTCGCATCCAGATTGGCTGGTTTCAAACTGAGACTCGCGGAATGAGCTTCAATCAATCGATGACAGTTCCGCTTGAACTCAAACTTGTCAGCACGGCTGAAGGGCCTCGCCTGACATTCTCGCCAGTGAAGGAACTCGAATCACTTCGCGGCCAGACGTTTACATTGGAATCGATGGCATTGAAGCCGGGTGACAGAAACCCGCTCGATGAGATTCAAGTCGAATTGCTCGAAATACGCACCGAGATCGATCCGGGCGATGCGACTGAGATCGTCTTCAATATACGCGATTCCATGATTGTCTTTGATGCGAAGAAGCAGGAGTTGACAGTCAACGGTCAACGCGCCCCTGCTCCACTTCGAGATGGAAAACTTCAACTTACGATGTATTGTGACCGTACGGGACTCGAAGTTTTCGCAAGCGACGGGCTTTGCTACATACCGATGCCGTTCAACAGTAAGCCGGAGAATCGACGAATCTTTCTGGAAACCCGTGGTGGATCAGCGAACGTACAGACTCTTCAGGTTCACGAATTGCGGTCCGCCTGGAAGACAAAATGATCCAGCAACAAAGAACAAGCCCAACGGCCCGGATCGGTCCAATAGAATTCGTAACGAACTCATCGATTTCGTATTCTCACAGAGTCCGCCTCCGTCGAGTTGAGCCTTCTCGCGTTTTCTCTCCTGCCGGATAGTTTCGAGTCGCAAACGTTGATCGAGTCTGCGGGGCCGGCTCAAGCCCAATATGAATCACCGATCGCCATTTAGGAGATTCTGGTCGATCCATTTGTTACCACCATTTTGTTACCGTCATTATGCAAGCTCATCCCACGCCAAATACGCACGACAAATCTGCGACACCATGCTTCTCAATTTGATCGCGTGGATCCTGGAACGCCTGTCAAAGACTCCCGATGGTGGCGAGGTCGTCACTGACAACGTCGTCACAAAGCTCGCAGACTGTTGATTGAATCGCACCTGCGAGCTATTGTAGTCCCCCAGTTGAAGGCGCCGGCTTCTGTGCTGGTCGGTACCTCCGGATGGGCGGAAAGCGACTAGTTTAACAGCCATAACGAAGCCACTGCGGCGATCGCACCATAGATCAGCATGGGACCAACAGTTCGGCGGAGAATTTCGCCTTCCTTGTTGGTTAGCCCCAGCACTGAGCTGACCGCGACGATGTTATGAATCGCCACCATATTCCCCATCGCGCCTCCGACAGATTGCAGAGCCAGAATGGTGGTGCGGTCCTGACCTAACTGAGCAGCGATGGAATCCTGAATCGGCCCGAAGGTCAGGTTGGAAATCGTACACGAACCCGCAAAGAAGGCTCCGATCGCTCCCAGATACGCCGCGAAGTATTGCCACCAGTCGCCGGTGGCCGCAGCCAGCGATCGACCGGCGATCATCACAGATGACGACTCATCGCCGGTCATCAACAGATTCACCAGCACCAATGCACCAAGCAGCGCGAGCACCGGTTTGGGCATTCTTGAAGTCGACTGGTTCCAAACCTGCCAAATCGTCCCGCGCGGAGCTTTCAATACCCACAGCGACAAGATCGCAGTCAGCACGAACGGAATCAGGGACGGAACGTATAGTACCTGATGAGTCCAGTCGACTTCGGTCCCAAGGATATTGCGAAGACGCAGCACGAGTGCGGGGCTAATGGAGAAAACACCAAAGCGGCTCAGAGGAATTTCCCACACCGGCGAAGCCATCGTCAACAACCCTCGCAGTCCGAGCTGTGGAATTCTTGTGGCCAATAACACCAGCACCGTGCCCCACAGCGGAAACAGGGCTTTGACCACGGATTGCGCTGTTGTCGCGGGTATCTCTTCTGTGGCAGGTTGATCATCGGCAAGCCCTACACGCCGGCGAGCCAGCCAGACGGTGATCAGAAGTCCGATCATTCCTCCCGCCACCGCCGGGAACTCATCATTCAACAGTGCCAGTAGAATCATGGGTACGACACTCGACGCAATGGCCAGATAGATAAACAGCAGATTGCGACGAATCTCCTGCCAGCTCAGCAAAAGTCGAAAGGCCATGAGTGGTACCACGCACGCGGCGACACTGTGAATGACGGCTGTTTTCCAGGCGACCGCATGCAGTTCGCCGGGGCTGAGTTTCAGCGAAGCGAACCCGAACCATGTGGGAGTCCCAACGGCTCCGAAGGACACCGGCACACTATTCAGAATGAGACACGCCATCGCGACTCGCAGCGGCGGAAACCCCAGCCCCACCAGCAACGGCCCGGCCAGCGCGGCGGGCGTTCCGAAACCGCTCGCGCCTTCGATCAGAAACTGAAACGACCAGCCAATGATGACCACCTGGGCCACGCGATTGCGAGACAGAGCATTCAGCCATCGTCGGATCGTCTCCATCGCGCCGGTCTGTTCCATCGTGTGAAACAGAAAGATCGCGTTCCAAACGATCAGAATCGGTGTCCACGCCATCAGCAGCCCGGCGATCACCGAAGCATGAACCAGTTTCGCGTCCGTACCAAACCAGGCCAGTCGAATTCCGTAAGCCAAAACCGCTGCAAGAGGCAGTGCCTTCGCGGAAGGCATCGGCGACGCCTTCGTCATCAGGCAGATCAGCACCAGAATCGGTATGGCAGCAAAGATCAGATCGGCAGACATTGAATCGTCAGCCTTTCCGGGGGGGCATTGAGATCACTTTGTTTACCTTCCGCAGGCCGCGCGGCTTCAGCGACTCAGCTTTTCGAATCAGCGGAACGGCGCTAGCAGTGTGTTGATCTAATCGTTTACCGCCCAGCCGGAGGCGCCGGCTCTTGTGCTGGCCGGCACCTCCGGCTGGGCGGTAAACAGAAGCCCGCACGGTGAGATTAAATCAACATGCCACAAGCCGCCCCTCCGATGCTTCCGAAATACGGTGATTACTTCGGGGCTGTTCCCGGATCGGTATAGCATAGATCATTCGACGGAATCTGCAGAGCGTTGCCCGGAAGTCTCCAGTCGTGCGAGTCGATTGCGGTATCTGGCAGCTTCTTCATTTTCATCGATTGCCCCGAGCAGCACTGTCAGTTTGCTCATCGCTTCACGATGAAACGGATCACGAGCCAGCACTTGCCGATACAGAATGATGGCCGGCAGATGAGATTTCGTGTCCGACAATGACTTTGCTTCGGTCATCATCCGCGAAATGCCCGCGAGATCAATCTCAAACAGTTCTTCCAGCACATCATCCTGCTTGACTGTCAGCAGCGAGCACGGAAGGTCTCGCAGCAGTCGGCGAGTTGTACTTCCCAGGAGCACCTGCACAAGTCCTGTGCGCCCCGTTGCGCCGATGACGATCAGATCAGAGCCTAGTTCCTTCGCGGCGGCAGCGATCTGTTCGTGAGGCACGCCGAACCTTACTTCACTCTTCCACGAGACGCCGGAAAAGTCGATCTTCTGAATGAACTGGTCGAACTCCTGAGTCCACTCGGTCGCATGTTCGAGCTTTGCGTCGGTCAGGATGCCAGTTTCTACAGCGGCCGTCAGCCAACTGACTTCAGGAATCACGGACAACACGAATAGCTCACCTCCAAGGGCCTTCGCCAGCCGCACGGCATTCTGCAGTCCACGGAAAGAGGTTCTTGACTGGTCCACCGGGCACAGAATTCTGTTGAAACTCGTTTCCGGATCTCCGGGCCGAATGGCCAGCACCGGCTGTGGCGCGTGAGCGATCACCGTTTCGGCAATGGGACCCAAAGTAAACACGGCTGGGTTCCGTCGGTCGCCTGCTCCGATCACGATCAGATCGGCATTCACTTCCTGCGCGATCTCGACGATCGTCTGGGCCGGCGCTCCCAGTTTCACCACAGACCGAACGACCGGTACCTGCACTTCTGCCAGACGCCTCTCCAGCTTTTTCAAAAAGGATTCCGCATCCTGCATGCGATAGAGCTGAATCGCCGGGTGAGTGGCCTCCACAACATGCAGCAGAGTCAACTGCGAGCCGAACGTCGCGGCAAGTCGCACAGCAGCATCTACTGCAGCATCATCCACACGACGACATTCAACGGCCAGCAGGATAGATTGAAGCATTCGCATGATCATTCTCCTTGTTTATGGAACTGCATTCGGTTTACCGCCCAGCCGCAGGCGCCGGCCGCACAGGCTGGCCGACTCAGAAGCCTGACAAAACAAAAGCCGGCGCCTGCGGCTGAGCGGTACACAAAAAAATGGAATCCGAGACTCAACCAACGCAACGACGCGCGAAGAGTCGCCGCTGAACGGATTGTCCACTGCGGCTCGTTCGTCTGTAATCGAAACCGTCGCCATTTCATGATGGCGGATTCCACCAGTGCAGGCACCAGGGGAACAAACGGAGCGGACAAGCCCAGCGCTCCATCGAAAGTTTGTTGCCTGATCTCTGCTGTTGAATCCGGCTAACGCTGCAGGCTTAGTTTGGCTTTGCGACCTAAGGCTCAATCGGCGACACGAAGTCATCCGGCTTGATTGTCAGAATACTGCAGTCGCAGGTATCCAGCACTTTGTCTGCGGTGTTTCCGAGCAGTAGCCCCTGAATTCCGCTGCGGCCGACGGTTCCAATCACAATCAGTTCTGCCGCCTGATGTTTTGCGATGCGTCGAATTTCCTGCCATGGCGTTCCCCACGACAGATGCGACTGAATCTGAGTGCCATCAACGCTAAGTGAAGCGACGAATGTATCCAGACGTTTTGTGGCTTCGTCGTTGATTTCCTGTCGAAGAGTACTGCCTTCAGGAACTCTGGAAATCAGATCTTCGGGCACATCTTTCGAATCAATGATATGCAGCAGATGAAACTCCGCGTCCGCCTGTTGGGCAATCTTCAAACCTTCCTTGACAGCCTTGAAACTCACCTCAGAAAAGTCTGTCGCTGCAAGGATAACTTTGGGCGGTACGAGATGTTCGGCCTTCACAATCCAGACCGAAGCCGGACACTTTCGAATCAGCCGCTTCGCCGTGCTGCCGACAAAGAACTGTTCAAGTTTTCCCGCACCACGTGTTCCCGCAAGCACCATGCCATAGCCCTCGGCCTGAACGGCCCGAGTAATCTCGACGAACGGTTCACCCACGAGCGTCCGAAACGTCACGTCCAGATCCATCGCATTCAGATCCCCGATGACACGGCGCATCGCAGTCTCGGATCTGTCATGCAGCTCGCGCTGGTTGACTTCTCGTTCATACGGTCCCCAGTGTACCGACTTGCTGAAATCGGGTATCGAATGGGTCAGAACGATCGGAGTGCCGGTCCTGCGAGCCAGCCATACGGCCTGCTTCAGTGCCGCCGCTGAATAGGGCGAAAAATCCATTGCTACCAGAATCGGTTTTGAGTTCAGGGGGTGACTCATAACGAAGTTCCTTCCAGGAATGCGGTATGGGTTTCGAGGTTAAGAATATTCGATGTCGTCACGCGGGCAATCTCGCTGAGCGCTTCGTTGGTGAGGAATGCCTGGTGTGATGTGATCAACACGTTGGGAAACATCAGCAGGTGTGACAGTTCGTCGTCCAACAGCACCTGGCCGGAAAGGTCATGGAAGAAGATCCCTTCTTCCTCCTCATAGACATCCAGCGCAACACCGCCGATGTGCCCTGACTTCAACGCGGCAATCAGCGCTGCTGTATCAACCAGTTTGCCGCGACTGGTGTTCAGAATGAAGACGCCCGGTTTAGTGCGGGCGATTGTCTGAGCATTCAGCAGATGCAGCGTGTCTGGAGTAAGGGGCAGATGCAGCGAGACGATATCACTGGCTGCCAGCAGACCGTCCATATCGCTATACTTGATGCCGTGCGAGTTGGCCCAGTCAGTCGAAGGAAACGGGTCATACGCCAGGACGTTGGCTTCAAAGCCTCGAAAGATCTGCGCGGTGATACGACCGATCTTTCCTGTCCCGATGATACCAACGGTCCTGCCCTGAATGTCGAAGCCCACAAGACCGCTCAGCGAAAAATTCAACTCACGTACCCGGTTGTAGGCACGATGAATCTTACGGTTCAGTGTCAGTAATAATCCCACGGTGTGTTCAGCGACTGCGTGAGGCGAATAGGCTGGCACACGAACCACAGGCAGACCAAGCTCTCTCGCTGCCGCCAGATCCACGTTGTTATGACCCGCACATCGGAGGGCAATCAGCTTGATCCCCATTGCCGACAACTGTTCCAGGCACGCACGGTCAGCATGGTCGTTGACAAAGATGCACACCGCCTGCGCGCCGCTGGCCGCTGCTGCTGTTTCCTCGCTCAGACGGAATTCGTGGAAACGCCACATGATGTTCTGTGCGCCGGCAGCCTGGCTGAGATACTCCCGGTCGTAGGACTTCGCGTCATAGACGGCCACTTCAATCATCTTCTTGTGTCTTTCAAGTTCTGGACAAACGCCCTGCTGTTGTCAGCCACACGTTGATGTGGTCATTGGGAAAGGAACAGAGGCTTATCAGTGTTCCGTATGATGTGCAATGCAGTTTCTCCGAAGATGCGTCTCAGCAGGAGATTTTGTGCGCTGTTTCCAACGACCGTAAGATCCGCACCCCAGTTTTGCAGATAAAGCAACAAATGTTCTTTGGGAGATCCGGTGATGCACTCAGTTTCCGTCTCAAGACCATGAGCTCGACAGTAGTCAGCGGCCTCTGCAAGGAGACCTTTTGCGTGTCCGGTTCCATCGTCGAAAGAAACAATTCGCAGTTGTTTTATTGGCCAGAGTTGCATCTGGACAAAATTCTTCATGGCTTTTGCGGACTCCATTGAGCCGCTATAGGCAATCAGTACCTTGTTGACAGGTCGGACCTGTTTCGAGACAGCCAGAAGCGGCCGGACCCCGGATTGCACCAATCGCACCAGTGCATCGTGCGGATCGGCAACAAGATCAGTTTCAAAGAGGCTCTTCAAACCGAAGACCATCAGATCGTGGTATCTCGCTTCATCCGTCATCAGTGAAAATGGTTCACCGACTTCCCGAACGACGCGATGTCTGACACCTACAGCCTTGCATGCCTCCGTAAACTCGCGAGTTGCCCACTCGACTTTTTCACGTGCTTTGGCCAGAGAGCTTGCGGTCTCCGGATAGGCAATTGGTCCGTCGCCAATCGGCATCGCCATGAATGGAGTAACCCGCGCAGGATCAATAACGCTGACCCCAGTCAATTCGGCATTATGAGCTATCGCCAAAGCAACAGCTTGATTGATGGCCGCTATGGTGTAGTCACTGCCCCCAAGTCCCACGAGGATTCGCTTTAGCATCTGTTTATCTCCTTTAGGAACGTCAATCACCCATCAACGGAATTACTTCGTTTCAAGTCCGTCGTCTTCCGCCGTCGGCACGAAGACTGCTGCGGAGAAATGCGGTTCGGCATAGTGTAGCAGATCAGTTCTCACCTGAATTCGATCGATAACTCCGTTCACACCTGCAACACGTTTAATGCACTCCAGTGCGACTTGACGCATAAACCAGGTGGGCAGTATCCCCTCAACAAACACAATGCCTTCATCAGCTCTGATTTTCAGTGATCGATGGTGCACGTAGCCCGTCTGGCCGAGTGAATTCACCACGGTTTCGCACAGGTCGTTCGCAAACGATGCTGAAAGCGAATCGGTATTGGCTTGCACGGAAATGTCTCCCTTGTCATCAACGATGGTTCTGCAGTTCGGCATCTGACGTTTTTATTCCGGAGTCGAAGGTGGTTGATGGTCACGAAGTTCCTTTTCAGCCTCCAGCCAGAATTCGAAACCATCACCATCCGGGAATCCCGCCGCTTCCCACTTGAAATACGCCAGTTCCCGAACCGCCATATCGAAGTCATCAGAGAAATTTTCGTGGGATGGCTGGTTCACCGTCTGGTCTGGACTCTCTGTCTCATGATCCGGATTTACAGAGACTGAGACTGCGGAGCTCGATTCTGCGGAGTTGGCTGCTGTGACAGCCATTTCATGGGAGTTCGCATGCTTTGAATGGTCATTACGATCGTGTCTTTTCGTTTTGGTCATCATTAAGCTCCTGTTTGAGTAAATAGAAAAACGACAACTTCGACTTTGAAAATCGCAATGCGAATGGTTCTTCAGATCGTTTAACGGCAAGCCGCAGGCGTTGCCAAATTTCGCCTCCGCCTGCGGCTCGCCGTTAAGCGAATCCTTCTCATTGGGTTACACCCTGATCAAATCGTTTTGCCCACCACCACTTATGCAGTTCCACCGCCGGAACGATCAGCACACTGACACCGATCGCCACCACCCACGACAGTGACACCACGGGCCTGGTGCTTAACGCATCCTGAAGAAAAGGCACATACATGGCCGCAACATGAATCAGGAACGCGCCCAGCGTACCGAAGAACAACACAGGACTGCGCAGAGGTGACAAAGCGAAAGCGGACCGAGTCTCGGACCGGCAGTTGCCGATATGAAAATTCTCGTACAGCACCATTGTCAGCAACAGAAGATTACGAGCCTCCGGCACTGACCAGCCTAAGCGAAGAGCAATGTCGTAAACCACGAAGCCGCCACCTCCGACCACCAGCATCGCCAACACCGTTCGCTCTATCATCAGCCGGTTAAAGACGGATTCGTTCGGCGGACGCGGTCTTCTTCGCAGGCTGTCTCCTTCACCCGGTTCGAATGCCAGAGCAACTCCCTGAATGCCGTTGGTCACAAGATTCAGCCACAACAACTGGACGGGCAGCAGAGGAATCGGATGACCGGCAATCACCGACAACAGAACCATCAGAAGTTCGGCCGCACCCATCGAGACCAACAGGTAAATCACCTTGCGGATGTTGTCATACGCAATACGGCCCTCTTCAATTCCACCAACGATGGAACTGAAGTTGTCGTCGCTGATCACCAGCTCTGACGCTTCACGAGCCACGTCGGTTCCGGCCTTGCCCATTGCCACGCCGATGTTGGCCGCTCGCAGCGCTGGTGCGTCGTTCACGCCATCGCCAGTGACCGCGACAAAGTGCCCCGATTTACGAGCCGCCTCCACAATCTGCAGTTTCTGACGCGGCGTGACGCGGGCAAACACACGGATTCGTTGCACCATCTCAGCCAGTTGTTCCGACGACTTTCCTTCCACATCGGCGGCCGTCACAACCTGATCGTCTCGATCGGCCAGTCCCAGATCACGAGCAATCGCCAGAGCCGTCACGCGATGGTCGCCCGTCACCATGGAGACCAGCACGCCAGCCCGGTGACAGTCGGCCACAGCCTCGCGCGCTCCCGCACGGAGCGGGTCGATCATGCCCAGAAAGCCGTGCAAAGCCAGATTCGTCGGTTGTGGCGGCGCGTTCTCGGGACGAAGTGGCTCCGTCAACTGTCCGCTCGCCACGGCAATTACGCGAAGCCCGCGAGCCGCCATACCCACCGCCATCTGTTCGGCTCGCGATCGATCCGGAGGCGAAAGCCACTGACCGCACATGTCCAGCACTCGTTCCGGAGCGCCTTTGACGAAGACTTCAACCCGTTCGCCGTTCTGATGAAATGAGGCCGCAAACTGGTGCTCAGGTTCGAACGGGATGCTGGCCAACTGAGGATAGGTATCAAGCAAACGTTCGCGATGCAGATCCGACTTCACGCCCAGACTCAAGGCCGCAATATCGACCGCATCTCCACGCCAGATCCACGTGCCATCACTGCGGTGCAGGTCGGCCTCGTTGCACAACACGACCGCACGAATCGTCGCCGCCAACTGAGCATTCTCCGCGAGGTCCGCGCAACGTCCCGCATGCTGCACTTCACCCTCGGGCAGAAAGCCCTGACCAGTCACAGGAAACACCTGACCATCGGGCAGGCAGACTTCCCGCACGGTGAGTTCATTGCAGGTGAGCGTGCCGGTTTTGTCCGTCGCGATCAGCGTACAACTTCCCAGACCTTCGACAGCGGTGAGTTGGCGAACGATCACGTTTCGCTTTGCCATTCGAGTCGTCGCGACTGCCAGCGCGACGGTGATGGCCACAGGCAATCCTTCCGGGATCGCGGACACGGCCAGCGCGACGACAAGGAAGAATGTATCGACGACTGTGTAGCCGCCCAGCAGAATTCCCAGCCCTCCGATGATCGCAGAAGCACCGAGCGTTCCGACGGCCACATAGTTTGTGAAGCGTTCCATGCGAGCCAGCAAAGGCGGCTTTCCACCTCCGCTGCCCAACACATCCAGGGCCAATTGTCCGACGTTGGTCGCCGAACCGGTCGCCACGACGACTCCTTTGGCTCGACCACGGGCCACCAGAGACCCGGCGAATGTCATGTTCAGTCGGTCGGCCAGCGTTGCGTTCTCGACTCCCTTCCAGGCATGATCCTTACCGACGGCAAGTGATTCCCCGGTGAGCAACGATTCGTCGACCTCGAGGCCCTGGGAAGAAAGCAGTCGAATATCTGCGGGAACTCGATTGCCGGATTCGAGCCACAGCACGTCGCCGGGAATAACCTCATCGGCCATGATCTCCCGGACTTCTCCGTCTCGTTCCACCTGCGCGTGCATGCGCAGCAGCTTCTTCAGCGCATGGCTGCTGCGTTCTGCCTGCCACTCCTGATATGTTCCGATAATGGCGTTGAGCATCAGCACAGCGGCGATGAAGGAGGCGTCTTTCAAGTCGCCGATCACCACTGAAACGACGGCAGCGGCCACGAGAATATAGATGAGCGGACTGGCGAACTGACGCAGCACAATCTTCCAGACAGGCGTTGCTCCTCGCTCAGGAAGCAGGTTCGGTCCGTACTTTTGCTGACGACGCTCGACTTCCGTCTGCGACAGACCATGATCCGTCGTCTCCCACGCGGCGAGTACTCCGTCGACCGGCTCTGCGTGCCACGCCCGTGCGTTCTGTTTTTCGAACGACGCCATTCAGTATTCTTCCGCAATGAAGCCTGTGCCTGGAAGCCTGCACTTACTGCCCTGCGGTTCATTGTCGCGTGATTACGTCGCTTCGAAAATCGAAGCTGAAACCATTCGAGCATGGTGGATTCCGCCATGCCGCTGTCGATGGCGGTTTGGTATCCTCAATACATGACAAACGATCCTCCATTCGAAACCCTGTCCGAAAGCGAATCACGTTATCGTTCGCTGCGGGCCGCTGTTGCCGATTATCACTACCACGTTGAGGTTGAAGACGGGCGGATTCGCAGAAAGATCCATGGAGCAAGATGCGAGGCTGTGACTGGATACACGGCCGACGAATACGCCGCCGATCCTTTGCTTTGGATGGCCATCGTTCTGGAAGACGACCGAGCCATCATTGAACAGCAGATTGCGGATGTGATTTCCGACCGCGAACCAGCACCAATTGAATATCGCATTCGTCGCCGAGATGGCAGAATTCGCTGGATGCGCAAGACTGTGGTTCCCTATCACGACATTCGTGGCACGCTCATCGCCTATGATGGCCTTCTCCGTGATGTCACCGATCGAAAGCAGGTCGAACAGGATCTCATGCAAAGCGAGGAGCGTTTTCGCTGGATCTTTGAAGACGATCTGACGGGCGATTATCTAGCCGCGCCGGACGGAACGATTCTGCTTTGCAATCAGGCCTTTGCCGACATTTTTGGTTTCAGCAGCCGCGACGAAGCCGTTGGCAGCAGTCTCGCAAATCTCTTCGATTCACCGCAATCGTGGCCCCGTTTCATTCAGTTGCTCATCGAAAATAAGTCACTTGAACGCTACGAACGTGCCGGTCGCCACAGTGACGGGACGATTCGTTACGTGATTGAAAACGTTTTAGGGACGTTCGACGCACAGGGGGAACTTGTGCGCATTAAGGGGTACGTCTATGACGATACGGACTCCCGGATGAAGGAATCGCGACTGCGACAGCGGAATGCCTTTCTGGAAGAAGTCGTCACAGAACGAACTC
>JBIIIF010000149.1:0-17371 GCA_044235005.1 Planctomycetaceae bacterium | reverse complement strand
TTGGTCTTGTTTCACCGCTGGGTATCGGTCGAGACGCGTTCTGGTCGAATCTGTCTGAGGGCCGCAATGGCCTGAAGAAGATCGAGCTGGCTTCGTTCGTCGGAACGCCGGGTTGTATCGGGGGCGAAATCTCCGACTTCAACGACGAAACAGCAAAAAAACAGCACCTGAAAACAGTCCGCAAGAGTCTCAAGGTCATGTGCCGTGAGATCCAGCTCGGCGTTGCTTCGGCGCTGCAGGCCATGGATGATGCGGGGCTTCAGGCCGGCTCAGTCGCTCCTGATCGGATCGGTGTGGACTTTGGCGCAAATCTGATGTCGACGCCTCCGGATGCACTTCTGGACGCCGTCGTCAAAGCCAGCGATCGCTCTTCGGGGAAACCTGTTTTTGTCTACGACAAATGGGGTGGCGGACGCTTTGACGGCATGGAGCCACTCTGGCTGCTGCGGTACCTGCCGAACATGCCAGGCTGCCACATCGGGATCGCATTAGATGCCCGCGGTCCGAATAACTCGATTACTCATGACGAAGCCTCGGGCGGTCTGGTCATTGCCGAAGCAGCCAACTCCATCCGCCGCAATCGTGCCGATGTGATGATCACCGGCGTCACCGGAACTCGTATTCACACTGTCAAGGCCTGCCATTCAAATCACTGGGACGTATTGGCTGATGGCCCTGCTGAAACTCGCGTTCGCCCGTTTGACAATAATCGCTCGGGTGAAGCGCTCTCAGAGGCGGCTTGCACGCTGATTCTGGAAGCTCGCGAACATGCCGAAGCACGCGGTGCAAAGATCCTGGGAACTCTGCTTGGCTGTGGAGCCAGTACGGTTGTGAATCGCGACGGGCACCCGGATGAAGCCACGGCGATCTATCAGGCAGCTTCTGCGGCCATGGCTCGCTCCGGAGTCTCTGCGGAAGATCTGGGCCATGTGAATGCGTGTGCGTCCGGCCATCCTCGCCGCGACCGATATGAAGCGGAAGGTTTGCGTAGAGTTTTGGGCAGTCATGCCGACAGCGTCCCGGTCACAGCGATCAAGAGTTACACAGGCAGTGCGGGCAGCGGCTCGGCACTCTGCGAAGTGGCGGCTTCACTGCTGGCCCTGCAGCATGGTGTCGTTCCGAAGACGCTGAACTTCTCCACACCGGATTCCGAATCACCGTTGAACGTGATCCATGGGGAACACCTGACAACTTCCAATGGTCTGTTTCTCAAAACGAGCGTGACCCGCATGGGCCAGGCCAGTGCTGTCGTGGTTAAGGTCTGATCTCTTATTCTCCGCACGATTTGAATTGGGGCAGCGTATTCGCGGGATACGTTGTAAGAAATACCTTCAATCGTGGCCGCGTACTGAGTAACTCCTGAACGTTGATGGTGTCTCTGATGCAGACTGTTCAATCGCTTTGTGAGCAGTTCAAAGTGCCAGGTCTGCATTTTGAGGCGGGCCAGGGCGGCCTGACGAAGGCAATTGTCACAACACCTGTCGCGTCAGGAGAAATCTACCTGCATGGCGCTCACGTCACTTCATGGCAACCGGCCGGACATGAGCCGGTGCTATGGATGAGCCGTTCGTCGTTGTTTCAGCATGGCAAGCCAATCCGGGGCGGAGTGCCCATTTGCTTTCCGTGGTTCGGGCCGCATGCGTCCGATCCTTCCGCACCGGCCCACGGTTTCGCGCGAACAGCGATGTGGGAAGTGGTTGAAGCAAGGCCAACAGCGGAAGGCGGGATCTCAATGACTTTACGGACCCTCATTGATCCTTTCAGCGTGCTCTTTACCGTTGAGTTTGGCTCTGTGCTGCGAATGACTTTGGCCACAGAACCAGCGCCAGGTGTCAGCACAAGTCACAGGTTTGAGGATGCTCTGCACACTTATTTCAGCGTGTCTGACGTTCGCAACATTTCAATCACGGGCCTTGAACAGGTTCGGTACATCGACAAAGTCGATGATGCTCAGGAAAAACCAGCCACAGGGGCTGCGATTGAGTTCACGGGTGAAACGGATCGTGTCTATCTGAAGACCGATTCGGAATGTCACCTGCATGACCCGGGTCGCAATCGGACGATCGTCGTTTCAAAGTCCGGTTCGCAGTCGACCGTTATCTGGAATCCCTGGGTTGCCAAGAGTGCGCGCATGCCCGACTTCGGTGATCATGAATGGCCGGAAATGGTTTGCATCGAGACGGCCAATGTGGGCATTAACGCTATCGAACTGGCACCAAACACGAGTCATTCCACGACTGTCGAGATTCAGGTGCAGTAAAGCTTTTGGGCTATGTTGCAATGCAACTGATCGCGAAGTCTATCGTGATATTAACGGTGTTTGTCGACTGCCTTATCCGATCCATTCAATTCATCGGAAAAAGGATTCGACAACGCTGGCGATCACGCCTCTCGTTCTATCGGCTCTCAGCATGAGGTCGAAAGCTTAACGAAAAAAGCGACCGTACCAGGTGACCAGCACAGCCGCTTTGAATTGAGAGTTTCGCAGAGGAAACTCACGCATCTGATAAGCAGGCAAATTAGCCCTTGTAGAACGGATGAGCGGCTGTATCGCGCTGGGCGATCACATCGTCAACCTTTGGCTCGTTTTTCATTGCTCGCTCGATAGAGAGCTTGGTCGCTTCGTAGTTGTACTGATAGATCTTCTTGTCGTCAGCAGCTTCCCAGTGAATGAAAACGCCGCAAACGATGCAGAGCTTCTCGACCTGATCCTTTGGGATTGCTCCGGACTTAACACAGTCCGTAACAGCGTCCGCAACAGCCTTCTGAGCTGGGCCGAACATCTGAACTGCCTGGCGAGCACCCTTGATCGTGACCTTGGTGATCATCACGGTGGATGGCTTTACAGCCAGGTTCGGAGTCGCAACGGCCAGCAGATTGCTGTGGCCCATCTTCTGGTCAGCGAGAGCGTTTGCGAATGCAACGCCTACCGGACCGCTCTTGTCACCAATCAGCAGGTCGATGTGTGAAACTTCATTACCTTCACCGACGAGTGCTTCACCTACAAACATTGACATTCCAGACTTCCTTTACAAAAACCAGTCAAACCAGAAAACAGCGACCGCAGACGGATTTGAAGCGTTTCCATTCTCCCGGTCATCGGGGCACGTCGGCCACAAAGATCGATGATTGAAAACGCTTCCGAGCCACACTTTGCAGTTGTCTGCGGAAGCAGAACTGTGCCTGCTTCTGCAATGGGGTGCCTGTGTTGTGGACAAGGTCGCATGAAAAAGTGAACAATACACAAC
Source organism: Planctomycetaceae bacterium (assembly GCA_044235005.1). Taxonomy (GTDB): domain Bacteria; phylum Planctomycetota; class Planctomycetia; order Planctomycetales; family Planctomycetaceae; genus SXXK01. Next base: position 14,123 of record JBIIIF010000149.1, on the reverse strand, counting down.
ACAAGGCCCTGCCAGACGAGGATCAGGCCCTGCTGTAACTGTTCATTCTTTGATCAGGATTGCGACTTTTGGCCTCATCTTCAACTGACCTGAAGCCGGAGTCCTCAACTTCGCCCGAACAAGAGCATTCTGGCGGATTTCGGACGGTCCGTTCGTTAATTTTGTGCGGAGCCAGTGTCCGCAGTTTGGCTCAGTCCGCGATTGCCGCCGGATTGCGTCCCCTCTGTGTGGATTTCTTTGAAGATGCCGACCTGACTCATATGCTGGGCGGCGGACGTGGCCGTTTTGTGGGCCGGATTCGAACTTTTGCCGAACTTCCTGAGGTCGTTCGCAAAATTCGCAGCAATATCCCCCTGCTCTGGGCCGGCGGGCTGGAGAATCATACTGCCGTGCTCCGTGAGATCATGGCTCAACGGGCTGTAATCGGGCCGGACCCGAAAATCGTCGATCTGCTGCGTCAACCTCGCAATTTCGCGGGCTGGCTCTCGCAATCCGGGCTGAATGTGCCTCACCTTGCCTCCCCGGACAATGCCAATGCCGATTGCCTTTGGTTGCGAAAGCCGAATTGCGGTTCGGGAGGACTCGGCATCCGACCTGTGCAACCAGTGAATGCCCAGCCGGACAGAATTCAACAGAAGACAACCTCCGAGGAATTCCTGCAGGAATACATCGACGGTGTTCCGATGTCGGCCGTTTTTTGCTCCGATCATCTCGGTGTGTGTTTGCTCGGTACTTCGATTCAACTGGTCGGCTGGCCCAGTCTGGGAGCTTCCGACTTTCTTTTCTGCGGAAACATTGGCCCGATCAGTCCCGGAGAGGATGTCACTCGGCAGCTCATTCGGGCTGCGGAGTCACTGGTTCATCACACGGGTCTCAAAGGTGTTTTCGGTGTCGACTTCGTCCTGCGGCAAGGAGAACCCTGGTTCATTGAAGTGAACCCTCGCCTGACGGCGTCGCACATGCTTTACGAAAACGCGGCCAGCCATAGCCGCGAGGAACGAAGTCTGGTGACCAGGCATCTGGCGGCTTTTGGCTGGCGACCCACAGACAACACTTCCCCCAGACGTCAACGACTTCGTAATGCGGACGCGAGCGAATCCCGTGTTCAAGCCCGCTTGATTCTCTGGGCGAATCAGGACGTCCAGTTCACGGACTCCCTTAGTCCGTCATCGCATGCAGCGTGGACTTTCGCAGATATCCCTCAACCCGGGTCCGCGATCCCTGCAGGCTCACCGCTCTGCTCCGTTCACGTGTCTGCTGGTTCACAAGACGAGTTGCTGAATCACATCCGCAATATCCACGCGCCGTCACTCGATGGACAACAATTCTGTTGGCCGGACATCAGCCAGCAAATACGACTTCTGCTGGAAAGATTTTACCGCAACTGCCAGCGTTCGCCGAAGACATCCGACCAGACCGTCTCTTCCTGAAAGCTGCCGTCCTTCTGCGGCGTAATCTTCTGCACGGCGATATCCCCCAGTCGCGGAAACAGCCAGGCATTGGAGGATCGAAAATCCTTGTCGTGAAACGTATGCCCCGAATTCAACACGATATACTTTGAGCGATTCAGGGGGTTCGGAAAGATCAGGCTCAGACCATGATCTTTGGCGGACCATTCCTGATCACCGACTTTGATCGTCTCTTCTGTCCACTCGACCGGAAGTTGCTCCAGCACACGCTTGTAGATCGCGTTTGAACCTGGATCTCCAAACAACACCAGATGATTCTTTGCGATCATGTCCTCGGTCACAGCCGTGTCATCGACGACGCGGACATCTCCGCGCATCCACTGAGAAAACTCTCGTTCGAATCGCGAAAGAGTCCATTTAGACCAGTCTTCAGCGGTCTCGCTCCAGGGCGTCGAGGTACCTCGGACACAAAGAAACGAACTCATAAACGCGTCATCAATCGGCCCTTGCAGATCCGGGCGTTTTCGAAGTTCCCGATTGTCTGCGAACGATCGCGAATCATCGTAACTGAGCACTTCCCAGCCAGCACCTCCTTTGACGTAATAAACTTCCGGAAGCAATCCATCGGCCGCCTGACGACATTCCAGCGTCGTCCCGTCAATGACCGCGTTTGTGCTGACATCTCGAACGATTCGCAGTGCCATCACATTGCTGGTCGTAACTTCCACATCACCCGCGTCATTGATTTTGGCTTCAACAACACTTGGTTCATAGACGCTCTCGACTTCCTCAATCGCCATCCAGTCGCATTCGTTGTACTTGAGAGTATGAGTAGAAAAGCGAATTTCCTTTCGCTGGCCAAATCGAGGCCGTCCTTTGGCAGACTGTTCCAGATGAAACGCCATGAACTGCTTCTGGCTTTCGGGATCGAACGCATGTCCCATCTTTGGGCCGATAATCACCTTAATCGTAATGTCCAGGACCTCAGCAGCCTCCGCCATGGAAGTGCTTGCCAACAACTGCGGATCGTTTTCACCACCATAAGTGCAAACCGGGACATTGAAGGCATTCATGGCATAATTCACGCTGTCATAAATCGCCAGTGTTGCGTGCTGAGGATCCGGCCGCCGCTGTTCGGGATTCTCCGGATCCTGTTTCTGGTAGCGATAAAAGTCGACGAATCCTGCACCTGGACCGACCGACGACCACATCGACGGATAATGCAGTCCCAGATGCCACGCACCGGCACCTCCCATGGAGAAACCATGCAGCGTGATCCGATCTTCGTCGATTCGAAAACGTCGCTTCACATCGTCCATGGCGTCGAACACATCCGTCTCGCCGGCAAATCGATAAGCGTTGTTGCCGCGACCATAGACGTCCAGCTGGATCCAGTTCTGCTCAGGCTGTCCGGCGTCCGCCTTCAGAGGTTTTCCATCCATCCGATGAATGAAGTTCACTTCGTTCATCTGATCCGCGCGGCCATGCAGGACAACATGGAGCGGCCAGCGACGGCCTTCGTTGGGATTCACACCGGCCGGAAGTGTCAACGCGTAAGGCTGTACGGATCCGTCAACCTTGCTGACATAGCCACGAATCGTGATCCCCGTTTTGAGCACCCAATCCGGCTGACCGTTTGCCAACTGTTCCGCTCGAGTCTTCCCTTTGGCCAAAACGGCTTTGAGCTGATCGAGATAATCGGACTTGGGAAATTCCTGATACCGCAGCATCCAGGTCGCGGCTTTTTCAAACACGGCGACGTCAGCCAGCAATGCTGCGCCATCACGAGTGCTCAGTTCCGGTTTGCTCTTCAAGTCCTCCACACTCTTCCTGAGTTCATCGCGCGTGGCCGCCAGAGCCTGCAAGATCTCGGCAGATGGCGGCTCCGGAGCGGCCTGCTGGTCCTTCTGACCGTTGGCCTGATTCTGTGCAATGGCCCATTCCGAGTTACTCAGAATAGCAGTCAGCAGAATGACCAGGCCAATTCGGCAAGATGCGCGCAACGAAAACATAGACGATCCACATTCAGAAAGAGCGTAGAGGTGAGGCTGTTACCGAACGATCGACTTCAGGCCGAAATCAAACCGCGCGCTCAGCGGATTCGAATCCACAGGTTTTGTGGGCTCCGTCGCAGAACGGGCGCTTCGCGGAGGCTCCGCAGCGGCATAGGGCAAAAGTCTCTTTGCCATTGAGATTAAACGTGTTTCCGGCGGCGTCAGTGATTGTCATAGGTCCGGTGACAAGAAACGGGCCATTATCCTTCACGATCACTTTTACGTCTGACATTTTGCAACTCCTGTTGAAAGGTTACGGCAGGACGATGCCGTAAAACCTGGTGATTCCAAACAGGCTGCAAGCTAACCAGTCCCGTGTCGGGCCGCAATTGTCAGGGCAAACTGCTGCTGACAGACAGGCTCGGGGCGGAAACAAACTATTCGCTAGTTCGCAAAAAACAGATAGTTGCGAAGGCTGCTGGCGAGAGAGTTGTGCGCGACGTAGTTCGGCCAGGAATGATCGTGGCCAATCAATGAGGACACATCCCAGTCGCGAACTCGGGATCCGTATGATCCCAGCTCCCGGCGATCCTTGGATGTAAATCCCGCCAGTCCGAGTGCTCGACTGGAGCCGATTCTACGCAGTGGATAAATCTGCAGAGCGGGGTCTTTGGCGTTACGCAGGTTGATCAGACACTCCACACAGCATAACGCTCGACCATATCGTTCTTCTGGATTCAGCCAGTCATGATCAATCGCAGAGGCCGTGTAGACGACGCGGATTCGACGGCCTGAACAACCCGGGGTGCCGTGGCGATGCCCTTCAACAACGCCTCCTCCCAGTAAATGCAGACCCGAAGAGATGATTCTGGTTCCGTGGCTATGGCCGACAAGACAAACAGGGCATTCCGGAGGAAGGCTCTGAATCAGGCTGGCCAGATAGAACCCATTGCGACTGGCTCGTGAACCCAGAATAGCCACGTCGATGCTCGCAAATGGGGACAGTGCGCGATCGCTGGGCCAGGAGAAATAAATCATCTGAAACGGCCGCCCGCAGGCACCGGCTTTTAACCAGCTATAGGTGCGATGCGAATCCGGCAACACGGACGGCGAATCCATAAAGCTGCCATGGATTACAATGCAAATCGGAACTCCGGGGATCAGCGACCCTGTGAGTTGTTCCATGCTGGAAGGACATCCATCAGTGCATTCGTCGACTTTCCGCACCTGAGGACAAAATCGCAGTTGGTCGTTTTCAAACTCCTGTGGTGAATTCCAGGAACTCACGATCCAGTAACCGGGAGTCTGAGGAGCATAAGGTTCGACGCCACCGTCGACAGGCAGGGTTTCTGCAGGTTCGGCGAGCATCGGTTCGGCGGCTGGCACCGGCGGAACAGGAGGAGCTTCTGATTCGGGAGTTGCGATTGTTTCTTCGGACAGGAACGCGTCGAAGGCTAAAGCTGCTGATTGAGATCTTTCAGAGTCCTGCGTGTTCTCAACAGGAATCGATAACTGCGGAGGAACTGCCGGAAGATCTGACTGCAGGTCTTCTCCAGCGAAAGCGCTGAAAGCCTGCAATAGAACAGCAATAAAGAGAACGGCACGCAGAACTGCGCGTAGGCAGGTCGTCGGGATACGACAGGTTAGGAAAGATTGTGAGCCCATCTGATCTACCCGAAGAACAGGTGTGTTCAGCTCTTCCGTGAAAACCAGTCGACTCTGTACCGCCCCGAGAACCGTTCCATGTTATCGGAAGTCAATTCCACCCCATGTGCGCAGAGCGAGAAAGGGGTGCCTGAGAGTGTTTCGGAAGCAACGAGCTTCACCTGTGACGGTTTCCTGAGACTTCTCTGATCCGCATCATGTTGAGCACCAGCGGATCGATAAACCCGGACTAATCGTGTCTGACGAACTGGTTGCCGGGTAGTCGTCGGATCAGCCGGCGCATCTCGAGAACGGTGAGCGTCGCCAGAACTCGGGAAGTTTCGATCGCCGCTTCACGCAGAAGATCGTCGATGTAGATGGGCTGAGTGCTGATCAGGTTCAGGACCTGCGACTCCAGAGGATTCAGGACCAGTTCTCTTGGAGAATGAATCGTCACGGCGCTGGTCGGCGAAGTCGGCATCGGCAACGGTCCCAGCGCGCTGAGCACGTCGTCGACGCCTCGCACAAGGGTCACGCCATCGCGGATCAGGTCATGGCAACCTTCGCTGGCGATGCTGTCGACCTGTCCGGGCAGCGCGAAGACTTCTCTGCCCTGCTCCATGGCATGCCGAGCCGTGTAGAGGGCTCCGGAATTCCGCGTAGCTTCGATCACGATTACGCCCAGACACAGCCCGCTGATAATTCGATTTCGCTGCGGAAACAAGCCGGGGAGCGGGCGTTGGTCGATCGGCATTTCACTCAGCAGCGCACCTTGCTGGGCGATTTCCGCGGCCAGTTCTTTGTGTTCCGGGGGATAAATATCGCGGACTCCGCTGGCCAGCACGGCCAAAGTTCGGCCTCCGGCCTGCAAGGCTGCTCGATGAGCGGCCGCGTCGATTCCGCGGGCGAGACCGCTGACAATCGTAAACCCGGCTCGAGATAGCCCGGCGGAAAGTCGCTCCGCGTGGCGACGCCCATAGGCCGTGCAACGACGCGAACCGACGATGGCGATGGCCAGCTCATCCTGCGGCAGTAACACGCCCTTTCGATAAAGGATCGATGGCGCATCGCAGATCTCAGGCAGTCGACGAGGATACTGGGCATGAGTTCGCGGAAGCACATCAATCGCCAGTTGTCGACACTGTTGCAGGATCTGTCGAGCCTGATCAATCAAGGTGGGATCGACCAATGAGTTTGCGGTCTTCGTCCCGATGCCGCGAACTCGAAGCAGCGATTCCACCGGCTGAGCCAGAACTTCCCGGGCCGATCCAAACTCTTCAAGAAGCGATGACTGAAGCTTGGGGCCGATGCCATCCGCCAACGTCAAAGCCACGGCGAAGACGAGGTCCTCGGCGAATTCTGGAGACGGGCCTGGCGGATCAGGTCGCGACATTTCTCGTCCGGCTTTCCTTCGAGGAGGCGTCAGGGTGCTTTACGTTGACGTACGATGGCCCCGTCCTGAATCAGGCCAACAAGTTGTGGAGTTGGTTGAGTATGGAGCCGAACAGCGTTCCATTGCTGGCCAGCAGCGACTTCAAAAATCGCCAGAGTTGCGGGCGGCACAAACAAGCTTTCCTCGGCCCAGTGACACATCAGGCCACCAATTCCGGGATTATGCCCGACGACCAGAACGCTGGTTTCGTCTTCGTCGCACTCCTGGCCGACTGAGGAGGCAAACGTGTCGGCGGCAGCGTTATAGAGTCTTTCGCGAACAACCAGCGGAACTGACGAGCCAACGCCGGCCGCCATGATCTCGGCTGTTTCTCTCGTTCGGGCTGCCGATGATGCAATGATCCTGTCCAATGTGACTCCCAAAGCCTGCAGATGTGCGGCGACCTTTTCGGTCATCGCGCAACCGTCCTCGGTGAGATGACGATCAAAATCTCGCATTCCTGTACGAGCATCTTCCGCGCGGGCGTGTCGCATCAGGACGACTGTTTTTGTCATGTCTTATTGGCCAATCTTTGTTTGCGAGAATTCCTGGGTTCGATTTTTTCCGGCCACCATTCCCACCTCCTCGAAGCGTGTTAAAAGATGTCTGGAACTCTCCGGCGGATCGAAATTGAAATCCCCTTGGAGTAGATTGTAAACTCCTGCAGGGCTGTCCTGTAGTCTCACCCTGGATTTCCTCCCATATCGTCAGGGAAGTCGGCAGAGCACACTTTCCAAGACAGGACAGACACCTTCACTGCTGCTGTCTTTGCACGAATCTGATTGTCCGGCGGGAGCCCGTCCCGGTTTTGAAACCACTTCTAATTCGATGCCGGTGAAGACTCCGAGTCGCCCCTGGGAAGATGATGTTTGCGATGGTCGATTCCAAAGAAACCGTGCTGAACCAACTGATGCACGATTGGGATTCGGCACTGGCGTGGGAAATCCATGTTGACCATCGCGAAACGTTGAAGCTGGCCCGTGCCGCACCCGGACAACAACCAGAGGTGACTCGGACAGGACTGTCGTTTTTGTATCGAGGTTTGCCCGGCGATGACAGAGAACATTCCCGCCGTTGGCTTGGAGACCGATTTTTCTGGTATTTGAACGGGCCACCACAAAAACGGATAATCGCCCCGGTTTCCTCGAGACTCAAACAACGGCTGGATTTGGAACGTTGGTGGTTCGACCTTTTGAGAACTCTGATCCTTCGATGTGACGCCGCTGAGGAAATGATTGCTGTCGTAGAGTCCACGGCACCATTTCTCGCAGCTTCCCGTGCGGCTCGCCTGTTCGGTCGCACGCTGATTCGTTTCGAATTGCCTTCCATTCCGACCTGTCGATGCGACGACGATCTTCGCTCCTGGTTTTCGTGCTGTCTGGATCGGATTCAACAGGCAGCCGAGCAGCCTTCTGACGAGACTGTCGAGCATGTCCTTGTGTCGCCGGAACTCCATGCCGACCTGACAGGAGTCGGCGAATGCGAGTCTGAATTCTCCGGGCTTCCGCTGGGTGACCGCCTCTTGTTTGCTGCTGCCGATCGAATTCAGATACTGTCGTGTCGTGCGAAAGGAACCGTATCAGAGTTGATGCGTCTGCATCTGCTGGATCCTGATCGATCCTCAACGTCGTTGCTGATGGCTTGTGACGAAAAGGGATTGTTCTCTGAATCTGCCAAAGATCTTCCTGTCGGCTGGGTTCCGTGGATTCTGCAACCGGCGATGCTTCCGGAGGAGTCGACTCCTGTTTTCGCGGAGGCTCCTGCTCGGATCTCTAATTCGCCAGTTCTGGATCGGCAGGACCCGGAGCCATCAGGAAATCGCCCCCTGAGCAACAATCCTCTGCAGAAACCAGACGACTGGCTCCTTCACTGGACTCGCGCGGCGGCTGGCCCATGGCCTGGCGAATCGTCCGAGGATTTCCTGGATGCATTGATCCTGCGAACAGAAGCCGCAGACCATTCTGCGGTCACAACACTGCTAAGGATCCTGTCGGAGGGATTCCTGCGTGCCTCAGCAGACGGTATTCGGGGTTCATTTCCTGTCGTTGCGTTTACAGGAGCCCCACTTCACGAGTTTCGGCAACGTCGCGTTTTTCGCAAACATAGGCATCGTTTCGATTTCGAACCCTGGGGAGTCGCCATCCGAAAAAGTCGTTTGATGGATCTGGGCGTCAGACCTGTCATCTACGGGGACGACGAGATCTGGAATTTATTGAACTCGGAAGAGCGAAGATTCTTTCAGAAAGCCACTGCGGGCGGGGCAACAAACAACTCTGACGAGTTCGAGTGGCGAGTTGCCGACGATGTCGACCTCTCACAGTTGTCGCAAGCAGACGTCTGTGTGTTTGTGGATTCGATCGAAGCGGCTCAACTGGTTTCCTTTCACTGTCCCTGGAATGTGATCGTTGTCCCTGAGAAAACTCGATCGGACACTCCAGCCCGAGGCTGATCAACATCCACCTGCCGTTCGGAATTGGCAGATGTCGTTAGAATCAGCCGATTCAGGGCTAAAGCGAGGTCCATCCGAGTGATTGGTTGTGTTTTGGCAACATCGCAATTGCCCAGAAAATGGAATGGAATATTGAGTCGAGATGAAAGTGTGTCAGGATTGCGTGCATCTTCTTCAAACCCCCGAAACGCCTAACGGAACGCTGAGCCTGGCAAAATGACCACTGACTCAAGACCACCGAAAGACTGCGAAATCACTTATACGGCGATGCGAGCAGCCTTCGTCAGCACACTCGACTGTTTACTGAGATATGCCCTGGACCCGGACTCGGTCTCGGAAAGCTCGAGTGGCTTTCTGTCGTGTTTTCCAATGCTGAATGGTATGGCCCCCCAAATCCAGATGGAATGTCTGCTGAGAACCTGGCAGAGGCTGCCAACTTCTGCCGAGACCCCGGAATTGTTGGATGAACTCGTCGTTTATGCGGCCCTTGAATCTCTGGCCGGAGTGACCTCCGACAAGCAGAGCGCGTCACTCCGAGTCGTCCTGAATGGGCCACGGGTTATCTCCGCTGAGCCTGTACACTGGCTGCATTCAAAAACGCGCTGCATGCAGATCGCCGGACCGACTCCGCGACAGACTATCTTTCTGCGAGAGTTGCAGCAGATCGAAGATCCCTGCCCCTGGCTTGAGTCTGAAATGGGAGCCAACTGGTGTGAGAATCGCGAGGAATTGCTGGACCTGGTTGGTCGCTGGGTCGCTCAAAAAGACCTGATTCTTGGCTCAGAAGGCCTTCTGACCCGGGATGAACAGGATATCCTTCGGGCGTTTTTTGAGGAACATCCCGGCCTGGCAAGGTAAGAACGCTGCTCTGACGACTATCATGTGATCCGCTGGCCGTAGCCTTTTGGCAGGAGTTTAGGCTCTGACAAAGGGTTGTTGGTTCAGCAATCGGATCGAAAAATGGGATGAACAAGAGGAATCGCACTCATGGCGAAGAAACAAGCCGTCAAAAAGGCTGCTCGTCCGGCCAAAAATGTTGCCAGGACTTCGTCGGCGTCCAAAGTGGTCAAGAAGGTCATCAAGAAAAAGCCGGCTGCGAAACCCGCCACAAAATCGTCAGTCGCTCGTAAACCTGCCGCCCCAAAGCCTGTGATGGCAAAAGCCGCTCCGCCAAAAGTCGTTGCTCCCAAGCCCGTGGTCGCGGAAGTTGAAAGCCCTGCACGGAAGAAAGGTGTTCGCAAGGCCACCATTACGACTGGCATCCGCGATGCTAAGCCTGTTCGCAAGCTTGGCCGATCTCGAATCCCAATCGATGCTCCGCTGGATGTCGTTTTCCAGAACGATATGCAGGCCAAAGAAGCCTTCATGTTCCTGGGCATTCATTCGATTCGCGATCTCGAACAGTTTAATCCCGATGAACTCGTTCTGCGTCTGACAGGTCCGGCGAAGCTGACGGTTGGTCGCATCCGTAAGATTCTGGCGATGAATAATCGCTGCCTGACAGGCGACGAAGAGTTCGCACTGGAGTTTCAGGAACTGCTCAGCCGACCTCGCGAGTAGGCCGAGCTGGTTTAGGAACGGCCCTGAATAGTCTGGAAGCTCGGTTCTTGAAAAAGCCGGGCTTCTTGCGTTTAGTGTCGGTTGATTGTGAAAGTAGGTCCTTTCTGCCAGAAAGGATTTTCGTATTGCCGCAAGGCGAACTCTGTGTGCAATTGACTGCCGGATATAAGCCAAATTCGTGCACACAGGTCGCGGCAAGCCGCGAAGTCCTCCTCGGCAAGGAGGACCTACCAAGATTCGCAACAACTCTCGGCTTCTTGCGTTTGAATCCTCCGCTACGCAGGCCTGCGGGATTTGCTAAACTCGCGACCGACTGTGCCATTTGAAAAGACATCCTGTCTCCAATTTGAGTTCTTGCCCCAATGACTGCTTCGTTTCCTCCTGTTGAAGATCAGCTCCGAATTATTACACGCGGCATCGAAAAGATCGTGCCGCAGGAAGAGCTGCGTAAGAAGCTCCAGCACAGCAAAGATACTGGCATTCCGTTGCGGATTAAATATGGCATCGACCCGACCGGTATCGATGTCCATCTGGGCCACACCGTGCCGCTACGAAAGATGAGGCAGTTTCAGGATCTGGGCCATCAGGCGGTCATCATTATCGGCAACTACACGGCTCTGGTGGGTGACCCCAGCGGTCGCGATGAAGCCCGCAGCAAACGGTTGACCGAAGCAGAAGTCGAAACAAACGCGAAGACCTATCTGGAGCAGGTGGGCAAAGTCGTTGATATGTCTCGAGCCGAAGTCCATCGCAACGGGGACTGGTTCGGAAAAATGTCCTTCGCGCATGTACTGTCGCTTTGTGGACGAGTCACCGTGGCTCAGTTGTTGACCCGCGACGATTTCGCCAAGCGATATCGGGAGGAGAAGCCCATTTTTCTCCACGAATGCCTGTACCCGGTCATGCAGGCCTGGGACAGCGTCGAGATTAAGTCGGACGTTGAACTGGGCGGCACCGAGCAGCTCTACAGCTTTATGCTGGCCCGTGACCTGCAGGCTCAGGAGAACCTGAATCAGCAGATCGCCGTGATGTCACCGATCCTTGTTGGTCTGGACGGCATTCGACGTATGGGCAAGAGTCTCGGCAATTATATCGGGATCAGTGAATCGCCTTACGACATGATGAAGAAGTTCATGCAGCTTCCTGACGGTGTCATGAAGATGTACTTCGAGCTTCTGACGGAAGTTCCGCTGGATGAAGTGGACCGTTTGTTGGCTGGCCATCTGAAAGAAGCCAAAGTCACTCTCGCCAAGCTGGTGATTGGTCAGTATCACTCGGCCGCCGACGGTGATGCCGCTGCTGCTCGATGGCAGGCAGAAATTGGTGGCGACGCCTTGCCGACGGATATTCCGGATGTCGTACTGGCTGGATCAAATCTGACCGAAGGCACGATCACCGCTGTTAAGCTTTTGACGGCCCTCAGTCTTTGCCCCAGCAACGGGGAAGCTCGTCGCCTGATTCAGGGCGGTGGTGCGAAGCTGGGTGAAGAGAAAACAACGATCGAATCCCATGACCAGCAAATTGCTGTCACCGATGGGCTTTTGGTTTGGGCCGGGAAGAAGAAATACTGCCGCGTGAAACTCGGATGACCGCCCCGGTCGTTTTGAAGTTGGGCGGTAGTCTGCTCACGATTCCCGACCTGATGGACCGCCTTGAGGCTGTTATTTCTCGGCTGCGTCCATCGCCTGTCCTGATTGTTCCTGGAGGCGGTGCGGCAGCAGATATCATTCGGGATCTCGATCAAAAGCTGCAATTGTCCCCGGAGAAAGCTCACCGCGACGCCATTGCTGCGATGTCTCACAACGCTGCCCTGCTCTGCCGGCTCAACAAATCATTGCGACTCATCCGGAACTACGACGAAGCCCGACACGTTTGGTCTGAGGGTCATGTGGCTGTTCTTGATGCCTTTTCTTTTTTGTTCGATAAGCCCAACAACACCGGAGATTCTCTGCCGGCATCCTGGGATGTCACAAGTGACTCCATCGCCGCCGGGACAGCCCGACACTGGCAGGCCGACCGAATAATTCTGGCAAAATCCTGCGACGCCCCGGAGACAAACCTGTCTGCTCTCTGTCAGTTAGGAATGATCGACCGGGCTTTTGAAACGAGCGTCGGGTGCGTGCGTGCAGAGTGGCTGAATCTGAGATCTTCGTCAGGCTGCTTCGTGCCTATTGGCAGATAACCGGCCGTGTTTCATGGTCACGGCATTCTTCCTGGTCAACAATTCAAACAAAGCGATGACCATTTCGAGAAGATTGCTCTTGGCGAAATCGATAGACTGAGCGAACTGGCTGACTTGGATCTGTTCTTGTGCTGAGTCAATACTCGACTTTGGCGCAGGATGGGCATTCTTGCCCGTCAAGACCCCTGTCGGACAAGAATGTCCAACCTGCTTATCACGGTTTGACAACGCACATGGGGCACACGGCCACCGGCTAAGGTAACCAAGACTCGTGACAACATCCCGATACCATAAGCAGATGCTGTTCGCCGGAATCGGCGAAGAGGGACAGCAGAAACTCGCCGACAGTCGAATCCTGTTGGTGGGCTGCGGAGCACTTGGCTGCGTTCTGGCCGATGCGCTGGTTCGAGCTGGCGTGGGGCATGTTCGAATTGTCGATCGTGACTTCGTCGAACTCAGCAACCTGCAACGTCAGGTACTGTTCGATGAACAGGATGTGGCCGACCACCTGCCCAAAGTCATTGCGGCCGCTCGACGACTGCGACGAGTCAACTCCGAAGTCACGATCGAACCGATCGTGGCCGATGTGGACTATGCCAACATCGCTGAGCTTGCGGATGGTGCTTCTCTGATTCTGGATGGCACGGACAATTTTGAGGTCCGCTATTTGATCAACGACCTTTCGCTCGAAAAGAACATTCCGTGGATCTTCACGGGCTGTACTGGCGCGGTCGGTCAGGTCATGCCCGTGTTTCCTCATGAGTCAGCCTGTTTGCGATGTTTGATGCCTTTACCACCTCCACCCGGCGCTACGGAAACATGCGATACGGCTGGTGTTCTGGGTCCGGCTGTCAATGTCGTCGCTTCGCTGCAGGCTGCGATCGCTCTGCGAATTCTGGTGGGACAGAGCCAGCAAGTTGACCGCAAACTTCACATCGTCGATGTCTGGAATGGCTCATTTCGTGCCGTCGATGTGAGCAAACTCCGGGAATCCCAACAGTGCCCTGCGTGCCAAAATGGTGAACGCTTGTGGCTGACTGGCAGTCAACGTTCGGCCTCAACGGTGCTTTGCGGTCGAAACGCGGTGCAGATTACTCCGCCTGAAAAACTGTCCCTCTCCCTCAGCGATCTCGCGATTCGCCTGACTTCGGCCGGCAGTGTGACGTCCAATCCGTTCCTTATTCGTGTTACTATTCCGCGTTCAACAGAACAGCCAGAAGTCGAATCTCCTGACGGTGATGTTGTTGCGACGAGTGATAGAACGCCGTTTGAACTGACGATTTTTCCGGACGGGCGAGCGATCATCCGAGGAACAAGCGACCCGGCTGTCGCTCGAACGCTCTATTCTCGCTATGTTGGCACTTGAGCAACACAGTTCCTGGGCCAGAGTTTCTTTACAGGCGGATTCCATGTTTTCTCAGACTGTCGAGTATGCATTGCGAGCCGTCGTGCA
>JBIIIF010000383.1:0-5053 GCA_044235005.1 Planctomycetaceae bacterium | reverse complement strand
CTGGTGGGTAGGTTATTTGTTCGCTGGGGCTTAGGCAGCGGCAAAGAAATAAGACAGCAACTCGGCGAGCGGCCCGGTGTGAACCGGCCGGTAGAACGGCATACCGGTCGGCTAACGCCAACCGCTCGCCATGAGCTGGTGGGTAGGTTATTTGTTCGCTGGGGCTTAGGCAGCGGCAAAGAAATAAGACAGCAACTCGGCGAGCGGCCCGGTCTAAACCGGCCGGTAGAACGGCATACCGGTCGGCTAACGCCAACCGCTCGCCATGAGTTGGCGGGTAGGTTATTTGTTTGCTGGGGCTCAGGCAGCGGCAAAGAAATAAGACAGCAACTCGAGGAGCGGCCTGGTGTAAACCGGCCGGTAGAACGACATACCGGTCGGCTAACGCCAACCGCTCGCCATGAGCTGGCGGGTAGGTTATTTGTTTGCTGGGGCTAAAGCAGCGGCATAGAAATAAGACAGCAACTCGGCGAGCGGCCCGGTGTGAACCGGCCGGTAGAACGGCGTACCGGTCGGCTAACGCCAACCGCTCGCCATGAGTTGGTGGGTAGGTTATGTTGTTCGCTGGGGCCTAAGTTCCAGCAGAAATGCAGTGACGGATCATCGAGTCGAGATTTTCATAAGAGTTCACAATGGCAAAGATCATTACGTTTGGCGAAATCATGGCTCGCATGGCTCCGTCCGGAGTTCTGCGACTTCGGCAGGTCTTGCCGGGATCACTGGACGTCACCTTCGCAGGCGCGGAAGCTAACGTGGCGGCTTCGCTGGCTCAATTGGGAACTGACGTGGAGTTTGTCACCGCGTTGCCGGACAGTCCTTTGACGGACGGTTGTCTGGCTGACCTCCGCAGCCTTGGCGTTGGAACTCGACATATTCAGATTTCGGATCGAGGCCGCTTCGGGATTTACTTCGTCGAAATGGGCGCGAATCAACGGCCCAGTCGAGTTTACTATGATCGCGACAGCTCCTCGATCAGCCTTTCAAAGCCCGGTGATTTCGATTGGCGGGAGATTTTGAAAGACGCCGCGTGGCTGCATCTGACCGGGATTACTCCGGCGTTGTCCGCTTCGGCTGCAGCGGTGACGCTTGAGGCGGCTCAGGCGGCAAAGTCCATGAGCGTTCGCGTTGCGTTCGACGTGAATTTTCGCTCCAAGCTTTGGCGCTGGGACAGTACTCGCTCACCACAGAAACTGGCCGGGGAGACTTTGCAGCAATTGATTCCGCTGGTGAACCTGTTGATGGCGAATGAAGAGGATGGAAAACTGCTGGGGGTCACTCTTCCGCCTGCGGAGATCGGCTCGAACGGCAGTCAGTTCCATATTGATCGTGCCATCAGCTTTGCCAAAGCGATGACAAAGCGATACCCAAACATTGAACTCTTTTCGACGACGTTTCGAGAGCAATTGTCGGCATCGCATAACAACTGGGGAGCGATGCTGTTCGACGCGAAGACCGACGAAACAAATCTCGCCCCGCTCAAGGACGGCGAGTATCGCCCTTACGAGATTCGCAATATTGTGGATCGAGTTGGCAGCGGGGATGCGTTCGATGCCGGGCTGCTCTTTGGTCTGACCAATCCCGAGTTCGATCATCAGCGAACTCTGGAGTTTGCCACATCAGCCGCCTGCCTTGCTCACTCCATCGTTGGAGACTGCAACTTCGCGACTCAGCAGGAGATCGAAGAGCTGACGCAGGGATCCGGCAGCGGACGAGTTGTCCGGTAAGGATTCGCTTCAGATTGCTTCCCCGGAATTGATCTCGTGATCCATGTCCAGAGCCGGTGAAGAAGAACACGGTTTCCCAACAACAACCGCAGGAACTCCAGCGACGGTGCAATGAGGAGCCACGTTCTTCAAAACCACGCTGCCAGCTCCGACCTTCGCTCCTTCTCCGATTTCGACATTGCCCAGAATTTTCGCGCCGGCTCCGATCAGAACACCGCGGCGAACTTTGGGATGACGATCTCCGGTCGCTTTGCCGGTTCCTCCCAGAGTCACCTCATGCAAAAGAGACACGTCGTCCTCGATGACTGCGGTTTCGCCGATCACGATTGATGTGGCATGATCCATCAGGATGCCTCGCCCGATTCTGGCGGCCGGATGAATGTCGACGGCAAAGGCTTCCGAGATGCGATTCTGGAAATGCAACGCCAAAAGTTCTCGGCCTTGTCCCCAAAGCCAATGAGCGATCCGGTAGCCGGTCAGAGCATGTACGCCTTTCAGAAACAGCAGGGGCACCAGACTGCATTTCACCGCCGGGTCACGTTCCTGAACCGCTCGAATGTCGGCGCAAACGGCGTCGATAATCGAGGGATCTTTGGTCATCGCTTCCTGAATGACTTCCCGCAATTGCATGGCCGTCAGCGTGCTGGAAGCCAGTTTTCCGGCCAGATGAAAGCTGATCGCGTCTTCGAATCGATCATGGTTCAGCACGGTCGCGTGCAGAAAGCTGGCCAGCATCGGCTCCGTCGCAGCTCGCTGCAAAGCGCGTTCGCGGATGGAGGACCAGATGCAGGTGTTTTCAGAAACAGGAGGGTTGTTCATTGAAGAATTAAGAATCCGGCGAAGTTTTGTGGAACAACTGACGGAACACTCCACGCAGTTTGCGTCTATTGCACCGTCATCGGGGCGGACTGAAAAGGAGCCTGCCGTCTGTCTGGTCGAGGTGTTCAGGACAGAGTATGATGAGTTGAGGGGGTATCGTCACGGTTGCGGTGCCACGTTGTCGAGCAAAACTTTAAGGCGATAGTATGAAAAATCACATTCTGCGTTCGGCGATGATGTTTACGGCGGGAGCCATTTCGATGGCGGCCGTCATGTACGCGGTGCCAGCCAAGCCGGCTCAGGCACCCGTAGCTCACGGAAATGACAAGTTTTCCATGGCCACAGTCCCATTGATCGAAACTGGCCTGAACGAAGCTGTGTTTGTGCTGAATCACCTGACAGGGGCTCTGGTCGGCAGCGCGCTGAATGAGCGAACCGGCACGTTTACTCACCGCTATCTGCACAATGTGGCGGCCGACTTCCAGACGGGTTCCAAGGATCCTAAGTACGCAATCGTCAGCGGTCCGGCAAATCTCCAGAGCACCGGCCCGAATGCGCCGGCCTTCGGTGTGCTGTACATTGCCGAGCTTTCTTCCGGGAATGTCATTGCCTACGGGTTTCCTCGCCCGACCAATCGCAACGCAGGTGATCTGGCCCTCGTCAAAATGGACTTCTTCAAGTTCGCTGATTCCGTGGGTAACTGATTTCATGTGGTGCTGCTGAATGAACAGTGACAAAAGTGTTTCGCCGACGTCGGATGGAAGCATCCTTCTCAGAATTGCAATTGTCACTGTTCTGGTTTCGCTCATCAGCTTGCCGCTGCTTCTGCTGTTCATGAGCGCTCTTTCCGGCCCAATCGGCTTCGCTCTGATCCTCACGCCGATGATCATTCTTCAGTTGCCACTCGTATGGATTCTGATCAAGTTCAAGCTGTTGCCGCAGGTGGAATTTGGCAGTCCGTCAAATTCCGCCGAATCGCCCAACGACAGCTCCGTGGAGTCGATGTCTGAAGCATTCAAACCCTGACATCTGAGACAGACATTTTACGGATCCAGGTCGCTCATCATCGCAGGAGCTGTTTCCATGGCGAAGAACAAGAGTGCTCGTGCATCGGCATCGTCAACAAAAGATCAGGCGGTCGCAAAGACACCGCGACATTCGATCGGAAGTTATCTGATTCAGCGGCTGCAGGACTACGGAGTTCGTGATCTCTTTGGGATTCCAGGCGACTTTGTTCTGCAGTTTTATGGCATGCTGGAAGAGAGTCCCATTCGAGTTATCGGGACGACCAACGAAGCCTGTGCCGGATACGCGGCCGATGGCTACGCTCGCATCAACGGCATCGGTGCGGTTTGCGTCACATATTGTGTGGGCGGACTTAGTCTGTGCAATTCCGTGGCCGGCGCTTATGCCGAGAAGAGCCCGGTGATCGTTATCAGCGGCTCGCCGGGGATGAATGAGCGCCGCAGTGATCCTTTGCTGCATCATCGCGTCAAGGACTTTAATACTCAGCGCGAAGTCTTTGAGAAGATCACGGTTGCATCGGCTTCGCTGGAGGATGAACTGACCGCGTTTCGTGAGATCGATCGCTGTCTGGCCGCGTGCGTGCGCTTCAAACGCCCCGTGTTTCTGGAGCTTCCTCGCGATAAGGTGCTGGCTGTTCCGAATCATGAGCACCATCCGCTGACCGAGATTCATTCAAGCGATCCGGATGCACTGCGAGAAGCACTGGAAGAAGCCCGCGAATCCATCAAGGCGGCACGTCGGCCCGTGATCATTGCCGGTATTGAGCTGCATCGGTTTGCTTTGCAGGATCAACTGCTGAAATTTGCGGAACACAACAACATTCCGATCTGTGCGACGTTGCTGGGCAAGTCTGTCGTCAGCGAACGTCACCCACTGTATCTGGGGGTTTATGAAGGAGCGATGGGGCGCGAAGAGGTGCGTCGTTATGTTGAAGACAGCGACTGCGTCATTCTTCTGGGCGCGTTCATGAGCGATATCAATCTGGGCGGCTTCACTGCTCAGCTTGACCCCGGCAAATGCATCTACGCCACCAGTGAAAAGTTGCGGATTCGCTATCATCATTTTCACGACGTGCAGTTCGCTGACTTTATGAATGCGATCAGCGACAGGAAGTTTGCAAGTCGGCGAGCGGCTCCCAAAGTCAGTCAGCCGGAGATCGCGGCATGGAAACCCAGCTCGGCAACTCCGATTACGATGAAGCGGCTGTTCCAGAAGATCAATTCGGTGCTCGATGAGAAGCTGGTTGTTGTTTCAGACACCGGGGATTCTCTGTTCGCTGCTGCTGATCTTTCGATTACTCAGCACACTGAGTTTTTAAGCACTGCGTACTACACGTCGATGGGCTTCGCGATTCCGGCAAGCGTTGGAGTGCAGGTCGCCAATCGCCAGCTTCGGCCACTGGTCCTGGTCGGCGACGGTGCGTTTCAGATGACCTGCATGGAGCTGTCCACGACAGTTCGTCGGAAGTTCAATCCAATCGTGAT
>JBIIIF010000148.1:0-17439 GCA_044235005.1 Planctomycetaceae bacterium | reverse complement strand
TGACTTCCTTTGACAAGAAGTACCTGCAGGCCTTTGGTGTCGACGCTGACTCCCTGGCCGGAGTTGCTCCGATCAGCGGGCAGATGATTACTCATTTCACGATTCGAAAAGAGAATGGCATCGAGGATAATCGACCGGTCATCGATGCCTATGCACCATTGAACCACATTCGGAACAACAGTCCGCCGATACTGCTGGTCACGGGCGATCGGGAACAGGAACTTCTTGGGCGTTACGAGGAAAACGCGTACACATGGCGAATGCTGATGCAGTTGAAGCATCCGGACGTTACGCTTCACGAGCTGGGAGGTTACGATCACGGACAGATGGTCCGTCCTGCCTTTCCACTGCTGTTAAAGTTCGTGGACCGCGTAACGGTGGTCGATGCCCCTTCAGCGAAATGATGGTGTCAGGTTCTCCGAGCGTCCGCTGCCAGCTGTGTTACTCTGAGAAATACAGAATTCGTCCGCAACCTCGGCATCCCATGAAGTCGCTCATGCGAATGCGTACCATGTCCTGATTCGTGACTTTGGTGCTGCAGGCTTCGCAGAAACCATCTTCCATCACCGCGAGCGCGCTGGCTCCGTGAGCTTTTCGCAATCGATCCCAGGCGGCTTTGCCTTCGCCAGGAATGACCTTTTCTGCCTCAACGATCTGAGACTGTATGGCCGCGATCCTGGCATCAACTTCAGGCTTCGACGCTTCGAAGTGGGCTTTTGCCGTCTGGGCAATTTTCTTTCGGGACTGCAGTTCTGCTTCAAGCTGTTTCAGTTTTGCCTGAGCGGCATCGATCTCTTCCATTGCGCCGAGTGCTGTCTCTTCGATTTCTCCCCGATCTTTCTTCGCGGCTTCGATCTGGCCCTTGAAGATGTCGTACTCTTTGTTGGATGAGGCGCTGTTGAGTTGTCCTGTGAGTTTGGCGAGTTCTGCCTCTTTGGTCTTGAGTTTTAAGTTGAGATCATCGGCGGATTTACGATTGGCCTTGATCGTTTGCTTCTGTTCCTCAATCGCTTGTTCAGCCTGAGTCACCTGTTTTTCTGCCAGAGCGACGGCACGAGGACCATCAGCCAGAGCCGCCTCTGCTTCGGAAAACTGCTGCAACAGGCGATGGAGATTGCTCAGAGCGACAGACATCTCAGATGCCATTTTGGTAACTCACTTTCAGACTGACTCAAACGAAACAACCCATCCAACTCTGATGCAAAGACCGCAACCTGATCTCAGGTCGCGGAGATCCCCGTGAAGTACTCCGGCTCGTGTCCCACACGCCATTTGATGTTACAGCCGATGCCTGGGCGTTGCTCCGAGGTCACTGGCTGGCCGCCCAGAACAGCATCACACGCACTCTTCAGGTCAGCACCGGTGACGGGAAGACCGTTGCCGGGCCTGCTGGAGTCAAACTGTCCGCGATAGACCAGCGAATGATCGGCATCGAAGAGGAACAAGTCCGGAGTACACGCGGCCTTGTAGGCGATCGCAACTTCCTGCGTCGCATCGAACAGATAGGGAAATGTGTAGCCGGCGTTGCGGGCTTCTTCTTTCATCTTGTCTGGCCCATCCTGAGGATACGCTCCGACATCGTTGCTGCTGATGCCAACAATCGCCAGCCCTTTGCTTTGATACTCGGCAGCAAACTGCTGCAGTGCCGAGCGAATATGAATGACGAACGGACAATGGTTACACATAAAGATCACAAGCAGTGGCTTGCCGGCAAATTGTGATCGGGAAACCTGAGTTCCATCGACGTTGGGCAGTGAAAAGTCGGGAGCCTGAGTTCCGAGGCTCAGCATTGTGGAGGCAGTCTTGACCATATTCGGAAGTTCTTTTCTGAAGCCAGAGGTTGATGATTCAAAGGTGAAACAATCTGCGAATGTTTGCCGTTTCGCGTGTTCACGAAGAGTGTTTGTGGACTCGTGCGATCAGGGGTTCAATAACAGCCATCGGAACAAAGTCCTTCAGGCGAGATCGCACATCCGCCTTTGCCATTTGGGCGATCTGCTTGATCAGTGAGCTGGAGATGTGAGCATAACGTTCGGCCGACATCAGGAAAACAGATTCGATCTCCTGATCGAGTACTCGGTTGGTTAGAGTCATCGTAAACTCCGCCTCGATATCTGTCAGCGTGCGAACACCTCGGAGCAGAATTCGGCTGCCGCAATGCTTCACAAACTCCACGGCGAGGCCATCGAAAGTGCGCACATCAACGTTGCCAAGATCTCGTACAGAAGCCTTGCACATCTCCAGCCGGTCGGTCGGTGAGAACAGGGTGTTTTTGTCCGGGTTAATCCCAATCCCCACGGTGACGTGTTCAAAGATCCTGGCGGCTCGCCGGATGATATCCAGATGGCCCAGAGTCATCGGATCGAAGCTGCCGACGTATACGGCGGACGATGGTTTTTCGTCTGGAGTTGTCATCACACGTTTCCAGTAGTATTGCGTGGAAGACCAGCCTTCTGCGGCCGAATCCACTCCGGCGAAACACTGGCTGACAAACCACGGCAGCACTCTATCAGACGCAGCCTTCGTTCTCCTCCTTCAGCCGACCGGGATTTTCAACATGAGAAGAAAGCAGGCTGAACTGTTCGCTGTGTTGACACCTTCTCGACAGGAACCGGCCGCCTCGTTGCGGGCTTTACTTGAATTGTCCATGCTGCACATGCTCAGCGGGTCTGTCTTCAGAGACTACCGGGAAGCACTGGATTCTCACTGAACCCTCGATCTCATTCGCCAGCACACTGCAAGGTTGGCGTTGCGGATGTTAGAGTCCGGGTCCTCCTGAGTCGGTCTCTTTCGGACTCTGTCTCTTTCCTGCCCTCGCGTTCGGAGCTGTTTCTATGCGATTGCCCGTCTTGCGGATCCTCCTGGTTGCAGTACTCGCTCTGCTCTTCAACGGCTCACCGCTAAAAGCAGAGCACGAAGGCAAGGTTCAGATTTTGTTGCTTGGCGATAGTACGACGGAGGGAAGTGTTCCTCGACGTCATGTGCCCGAAGGTCCGCATCTGGAAGATGTCATTCGCCTGCTGCTGGCGGAAGAGAAAGATCTGCCGCCAACGAACGTGATCAATCTGGGATTGAGCGGCGAGTATATTCGGAGGCTGCTTGATTCCGGTCGCTACGAAAAAGAGGCCTCGAAGTTACCCGGCGTCGATTATGTCCTGATTCGATACGGACTGAACGACAACGCTTATCGCGAGAACCTGGAAGAGAACTTTCCGAAGGACTATCACGAGTTGATTGAGCGAATCAAGGTCGACCACCCACAGGCCATGATCATCGTCATGACAGTCATTCCGTACGGCAGCGAAGAGATGTGTTTGCGCCTGAACAAACTGAATGAGCAGGTTGCAAAGGCCGAGGGACTAACACTGTTCGACATCTACCCGCGTTACGCCGAAGAATTGAAGCGAGGCCCGGACATGCTGAACTATCGCCGTTTTCCGCTGGAGAAGATTCCTGAGAACAGGCGTGAGTTCGTGAAGTCATTCATTGTGCCCGGAGCCAAGCCAACCGTTGAGGTGATGGATAATCGGCTGGATGCTCATTTCGGGAATCTGCCGGGGTGGTTTGGAGATCGACATCCGAACCTTGCTGGCTATCATGTGATCGGCGATGAAACGGCAAAATTCCTGGCGCCGCTGATTCGCGAAAAGCATGTGGCAGTCAAGAAATAGCGTTCTGGCGGTTGAGTCGATGCCGCATATTTCGCTTTGAATACTTGCCACAAAAAGACCGACTTCCTTACCGTGGCCGGCACGCGGCCGACAGCTTGAACATTATTCCGCTTCCACCATTCGGAGTTCCAGATCATGTTGCATTCTTCCCTGTCGCACCCTGCATCGCGGCAACGGTCACTTGTGCCGCGCCTGATCGCGGCTCTGTTATTCCTTGTCGGATTTCTATCGATGAACACAGCCGAGTCAGCCGCTGAAGAGTACAACTACGACGAATCCAAGGTTCCAGCCTATACCTTGCCCGATGTTCTGAAGGCTGAAGATGGTACGAAGATTGATACTGCGGAACTGTGGACCGGCAAGCGTCGTCCGGAGTTACTTCGGATGTTTGAGGAACACGTCTTCGGAAAGCTGCCGCAGGGTGAAGTGAAGCTGCGAACAAAGGTCCGTTCGGAAAATCCAAACGCGATGAGCGGCGCAGCATTGCGGCGTGAGGTGACGGTTTATTTCTCGGCGGATGATAATGGTCCGCAGATGGATCTCCTGATCTACACGCCAGCAAATGCCAAAGGTCCCGTACCTGCATTTTTGGGTTACAACTTCAACGGAAATCATTCCGTCGAGAAAGATCCCGCGCTGCACATCACGGAGTCGTGGGTTCGCAACAACAAGGACTACGGGATCGACAACAACAAGTCGACCGATGCGGCTCGAGGATCGGAAGCCAGCCGATGGGCCGTTGAGAAGATTGTGAAAAGTGGTTATGGCCTGATTACGATCTACTATGGCGACGTTGATCCGGATTTTGACGATGGCTTCAAGAATGGTATTCATTCGCTGTTTGAGAAAGGCGATGTTCCGCGTGCTGGCGATGCCGGTGGTTCCATCAGTGCCTGGGCATGGGGATTGAGCCGTGCTGTGGATATTCTGGAATCCGATTCAAAAATCGATGCGAAGTCCGTCGCAGTTTTTGGGCATTCAAGGCTTGGCAAGACATCGTTATGGGCCGGAGCCACGGATCCTCGTTTTGCGATGATCATCGCCAACGAGTCTGGCTGCGGTGGCGCAGCGTTAAGCAGACGCTGGTATGGCGAAACGGTGGCCCGCATCAATACGTCGTTCCCACATTGGTTTTGTTTAAACCATCGCAAGTACAACAACAACGAACAGTCCATGCCGATTGACCACCATATGCTGATTGCTCTGTCAGCGCCACGCCCGGTTTATGTGGCCAGTGCTGAGGAAGACAAATGGGCGGATCCTTACGGGGAATTTCTCGGCGTTTACCACGCAGGTCCGGTGTATCAGTTGCTGGGAAAGAAGCCTCTGCCGTCGGACAAAATGCCGGCCGTTAATGAACCCGTCATGACTGACGTGGCCTACCACGTGCGTACCGGCGAGCATGATGTGAAGGACTTCGATTGGGAACAGTATATCGCGTTTGCCGATAAGCACCTGAAAAAGTAATGCTTGCGGTTTTTGGGGTGATGGCGTGACTTCGATTTTCAACAATCGCAGTCTTCTTTGTGTGGCGTGCGTCGCGTCTCTCGCAACACTAAACTTCGGCGGTTGATTGCCTGAATAGAACTGACGGGCTTCCCTGTTTCGTGATTTGGATCCGACCACAGCTATGAAATTTGCTCTTGTTATTCCTGATGGTGTTGCCGATGAAGGTCAGCCGGAGTTGTCTGGTTTGACGCCGCTGCAGGCTGCTCAGATTCCTCACATGGATGAGGTCGCTCGGCTGGGGATGGTCGGGCAAACGGACAATGTTCCTGCGTCGATGCCGTCCGGCAGTGACGTCGGGACGATGAGCCTGTTCGGTTACAGTCCGCTGGAGTTTCACACCGGCCGCGCGCCGCTGGAAGCCGCGGCGCAGGGTATTGAACTGCATGACGGCGACTGGGCGATTCGCTGCAATCTGGTGAACATCACTGATGGGCGGATGACAAGTTTTACGGCCGGTCAGTATCCCAATGAGATGGCTCGTGAGCTGATCACGCTGTTGCAGAAAGATCAATGCGGAGACAGCCACTGGAAATTTCAGCCGGGTGTCAGCTATCGCAATCTGCTGTTGTACCGTTCACGCGGAGTCGCCGCACCGTTCTCGAAGCAGACCGAGAGTACTCCGCCGCACGATATCACGGACCAGCTTGTTTCTGAGCACTTGCCGAAGGGACCAGGAGCCGACGAGCTCCTGCGGTTGATGGATCATAGTCGACAACTGTTGGCGGATGCGGAACCGAACCGTCGACGAGTTGCCGCCGGAGAACTGGCGGCCACACAGATCTGGTTGTGGGGACTGGGCCTGCGTCCGGCGTTTCGATCGTTTG
This sequence comes from Planctomycetaceae bacterium, assembly GCA_044235005.1. Lineage (GTDB taxonomy): Bacteria > Planctomycetota > Planctomycetia > Planctomycetales > Planctomycetaceae > SXXK01. The sequence continues at coordinate 11,435 of JBIIIF010000148.1, read as the reverse complement.
TGGATCGCTATGGCGTTCGAGGCGCTGTGATTACGGCGGTCGATCTGCTGCGCGGGATCGGGCGATTAATCGGCTGGGATGTTGTGGAGGTCAAAGGAGCGACGGGCTATCTGGATACGGATTATGCTGCGAAAGGTCGAGCGGCGATCGAGACTTTGTCGCGACCAGATAAGGACTTCGTTGTCGTTCATGTGGAAGCGACCGACGAGGCTTCTCATGAAGGGCATGTTCACGAAAAGATCAAAGCGGTTGAGAATATCGATCGCCATATTGTGGGACCGCTGCATGCCTGGCTGAAACAGCAGGGTGACTATCGACTGTTAGTTTGTCCCGATCATCCAACGTTCCTCAGAACTCGAACGCATAGTCACGGTTACTGTCCGTTCGCGATGTGCGGCTCCGGAATCACGCCTGACGCCGCCACGACCTACAGTGAAGTTACTGCCGCCGCTTCGTCCGTTGCGTTCCCCAATGGATGGGACCTGATGGGCCGATTCGTGGGCAAGAGTTAGTCCGCTGTCATACTGTAGTTTGAGGCTTCGAATGGAGCGGACGAGACGTCCGCGCTCCCGGAGCGCGGGCGTCTCGCAAGCTGACCATTGCGCAATGCACCACTGATTAACGCACCAGGGAGACAAAATTCTGTGTCCCTGTGGTTTGAGTACCCAGTGTTTCTGTGCAGAGTAGCTTGAAATTCCTACAGACGTGTGCAAGTATCATCCCTGATACTTCTGTGCTGGCCCACCACCCGTTCAGGAAACTGCACCATGCTGCTCAACATCTGGCTATCAAGCTTGCGAAACAAGTTCTCTGCCCCCCCCCAGACTGCGTAGACGCCAATTGAAACAAACTGGCTTGTTTCGTGAGGTAGAAGTCTGCGAATCACGCATTCTGTTGTCGGCGACTTCTGCAACGGCCGGTTCTGACGGAACAAATGTTAGCAGCGTCATTGAGCCTGATTACGCCGCCATGCTGTCGACGTATAGCACTTCCGCCTACACAGCATCGGGCGCAATGGCAGATCAAACCGCCACAAGCTACATGGGTTCATTGCCTGACGCGGGCTTCGGGATGAATAACTTCAGTGGAACAGCCGCGACCGATGGTACCGAATTGGGACCGATCGTTGGGCCCTACAGCGGCCAGATCGACGGAGCCGCAGCAGGCTTCACCGAAACGGCGATGGGTACGTGGCAGGGAACACAGCAGCAAACGGCTGATCCGCAACCTACCACCGTGGCGACACAGGGAGCCGGTGATGTGCCGAGCACTTCGGGTAACTCTGGTGCAACGGACCCGTGGGTCTCTGCATTCTTAGGTGATGGCCAGGCTTCAGCAACCAACTCAACCGGCATTGCATCGGATGCACCAGAACAACAATCCGGGAACGGCGATGACGCGGATGCGGAAACCGCGGACGGTGATGACAATCTACCGGAACCGACTGTCAGTGGCGGGTTCACGACAACCATCACTGTCAACGGCGATGCGACCACCACGACATACACGCTGACCAGCTCGATCTCGCTGGAATCCGGCAGCATGGCTGGTGGCGACCAGAACGATGGTAGTCGCTGGGAAGTTCCGGCGGAGTGGACAGACAAAGCGGGCACAATCCCGAAAGACAGTGACGAATCTGCGAGTGACGATAGCGACGCGGACGTGACATCGGGCGACGCAGCGGATGCCGCTCCAACGAACGATTCGGGGGTTCGTTTCAAGGCCAGCAACACCATCACTGTTTCTGTAACAACCAGTCCGTTGACAACTCCGGATGGAAACACGGGCACCACGACCAGCCTGACGTTTTCCTTTACGGGTTCCGTCGTGATCATGGTTTCCGGATCCTGGTCTGCGGGTGACGAAGGCAACACGGGAACTGTGCTGACAGAGGATGACATTTCGGGCATGCAACTATCGGCTGGTCCTCAAGCACCTCCCTCGGAGGCTGAAACATCCATGACACGTGCCCCGCGATCGCTCGCTCTGGGCGGCAATGGCACTTCAGTCTCCGCATCGGGCGAGTACTTCTCGTACGCCTTCGCTACAATGACGTTTTCCGTCACGATTTCGAATACCTCCATGGACAACGACGCTCCCGGAGGTGGCCTGTCGGTTCCCTCAGCGAGCCTGAACTTGTCGCTGGGAAGTGGAAGTTTCTCCACCGATCAATCCGACATCACGGTACAGGAATCGTCTGAATCCGATACCAGCAGTTACGCGAAATCCGTACAGGTGAAGGAAAAGAACGTCAGCGGTTCCGCCACCAATTTCACCCTGAATCTGGGCGGCGATGAGGATGCAAGTAGCGACGATGAGCCCGACAGTGACGCAGCCAGTTCATCGGAAATTCCAGCCGTCCTCCGCGACAACGACTGGACCGGCGGCATTACTGCCCCCGACAACTCTGCCGATGCAGCGGCTGATGATGGCGGCCCAGTCTCGTTCTCTACAGTCAGCCACAACAGTCATCAAAAGACGACCTTGTACGCGACGCAGTCCAGTCAGCAGTCGGCCACTTCGGAGTCATCATCGAGCACTAAAGCGGACATTGAAGACTCCTCTTCTGGTAGCACGAGTCTCTCGTTTTCAATCAGCGGATTCGACTACGAAACAACATCGAAGAGCAAATCGGAGTTCTCTTATCTCTCCGAATCGAATAGTTCCTCAGATTCTCCCGTAGGCTACGACGGCAGGCCCAGCGTCCATTCGGAATCAGTCTCATCCCACGTCATCGAGACCCTGGATGAGAGCGGTCACACGTTTGGGTTTGGTATTGGCAGCGACGGCTTTGACGTCACCAATGAGTACTCGTCGAACGAAACGGTTAGTGATGTATTGAAGTCTGAGTCCACAACAGATTCCTGGCGACTGGTGTATCCGACAATCACGTCTTCGCTTGCAATGATGACCAACCCTCAGACAACGGCTCCATACTGGGTGCAGGGCCCGGAATTGTCAAGCGGCCAAATCTACGACACCCAATACAACTACGGCGGAAATTTAGAGGACGGCTTTGAAGGGCAATTGACTGACACGTTCCACTACTGGGCAGACGCAGTCGAAAATGGAGTCGCCGTCAGGTACGGCGAGCCAGTTACAACGACAAAAATGTTCCCGAATACGAACGATGGCGATGATTCAAATGCCGAGGAAAGTTGGGGCGACGATTCGGGCACTGGGAATGCAGAAACTTCAGATGCCGGCGGAAGAAATCCGATGGCTCGCTTTGATCAAGAGGGCGGTACAGTCGTCACTCCAACCAATGCTGAAAATCCGTATCCGACCATAGCTGTAATGGTACATCCTCCAGCCGTCGGCACTGGAGAATACCCCGAGCGTTTTATCAGTGCGGAGAAGGTGGACGAGATTGAAAAGAAGCTTCGAGAACTAATTCAAGAAGAAAGCAAGATGAAAGCAGGGGTCAAGGTGATATTGCTTGGCAAATACGATCCACGTACGACTCAAGTTGGAGTGCAACATTTCCCCGATGGCGGAACGTATTATTTTCATCACGTAATATTCACAAGAGAAGTGACAGGGACCAATATTGGTTTAGGATTTGCGACAACTGAAGGTACCTTAACTACTATTTCAGAATCCAATATGAAGTTCATTGCGGAAGCGCGGCAGAAAGAAATTGATTGGCCTTCGTATTATGCGAATACGCTGGCGCATGAGGTTCTCTGGGCGGGGTTACTGGGCCGCCCCGATGACATTCTGTTTGGGGATCCGCTTGGTGCCAATGAAACATCAAGCCACCAACTCCTCACCATCACGCCGGAAATGGTTCGTCTACTCGAGGAATCACTTCGACGAGATTGAAGACAACTATATGGTTGGCCGCGAATTGAAGTGCCTGTGATCGAAAGCAGTACTTCATCGCGTCCGTTCAAGCTGAGCAAAAAAGGCAATGGTGGATTTCAATAGCTTTTGCAGAGCAGCCGGATCGCAACGGGTCCGTTAAGATCGGGATTTCCTTGGTGTCTGTTGACTTACATGGAGTTGCGAATGGTCGGCTGCTTGCAGGCGCTGTGAAAGGGGCAATTGATGGCTGAGAGATTAAGCGGTGACGAAGTTCCGCAAATGCCGTCGCATGATATTCATGCACGCCGAAAGTTAACGACGGCTTTCCGTCGGCGGATGCGAGCATTGGTCCTATTCGGTTGCGGCTACGTCGCAATGTTCTACAGTTGTCGGCGATCGTTTTCAGTAACCGTTGACCTCCAGTTCCATACGCTTCAATGCTGGTATTTTTCCGAAGATCCCACTACGAACAAGTGTGCCTTCTATGTGTTTCGTCCATTAATTGCAGTCACTGGTGGTGTGGAATTGCACCAGATTGCTACCCGAGAAGACGCAGTCCGCCATGCTGAGCGTAGGTCTAACGTCTACGTCTTGAATCGCGACGATTGTCTCTAATGCCCATAGCTTGGAGGTCACAAGAAGTAAATTTCCAATATTAAATGCGGCTGGGATCTTTGCTGTGGGTATCATCTGCTTCGCGGCGCTCAGTAACCACCTGCATGCCTTGTTGGTTTGGGCATGAATGTCGAAAGGTCTGTTCCAACTCGTGCTCCTCTGGTGCTGCAAATGCTATATGCTGTGTCCTGTCGATGTCTTGCCTTCGACGTTCCTGTACTTCTTGGCTCATGGATAGTCACGCTACCTGATGTGCTGATGCCTGTTTTCGTTGTCTTGTTCTGCGTTGATGCTGCCATTGTCGATGCTGTTCTGATGCATCGGAAATGGCGAAGCTTTCGAACGTTAGTACCCCTGGCTGCGGTTCTCGTAATGGGATCCAGCATGTTGGAAAGTTCACTCCGTGGCAGCGAAACAAGAATGCTCGGAAACATTTGCCTGGCGTTAACAACCGGCGTTTACTCTTTACTGATCGGGGCAGCCCCAGGCTTGATGGCTTACAACTTTGTGTATCTGGTGCTTCACCGAACCAACCGTCGCGAATCGTCCTCGGGAAGTAGATGAGTGATCACGTTTTGGAAAAAAGGGGTCAGGTCTCTTATATTGCGTCGCATCTTGTGTCTTGCTAGACTTTCGGGATGGCGCGCACGAAACGCATTTGTCCGGCAGGTGAAGTGTTCCACGTTCTCAATCGAGCGGTGGCTCGGCTCACGATCTTTGAAAAGCCGGAAGACTATGCTGCTTTCATGTGTGTTGTGGAGGAAACATGGGAAATCGTGCCGCTGCCAATTTATGCAATGGTGGCCATGCCGAATCACTGGCATTTTGTGGTCCGTCCCGAGACCAGCGACCAGGTGAGCGAGTTTTTTCGTCGCCTCACCGTGATGCACACGATGCGTTGGCATGCTCACTACAAGACGGGGGGCACAGGTCATCTTTATCAGGGACGCTTCAAATCGTTCCCGATTCAAACGGACGGGCACTTATTGACAGTGATGCGTTACGTGGAGCGAAATCCGGTTCGTGCAAATCTGATTGAGCACGCGGAAAACTGGCAATGGAGTTCCGCGTACGCTCGCTTGCGACGTGCTGATGAACGCCGCTGGCTGGCGATTCCCGAGGATCCCCCGTTGCCGCGAAACTGGCGTTCGTGGGTGAACAAGGTCGAGACAGAGGCCGAGTTAAACTCACTTCGCCGCAGTGTCAAACGCGGCTTGCCGTTTGGTGATGAAAACTGGACGAGAAGCAGTGCAATTCGCCTTGGTCTCGAAACCACAACTCGCCCAAGAGGAAGACCAAAGAAAGAGACCCGTCCCCTTTCTGACCCGTGAAGTTAGCCGCACGAACTTCGCACAACACCTTTCGGCATCAACGAAAGAATCACCCTTTGCCGGTTTTATTTGGGAGCAGGAAGTCGCAGTGCTCAACGCCTTTCGGCATCAACGAAGGAATCACACAAGCCGAGCGGTTAATGCGATCGCTGGAAACATGTGCTCAGCCCCGATGTCTCGCTGGAGACTTGAAAAGATCGTTTCTCCGGGCTGATATCATCCTCTGGGAGGCACATAAAGGTGTCAGGAACCGTTTCTTGTCAAAACAGCGTTTTCGGTTCCTGACACCTTTTTCTGCTTCGCGGTTCCTGACACCTTTTTCTGCTTCGATCGTGATCATGGTTTCCCGGTCCTGGTCCAAGGGCGACAACGGCAACACGGGAACGGTACTGACGGTAGGCGACACTGCGGCCATGCAACTAACGGCCGGTCCACAATTGCCTCCCTCAGAGGCTGAATTATCTATGACACGTCCCCCGCGACCGCTTGTTCTGGGCGGCAATGGCACGTCGGCCTCTGCATCGGGCGAATCCTTCTCGTACGCTTTTGCCACAATGACGTTTTCCGTCACGATCTCGAATACAACCATGGACAACGACGCTCCCGGAGGTGGCCTGTCGGCTCCCACCGGGAGCCTGAACCTATCGCTGGGAAGTGGAAGTTTCTCCACGAATCGATCCGACGTTACGGTACAGGAGTCGTCGGAATCCGATACCAGCAGTTACGCGAAATCCGCACATGTGAAGGAAGAGAATGTCAGTGGCTCGGCCACCAAGTTCACACTGAATTTGGGTGGCGATGATGATGCAAGTTGCGACGATGAGCACAGCAGCGCCGCAGCGACGCCATCACAGATTCCAGCCGCACTCCGCGACAACCACGCGGCCGAAGGCATTACCACAGCATATAACTCCGCCGATGCAGCGGCTGATGAGAACGACCTAATCTCGTTTTCCAGAGTCAGCCACAACAGCCAACAAAAGACGACCCTGTATGCGACTCAGTCCGGTCAGCAGTCGGACACTTCGGAGTCATTATCGAGCACCAAAGCAGACATTGAAGACTCCTCTTCTGGTAGCACGAGTCTTTCGTTTTCGATCAGCGGATTCGACTACGAAACAACATCGAAGAGCAAATCACAGTTCTCTTACATTTCCGAATCGCACGCATCGTCTGATTCACCCGTAGGTTATGACGGCAGGCCCAGCTCGCATTCGGAATCGGATTCATCCCAAGTCATTGAGACACTGGATGAAAGTAGCCGCACATTTGGTTTTGGCATTGGCAGCGAAGGCTTTGACGTCACCAACGAGTATTCGTCGAACGAAACGGTCAGTGATGTTCTAAAGTCTGAATCAACATCAGACTCATGGCGGCTGGTGTATCCGACAATCACGTCTTCGCTTGCTATGATGAGCAACCCCCAGTCAACGGCTCCATACTGGGTTGCGGGGCCCGAACTGGAAATGACTTCTGGGCATAACATCCAGTTCAACTACGGCGGCAACCTGGAAGATGGCTTTGAAGGTTCATACTCCGAAACCACAGGCTTCTCCCAGGAAATGCTCAAACAAGATGGCACCGTTGATCACTACGAATACACCCTGCCCGTTGAGAAGACATACACGAATACAAAATTAGGTAACGAATCGCGATCATCAAGCATTCTACCAGACGGGTCCCCGGAATCGACACGTACGGTGACGTCTACTCCGGGAACGTCAATTGGCAGCGATTCACCGGCCAACACTGGTAACAACGCCCAGATCGCGGGATTCCATGACAGTTACTCCTTTACAGATAACGCCGCAACAGCACCCGACGAATCGAAACGAGCGAATGGATCGCCAGCTCAAAAAGATCCCGATGAACTACGGCCGCCGACACAAACAATCGTAATCGTGCATGTCGAACCGTACCCAGTCGCTACAGATACTGACCCCAGTCAGTACCTCGTCAACCAGACAAAAGATCAGTTTGAGAAAAGGCTCAAGGAAATAGAAAACCAACTCAACAACCTCATGAAAAGTGAAAAGCTACCCATTACATTCAAAGTCTTTCCGGCAAATGGTGTTCCGTGGCAGGAACTCACAGCATGGGATCAACACAATGGCAACAATCCTCACATGATTGGCGACGGATACTCGCGGTATGATTGGTATATTCAGCTGGTAAAATCAACAAATGAGACGTTCTCGCAAAATCCACTAATGGCTACGACAGATGGGATACCTTTCACCACCGCAGATGAATTCGCCACCTACCGAGACCCGGACTTCGCGGATAGGAAGTCCACTTTTCGTTGGGACATCTACTATGCAAACGCTATTGCGCATGAGTTTTTTACTTTCGGCGTATTCGGAGATTTTCATGACATTGGAACGAATACTCCCCTTACTGGACGAAGTGGTACTGGAGCTAAGCTGATCGACCTCACGCCCGAGGAATGCCGTCGAATCATTGAAATAATACTGCCTCGATGAGCTGAGACTGGGGAGTCTATATGATAACAAGCAGCAGGGATAAGTCGGGCCCTCAAATCACGCGAACCGCAATTCGTTTTCGCCTGATGAGGCTTTCCATGATTGCAACAATACTGACAACTTATGTTATTTTGTTTTATACGATGCGATTTGGGGTGAGAGTCTCTGACTATCCTCGCATATACATTTTCTCGAGCGATCCAGTCATAAATCAATGGGTACACAGGGTCTTTCGCCCGATGATTGCTGTTACTGGTGGAGTCTCATCATTGCCACCTGAATTAGGCGATTTTGAAGGAACAAGTACAAAGAATGATAATCGCCCAGTTTATCTCATCGGAAATGAACCTCTCTTTGGCCGAATTGCTGCTCACCGCGATGCGTTCCTAGGCTTAACGCATAAGGCGCATAAAATGGAGTCAGGAACCGTTCACTGACAAGTCACATGAGTTCTCCTACCGCCGAGGCATGCGAATACCGAGGGGATCAACTACGGGGAGGCTGGGTTCATCCTTTGCTCAACTAGGCGAAAGGCCGCTTGTAGATCTTTACCAAGGACGCAACATTGCAGTTCCCCAGAAGTGGCATGAGATTTGGTTTGGATATGGCGTCAGGTGTGATCACCGCTGCGTTCAGCACTAAAAATATTGGAAAGTGGCTTTATTTCTCGCTCTCTCAAAAAACACGCGCGCATGGTTACGCAGAGAGTCCCTTTCGGGGAGCATGGAATCGAAGCACAAAAAGGTGTCAGGAACCGTTTATTGACGTGAGGGAAGGTCTTGAAGCTATCGTTTCACAAACGGCAACTTTGGCTTCACTGCTTTGCGAGATCTACAACCGCATTGAGCGGTGTAACAAGACGACCGCTGAAAAGAGTGAAAAATGGCGTGAGGATTTCACCGAATTCATCGAGCAGAGTTACAAAATCACGGCTCTCAAACCGGCCGATCTTTGAGCGATTTACAAACTCACCTCGAAACGGGTGTAAAGGTGCAGAGGTGTGAAATGAACTTCAGACTAAGCAGACCATGCCCAAGCACACTGATCACGATGGCTGTGGTCGTCGCAGTTGTCTGCTATTGGGTCAGGGCCGGATTGTTGCAGCAATCCGCAGCTCATGATCATTCGCGAGTCTGGTCGCAGTTCTCGCAAATCAATCTCGCACTGCGCTCGTACGCTCAGGATCATGGGAAATTGCCACCGTTGGTAACTGTTCCGCAGGATTCCGGTGACGGCTTAAGCTGGCGCATACTGATTCTTCCTTATCTGAACGAATCAAGGCTCTATCAACGATTCGATTTGACCAAGTCGTGGGATTCGCCCGAGAATCTCGAACTCGTGCCGGAAATGCCAATGGTCTTTAGTCGAGTCATTGAGCATCGCAGCACGGGGAAGACGGCCTGCTGCGCACTTCATTTCAAGGGTGATTGGAACGGCGGGCAGCGACTGGACTCGAAGGGAGATTTGGGTAGTGCTGTGCTCCTGGCGGAATGTGAGTTCGGCCGAGAGTGGACGCGTCCGCTGGATATTGAACTCACGACTGACGATTCAGCCGTGCATACAGAGGTCCTCCCCGGCGGGTTAGATGTACCGGTTAGAGTCAAGGGGTTGGCGGGTGATGCCCGCTGGAATTTTTGGGTTTGTTTTCTTCAGGTTTTTCGGTGTTGGAAGACAGGTTCCGAAGGTGTTGGCAAGGTCTTCGGCGGCTTCGTAGAGGTCCAGTTTTTTGAAGGCTCGCGAGAGATCGAGCACGTTTCCCTGGACTGCGCAGTTGGGGTCGAAGCAGCGGAAGACCTGACGCTTCAGATTGGCGGAGAACTTTCGACCGGTTGTCGAATTGGGTTCGTGAATCGCGTCCGCCTATTGCGATAGCACGCAATGGTAAAAAAATCGAATTGCAGCCGGGCGTACGGTGGTCCAGTCTACGTTGTTTCGACTGACCAAAGAATGAGACCTCACATTAAAGCAAGCAAATAAATCATGAAGTACGATACTATGACACGAAAACAGTCAGCACCAATCTGGCTGGTGGTTTTCATGATGTTGCTGTTACCGTCTTGTGTCGGTGACAGAGTCTTTGTGATTTTCGGGACCGTTGTGGATGAAAATGGCAATCCGATTCAGGACGCGAAGATTACCTTACGAGACGAAAATCGACATGTAGAAGCCACTTTCTCCACAGATGAAACGGGCCAGTTCTTTTATGAAACCGTGCATTACTACAATCAGCCAACCTCGGCGGTCAGCATTTATTGCAAGACAGAAGGGTTTGATTCATACTCGACAAGTCGTGAATTAAGAGATACGTCCCCAGCGTTTCGTATTGAGTTATCGAAGACGGTATCGCAGTAACTATTTCCACGATTAAATGCGGCTGGAATCTTTACTCCGGGTATCCTCTGATTCGCGGCGCTCAGTAACCACAGGCATGCCTTGTTGGTTTGGGCATGAATGTCGAAAGGTCTGTTCTAACTCGTGCTCCTCTGGTGCTGCAAATGCTATATGCTGTGTCCTGTCGATGTCTTGCCTTCGACGTTCCTGTACTTCTTGGCTCATGGATAGTCACGCTACCCGATGTGCTGATGCCTGTTTTCGTTGTCTTGTTCTCTGTTGTTGCGGCTATTGTCGATGCTGTTCTGATGCATCGGAAATGGCGAAGCTTTCCAACGTTAGTACCCCTGGCTGCGATTCTCGTAATGGGATCCAGCATGTTGGAAAGTTCACTCCGTGGCAGCGAAACAAGAATGCTCGGAAACATTTGCCTGGCGTTAACAACCGGCGTTTACTCTTTAATGATCGGAGCAGCCCCAGGTTTGATGGCTTACAACTTTGTGTATCTGGTGCTTCACCGAACGAACCGTCGGGAATCGTCCTCGGGAAGTTGATGAGCGGTCACTTTCGTCCGCTGGCAGGAAAATGCAGTGCCACCCGCCGTATCGATACAAGTATTTCGGGTTCTCGGATTGAGATGTCTTATGTGGCCAGCAAAGACCGTATTGCTGACGGCGATCGTTGTCGTCACTGCCCTCGATGGAGGCAATTCTGGTGGTTCCGCCCGTGTGATCGATGGCAACATTTCGAAAAATACGCCGCAAGAATCTCAGCCCATTGACTGGCGTGAATACTTTGGGCCGCAAGACTCTGCCAGCGAGAAACCAAGCGCCGACGAAATCGGGATCGCTGGTAACTGGAAGGTTCA
>JBIIIF010000147.1:0-17455 GCA_044235005.1 Planctomycetaceae bacterium | reverse complement strand
CATAAGATCCCGATCATCGGCAACGGAGACGTTCGCAATGTGGCCGACGCTGCGAGAATGATTCGCGAAACCGGCTGTCAAGGCGTTTCCATCGGCCGCGCCGCTTTGGCAAACCCGTGGATCTTTAGGCAACTGAGCGAATGGGAGCAGACCGGCAGTTATTCCCCCGCCGGAACATTCGACGAGCGTCTGACTTTGATGCTGCAACAATTCACCTGCCTGGAAGAACGCCACGGCAGTGAACGCGCGATTGTGCTGTTCCGCAAGATGGCGCATTGGTATTTGAAGGGCATGAGAATTCTGAAACGCCTGCGAGGAGACTTCCAGCAGGTTCGAACTCGCGCGGAAATGGATGCGGCGATTGCGGTGATTCGAGAAGCCGGCCCGGTCGACGGAAACCGCACCGGAGTTCTCACCGACGTCGAAATTCCGGTACCGAATGGTCCTGTCGACAAATGGTGATCAGGTTCGAGATTATATCCGTAAATGGTGTGCCTGCGTTCGCTGGGGCGAACTTGTCACACCGGTTGAGCTTAAAGTTCATTCAAGCCGGAGGTTCTTTCGGGACTGTTCCTAAGTCGCAGGCAACACACAACGCCAGATGCCTTCAACGCAGTGTGTTGCCGTGTGGCTGCATCGGGACTATACCAAAATCATAGGGCCATCCATTGGCTGAGAACTCTGCCACAGTGCCTCAAAACGTCCATCCTTGCATGCGGGTTCATGCTCGACGAAAAACGAAGATGTCTGCTTCGACAGCGACACGGGGCGAGCCTCAAAGCGTTTGCCGCCAGCAGTCGTGTCAAGGGAGTTTTTTTTCGGCCACGACCACGTCAACAACTACTTCGGCAATTGGGAAGGCATTGACCTGCATTACGGTCGCGTGAGCGGTTGGGGCGGATACGGTAAGTGGGATCGAGGAGGGCGGTTGATTTCAATCAACCCTGCGAATGGTCAGTTTACCCACCGCGAGTTCCTGGTCTGATGTTGGCCTGATCCGTGAGCTGTTAGTGAAGGTGACCGCAGCTTGACAGCAGGCCAGGACCATCGAAGGACAACGACCCTAACCGGCCGCCGAAAAGTATTCTCCGTTAAAAACTCTCATAGCCTTTTGTACGGAGATCGGGGTGATAAATCTTTCGTGATACAGGAAATCACCCTCATGATGCGTGGACTTCCTGAGGTTCTGCGCAAAATGAAGTTCGTGTTGGCACGGTTGCGATTGAGCCTCAAAGGCTAAGAGAGATCAGCGTGGGGTAAGAGAATCCACTAACGTTGATGAACGCAGTCCCGGGTATTTAGAACCGGCGAGCGGAGGCGTTGCCTCAAGGTGACTTGTCAGGGCTCGCTGGCCCGAATCGCAGAGGCTTCAAGCCCAACTTCAGGATCCGTACGACTCGCCTTTATTCTGGCCCTGAGTCGAATGACGATTGCCGTCTTGTAGTTAAGCAAGCGATGGCGAGCGCAACGCCCCGCTGCCGGGCGATGATTGGTCATTCAAGCATAGCGTTATTGACAAAATGATGGTGGGCGGAATGATGGCGAGCAGAATGATGGTGGCGGAATTCTTCAATCCGCTCCTGACGTCGGTGGTCTCAGGACTTTCTTTGATCGCAGCATGCATCCGGCTGCAAAGAAACTTCTCACTTCTCCCCGCGGTGAGAAGCGCAAGAAAACGCGGAACTGATTCTTGGGGCCGCACGTCCGTGAGGGAAACAGCCGGCTGACCGCTTCAGGTGTCACACCATGTCCTGATCGGTGTCCGGAAATGTCGTTTGCGAACGTCCCGGCGAAATCAAAAAATCTATTCCTTGCAAAATGGTAAGATCGACTGCCCGGATTGCCGAAGGTTGGTTAACATCATGGGCCCTGTCTGCTGTTCCTGACCATGGAGTATAAAGGCGTGAAACAGCCTGTTTCGTGCGGATTTTTGATTCTTCGAGGCGACCCGGTCGATTCCTTTCTGCTCATGAAGCACGCTCGCCGCTGGGATCTTCCCAAAGGCCACGTGGATGAGGGCGAAACGGAACTCCAGTGCGCACTGCGAGAATTGCAGGAAGAAACAGGTATCGCCGCCAGTGATCTGGAGGTCGATCCTTACTTTCGCTTCGAAAACCGTTACATGGTGAATCAGAAGCGATACGGCGGAAAAGGGTTGATTGAGAAGCGGTTGCTCGTGTTCCTGGCGAAGCTTATCCGCCCGGTCGATATCATCGTGACGGAACATGACGGATATCATTGGTTTGACTGGAGCCCGCCACACAAGATTCAGGAATGGACGATTGATCCACTTCTGAATGCCGCCCATAGCCATCTCACCAAGAAATGGCCCTCAACTCGAAGTTCCATGTAAAAGCTCAACTCCGGCCAACACAGATCGGTTGCAGAAACAGGTCCACCGGCAAAAAAGGTTCAGCGGCGGCAAACGACAGCACCAGCCAGCAATAGTCCCTGATCTGTCGTGGAACAAACAACCGAGGGGCAATTGATCGTTGGCCGGTAGTGACGGCCGACTTCGGTCCGATCACCGCTCCAGCACCGTGACGGCTTGTTGATTTCATGGATTGTCCCAACGGGACACGTAGGTGAGAGATTGCGATTTTGCGTTCAGACAGTCCTTTCCGCAGAATCCCGCGCTCACGCTTCGGGTTGTGATCGCGTACGGTGTTTTTGAACGTTTTGATCCGTTCGTGTTGCCATAGGCGCAACCTCAAAACTGACGCACCGGTTCAGGATTAAATCAATCCCCGGCACAGCCCCGGAAAAATGCGTCAGACTCGGCCTACTCGATCGAGACGGCTAAAAGTGCTGGGATGTCACCGGGCCGACCGAAATACAGTTATCAGCCGACTCTGCGGATGCTACGATTCAAAGGCTGCGGAGAATTCTGCCCGATGCCCATGCCGTCGGAATGGTTCTCCCATGACTTAGGTCATTAATCAGTCGAACTGAGAAACGAGGCGGGGTACCAGCCATGATGAGAATTTCTGGTCAATCTCACAGATATTGTGACGGAGCAACTCGACGGAGTTTTCTTCAGGTCGGTTCACTGGCCGTTGGTGGTTTGTCGCTGGCGGATCTGTTTGCGGCGGAAGCGGCCAGTAAGAACCCCGGTGCAACTCGGCACAAATCCGTGATTATGGTTTATCTGTCCGGCGGGATGCCTCACCAGGATACGTTCGACCTGAAGTCCGAGGCCCCCGTGGAAGTGCGAGGCGAGTTCAAGCCGATCGCGACCACCGTGCCCGGCATCGAATACTGTGAACTCCTGCCGAAGCTGGCGAGCGTCGCGGATCGTTGTGCCATTGTGCGTTCTATCGTTGGGCAGCGGGATGAACATTCCAGTTTTCAGAATCTGACCGGCTACACGATGGGCGAAGTGCAGCGCGATGGCATCCCGAATTTTGGATCGATCGTGGCGCGAGTTCAGGGGCAGACCAATGAGGTCACTCCGGCATTTGTCGATCTGTTCCCGACCATGCAACACCGCCCGTACAACAGCACGGGAGCCGGGTATCTCGGCAGCACCTATAATCAGGTCCGAGCCGACGGGGAAGATCTGGCCAGCATGCGATTGCGATATGTGGAGTCGCAGCAGTTTGCGACTCGCCGTAATCTGCTGAGCGAACTGGATAGCTTTCGTCGTCGTGCAGACATTGCAGGTGTCGGCAACATGAACGAAAGTTACACCCGCGCGTTTGACGTGCTGACATCGTCCCGGCTGGTTGACGCGATGAACGTTGATCTCGAAGAAAAGAGTGTCGTCGAACGCTACGGTCGTGGCTCCTCCAAACATCTTGGCGATGGAGCACCAACGTGGAACGATCAACTTCTGATTGCACGTCGGCTGGTTGAAGTCGGCGTTCGCGTCGTGACTGTGGCTTATGGTTTCTGGGATACTCATGGCAACAACTTCGCTCATCTGCGAAGTCATCTGCCCACTTTTGACGCCGGCGTTTCGGCTCTGGTTGAAGACCTGCATGCTCGAGGTCTGGATCAGGATGTGTCGGTTGTGGTTTGGGGCGAATTCGGGCGAACTCCGAAGATCAATGACAAGGCCGGCCGGGATCACTGGGCTCCGGTTCAGTCGGCTCTGTTTGCTGGTGGCGGCATGAAAGTTGGACAGGTCATTGGTTCAACTGACAAGACCGCGGCCTATGCCGCCGACCGGCCAATTCATTATCGAGATGTCCTGGCAACGGTTTATCACAATCTTGGAATCGACAGTACCAATTATGTTCGCGACGCAGCCGAACGCCCTGTACGAATTCTTCCAGAAGAAGCACGACCTATTCGGGAACTGGTTGGCGGCTGAAACCTGCTGAGAAGAATCTTTCGCTCAGCATGTTCGGCAGTATTACTGGAAATGGATTGCCAGGAGTTCCCAATGCACAAGGAACGAAAATATCAACTCACGTGCGTTGCCATCATAGGGCGTTCGCATGCCAGTGAGTTTCGGACTCTGGTGCGCCAAATTCAGAACTCTCCCGATCTAAGTGTAGCCGGGCAGTTCGACACCATTCAGGATGCCATCTCCTCTGGTGACAGCGAACATCTGCTGGCGGATGTGGTCGTGGTTCTGCAGGCGTTCTCGGACGAGTATTCTGCGGCTGACGCAGGCCAACTCATCGGCCGTATGCTGTTTGGTCGAGTTCTCTGCTGTTACGGTCCCTGGTGCATGTCCGACGGGCGAACTCGCGATATCTGGCCGGTCGTAGCCAGAGTTTCCGTTGGCTCTGCATGGGACGCTCTGGAACAGGAAGTCCGAAACATTCAGGCTGGCGTCCCTGCGTTATTGCCTATGGCCGCCGCCGAAGAAGTCTTTGCCCATCGCGCAACCGGGGAATCTGACAGGTATCCCGTTGCTTACGATGCCATCCTGATTGTTTCGGACGATTGCACTTTGCGTGAAACGATTGCAGAAATGCTGCGTCATTCCACAACTCAGGTCGTGCACAGCAGCACTGCACTGAATCAGCTTCAGCGAATTTTCAAAAGCCTGAGTCGGGCCAATGCAACACACTCCAAAGTCGGTGTGCTGCTGGATATTGACGGACTGGAAAGCCGCGAGAACGAGTTGCTTGAAGTGATTCGTGCGCAGTTTTCCGCCAGTCGTATACTTCGCCTGTCGTCGTTTCCTCAGTCAATAACGAACAACGGCACCTACGACCAAGTCATCGATAAGCTGGAAGTCAGCTCACAGTTCGCAACGGGACGAATGTGAGCACACGCCGCACAGGCGTCTGCTTGTGCAATGTCCCGCCGCGACTATTTGAATTCTCGACGCTCTTTCCTGGCGACAGATTTTTCGGCAGTCTCAGGACCATCGGAATTCGTCAGCACCACTGAGAATCCTGCAGGAAGTCCGGCGGTCGTATTGTCGATCTGCAGAACACAGCGAAAAGTATTGCTTGCGGAATCAATCACTGGTGAAACTGAGCACACTTTGGCGACGAGCTCAGAATTAACCGGAGAACCGGCTGACAGATTCACCGTGCTGCCGTTGCGAATCGAACCAAAACGATCGGACGGGACGTACATTTCCACCTCCAGTGTATCGAGGCTTGCCAGAGTCACGACGGGCAATGAGCCATCGACTGCGGTGCCCTGCTTCTGATGAATCTGCACAATCACGCCTTCGAACGGTGCATAGATCGTATTCCTCCGCAGTTGTTCCTCAGCCATCGTCAGATTGGCCTGAGCGACCGCGATCGCTTCCTGAGCGGCATCCCGTTCGGCTCGTGATTGTTCTTTTAACGAACGAGCTTCCTCAATTTCAAATGCCGCTGTCGCATTCTGCAGAGCCGCTTGTTCCAGCCGCGTCAGACGACGCTCGGCCTGCTGGTAAGCCAAATCGGCTCGCTCCAGCATCGCCACCTGCGCGGCTTCGCGGCGAGACGCTTCAACCTGAGCCTGTGCAAGGCGGTCATCGAGAGACACCAGAGCTTCTCCCGCAGTGACTCGGCGACCCTCGGCAACATGAATTGTCATGATTCGACCGGGAACCAGCGAAGTCAAAACAGCGTTCTGCAGTGGTCGAGCCACCCCGTGCAACTGGCTGCGGATTTCCAGAATCGATGAGTCGTATTGCAGCTCACGGCGATAATCACGCGATCCGGCATTGGCGGAGCTCCTGGCAGATGCATTTGCGGAACCACTGGCCGAAGGAGGTCCTGCAAGCGGATGCGTGGCCCCATTCAGAGCCATGGCCCCTTTCGACGCCATCGACGACGAATGCTGGGGAGAAGCACCAGCGGTCGGCGCTGGTGTCTCCAGAGTCTTCACCGGAACTCGCTCGCCGGGCTTTCGCGCGGAGGAAGAATTCCATGACGCGGATGAGATGAACGCTCCGACGGAGACGACGCTCAGAATGATCAGGATGCGGTTCATAGAATTGGCCGTTATCTGTTTGGCAGCTCTCGCAGCGAAGTGCGACAACCGCAGTTATCTGGCAAGCAGAGTTTTCTGAACAAAACGCATCACTCGCCGCAGTCCCCAGGCAGCGAATGATTCATAGCGTCGAGGAATTTGAAGACTCAAACGCATCCCGTGATCTGCCAACTGCAGGACGGTTTCGTTTGAAGGAGAAATGTCAACCTGAAAGAGTGGTTCGAGCGGCAGTCCGGTCTTTGGATCAAGCAGAATTGTGCCACCCCCGGAAAACGTCATCGCATCATGCAGAGCTGTCGATTCCGCGGCCGGTTCGATATGGACCAGACGCCCCACAAACGTCGCTTCTGATCGGCCGGGAATCCGAAACAGAATCTCTGTTCCGGGCTCACGCTGAATACTGCCCAGCTCATCCTCGTTCAGCCATGTCCGCAGCAGTGTTCGCCCATCGACAACCACCGCCGTTTGATCACCGATGTTAATGTAACGGCCCTTTTGAGAAGACGTGACAACTCGGGCCACTCGACCTGCGGCCGGAGCGGTAATGCTTAACGCGGACGCCTGACGCTGACTTTCCAGCAGCCGATGCTTAAGTTCCGTGATCCGAGCTTCCAGTTCCGTGGACTTTGTAATGTCTGTTGAGCGACTCACTTCCCATTGCAACAGAGCTTCCTGCAGTTCCGCTCGACTAAGCTGAGCCTGCGCTGTGACTTCCGGATTCCTCAGTTGAGCCAGCAACGCTCCGGACTTCACCGTATCGCCGGGATTGACGAGACTCTGCAACAGCGTGCCGGGCGTTTCAGCATTAAGGAAGTACTCTGATTCGGCCGCAACAACCCCCTGAGCGACAACCCCGAACGGCACCGGAACCACCAGAGACAACAAAGGAACGATGACCAATGCGAGCACAGCTGCCAGCCTGGCTCGCCCTCGCACATTCGCCGTCTCTGAACTCGTCAGCAGATACCTTCCTAACGATAACCCCGATGAACCAAGCGTCGTGACAATATGAAACGCGGCAAGCGCAAGGCCGATCATGGGGAAGCGAGTCGCAATCATGGCCGCAATGCCGAAGATCAACAGCGTCCGATAAATGGCAGCAGCAATCCCATATCCAGCAAGAATCAGCGTCGATCCGGAACCGCTTCCGGCGCCGATTCCGCGACTGGACGTTTCGCCGTCAGCCTGAGGGCGGCGGGCTACTGAAACCGCAGACTGCCCCGATTCAAGCCCGAGAAAGATGCGCTTCATCCATGCCTTCAGGTACTGATCCGCACGACCTCGCAAATTCTGAATTCCGACCAGTTCAGATGCGATAAAATAACCGTCATACTTCATCAGCGGATTGGCATTAAACAAGAGCGTGATCAGGCTGGCCATCATGACCAGTTGCCAGGCACAGGATGTCAGCAAAGGACTTGTCGCAAACGCCCACACGAACACCGCGGGAATCGCGACGATGGATTCAAAGTACATGCCACCAGCCATCACGACCAGTCGCTTCCAGCGTTCGTGGAATGACCATGCAGACGTCGCGTCGACGTAGGCGGCTGGTGTCCCTGCAATCAAAATCATGCCCATTTCGGGCACCGCGCCGCCATAGATCTTACAGGCGTAGGCGTGCCCCAGTTCGTGCCACACTTTGAGCACGACAAAGGCCGCCCAGAGGAATGGAAGATTCTCTGTGGCCAAAAGCCCGTTGAAGGGCTGAGTAAACTCTTCGAAGCGACTGACAATCAGCCACAGCGCGGAAAGACCGGCGATGGCCCAGACCGCCAGAAACCCCTGAGTAAACAGCCATTGCATTCGAGACGCGGTTCGCGTCAGGAACTCATCCGGCCGTGCTAACGGGATCGTCATGAACAACGCGCCCAATAGTTTATTCCGACGACGCGTTTGGGTCTGCTTCAGAAACTGTTCATGCAGTCGGCTGCCGTTGGCCACCGGGAGCACCAGCAGGTTGAGTTGCTGCAACTGCATGATCAACTGAAAAAAAGAATCTCGGTCGGACCGTTTCAGATGATTCTGACGGACCAGCGTATCGAAGTTCTCATCAAGCTTCTTTGACGGATTAAGCCGTACGAACAATCGATAGTTGGAAAGCGGTAAGCGGTGAGTCCTGAACGAAACGGGATCATGCACAACATAAACCGGCTGTCCCTGATGAACCTGACGACTGACGTGAAGATCCGAACGCAGGACGAAGGTTAAATCCTTCATCGCGTCTGCAGGACTCCGCGTTGAACAGGCAGCAGTATCCACAGTGATCAGTGTTCCAGCGTTAAATCCAGAAACTCAAACGACACCAGTCGATGACACGATGAGCCAGAACCCACCAGACCGGCTTCTCCACGGTCGAGATCCTGGCGGTGCCTTCCATCCCGGACTTCATCCATTCCGGACGTTCCGCCAGCGGGGCCTGCGCGATAAAAACATTATTGCCATCCACCACCTGCGCCGTTCCGCCTATGTATTGAATCTCAAACGGCATCGAATGCGATGAGTACGACGCGGCCGCGAATGTTCCAATCTGGCCAGACTGCACCAGCGTCCCGATGTCATCCGGCACCTGAATTTCGAGGTTCCAGCCGCCCACGGGAGCAAACTCCAGCACCATATCGCCGGGAACGAACATCTGCCCGATGCGTTTCTCAAGATCTGCTCGGACGATCGTCCCATTCTCCGGAGCCACAAGACGAGCATGCTCAAGTCTTTCCTGAAGACCGGCGGCTTGAGTCATAAGCACTCCAACACGGGCTTTGTGCAGCGCGGCAGAACTGGTATCTCGTGCCGTGATGCTGCGCCGAACTTCGACTTCTGTCGATGCGATTTCCCGCTCCAGAGTTTGCAACTGCAGAGTCGTCTCGGTCGTGTCAAATTCTGCCAACACCTGACCGGCCCGGACTTCCTCGCCGGGCTGAACGTAAGCCTTCAGCAGTTTTGCGTTCGCCGGCGCGGTCATCTGCACCATGTTCTCGGCAACAACTCTGGCTGTACACATCGGCCGATATGTGAGTGAACCAAAGACCAGCCACAATCCGACAACGATCAAACCGCAGATCAGTCCGAGTCGTCCGATGGATCCGGCCGCGAATGATCGCTGCAACGATTCCTTCGCCGCAAATTTCACCTGCTGCTGAAGCGGCCGAGTGGCTCGATCCAGCATTCGCAGTGCGTGACCGTATGGCTGCAGTGTGCGTGCCAGCGCGGAGAGTTCGTCTTTTGTGAATGGACGAGTGGCCGTTCGTCGCAGGCTGACGACCCCTGACACGCCTTCGTTGTCCGACAGAGGAATCGAGCAGACACTGGCTGCTCCCGCTTCAGCCGACCAGCGTCGATGAATTGGCAGCGGAACAATGTCCAATCCGACGGGCATCGGGGAAGCAATCAGGCTTCCAAAATCGAGGCATTCTTCCATGGCCTGCGTCATCATCGCGACGCCAGGACTGGAAGTCTTGAAATCGCTCAGACCGGAAATGGCGAGAACCTGAATCCGCTGGCCGGAAGTGATGCCGAACGCAACCTGTTCGGCTCCGCATTGATTGGCCAGAGCATTGACAATCGAATAGGCAAACTCTCGAGGTGAGCTGTGTCCGGCGATCCGTCCCAGTGCCGTTGGATTGATGTGAGGAGAAACGCCAGGAGCCTCTCCCGCACCAGACACGGCCGCTGCAGCAGAAACGTGCGCCACAGCAGGCATCGCCACAGCAGCAGACGCCGACTTCACAGGCGATGAAATCGGTGGCGGATCAGGCTCTGCTACCCTGTTTGTTGCTTCACGTCCAGGCACTAATTCAGAACCGCCGTGAGCAGCAGAAAGCCGGTCGCTGCCAGCTTGCTGAGTGAGAACCGGAGGGATGGGTGACATTTCAGGGATCGCAGCCGATCGCTCGACAACGCGCGGCGTCGTTGATGCTCGCAAAGGCGCATCCGCAAACGCTGGAAACCGATTTGCGGCGAGCTCCGCCAGTCGCGAAGCCGCCACCGTTGCCAGAGTACTCAGTTGCGAAACCAGCAGTTCACCGTCTTCCGGACGCCCCATAATCAGCATCGTGATTGCGCCGTCGGGGATCCCGGACTCCTGATCCAGAATGGCGGCAGAAGCGATGAAGATTGACTGTTTTTCTCGTTCAAAAATCTTCGATCGGGCCGAATGATCCTGATCAGTTTGGACCTCAATCGCCAGCGGCCCGAGCCATTTCTCGCTGAACTTCGCAGCCAGCTCTTTCGGCATCGAAGGGACGGTTTGAAGAGTAATCTCGGTTCGTTCTCGGATTCGAAAGTCTAATCGTGCGGCAGCAGCAGAAAATGTCTGACTGACAAACTTCAGAAGCACCCCGACGACGTCGCTTCGCGAGCTGAAATTGCGAAGCTGATTCTTCAGTGCAGTGGTTTGTACGGAAAACGCAGCCGTCATTTGAGGCGTGGCTGACGTTCGTGCAGTACTGGCATCCGTTGTCGTTGATTCGGCCATAGTGCTCAGTCAATCCGGAATCTCAGTCACAATCGTCGCAATGCGATACGCGGCAACCCGGGAAGCAAATCGCGTCACACGTACACTTACGAAGCACGTGAGGCCTGCAACGGAGCAGTTGCTCTCGTCAGGTTCGGACGGATCCAGCTGAAACTTGAGCGGAGTTTGCCGCCGACGGGCAGGCACCGGCAGATACCGCCGATTGTAATCCTGACTGCGACTATGACTGCGGCTGAGGATTCGGAGCCAGGTAATGCCTGTGAACGAGACCTCTGCGAATCGATGTCGGTCTGATCTCTGCGGCCTCTGGATGCACAAAGCTCTTCAATCACTACGAGCCCTGAGGCCACAATTCAGCCGCGACTTGCGTTGGCTGTTGACCTTGCGTGATTACTGCATCGATTGCACTGCGAAAAAACAAAAGCAGGTGCCCTGGAATGCACTAAACAGAAAACGGCGAAGCTTTCTGTCCGGCACGTTCCCGGGCACCCGTCAATCAAAGAGAACACTCGCTGCGGAGACAACTCATGGGGCTGGAGTGACAGCGTGCGAACTCCCCTTGATTCCTCTCTGCTAAAGCGACATCCCTGCCACGAGGGCATAAACACCGAACCAGAAGACGGCAATAGCAGTCACGATGGTTGCCCATGCGTATGCGACCCTGTGGCTTGGTCTGGACTCATGAACAATCTGTTCGGCGGAGAAAATTGAGAACTCATTGTCGGCGGAGATTCGTCTTCGAGACACGGGCAATTCCTGAGGTCGAAAGCGGTGAATGATCTTCTCAGAATCCAGACCGGTGCCGGATAGTTTCCGGGGGGTACGGCACTCAGCTCCATCCTCCGGCGAACCGGCCTGGTTTCTGAATCAGTTCAAAAGTCACTGTGGGGTTCAGCTCCCTTCTGAATCAATAACTGCAGGGCGTTAAAGGATGTTGACACACCTCGCCGCTGAAAACGCCGGGATCAGGAAACATCCGTGTTCGCATCGAATTGTTGCCAATGTGCAACATGGCATGATGTCTAAATGCATCACAGAACACCGCAAGGGCTGCAGTGTTTGCAGAGAAGACAGTCCCGTCCCGGGAACGACTCCTGCGGAAAATGGAGATCATTCGCAGCACGGACTCTTCATGAAGCCTGCCTCAATCTTCTTTGAGACCGCTAGGGAACAGCAGGCTTGACCGGCGGTCGATGCCGCAGGATCTCAGCGTGGAAATCGCCCAGACTATGCCAGATCGCAGGCTGCCCCAGATCGACTTCAGCGATCACCACATCGCCCCAACCGCTGGCTTTTGCGACCGGTCGACCATCGCGACCGTAAATGGCGGTGATCATCCAGTTCGAGGCGATGTCAGAATACGTACTGCTGACAACATACACGTGATTCTCACAGGCTCGAGCAGAAGCAAGCAAAGGATTGCAGCCCCAGACCGGGAAGGCGATCACTTCCGCGCCGCGGTTGCTGAGTTCTCGAGCGACCTCGGGATAGAAGCCGTCATAGCAAACCATCATCCCGACTTTGCCAAACCGAGTTTCGAAGACCGGGTAGTCGTCACCGGCTTCGACGCCGGCGTCTATCTCCGTCCGCGGCAAAGCCACCTTGCGGTACTTCCCAACGACCTTGCCATCAGGACCAATCAGAACCGCCACGTTGAAAATCCGATGCTGCTCACGCTCGACTAAACCGGCCACGATATACAGATCATGCTGTTTGGCCAGCGTGCCGAAGTAGTCTGTTGACGGCCCGGGAATGGTCTCCCCGCAATCGGCCATGGAACGACCGGAATTGAAATACGTCAAAGTTTCGGGCAGAACAACAAAATCGGCTTTCTGCTCCGCCGCTTTCGCAATCAATGGCGCGAACTGTTCACACTTGTCGGAGTTTGAAGTGCCCGCTGCCGGCCCAAAATGAACAGTCGCTAAACGAACTTTGCGCGACTTCGGAGTCTCAATCGCTTTTAATCGAACCTCCGACCATTCCACACTGGCTTGATCAGCCCAGCGATAAGACAGCTCAATGCGTGCCTGAGTTGCCGACGAAGGACATCGAAAAACTCCCTCAACTGCCGTCCAGCCTTCGATCTGTTCCGCCCCATCCGCCGGATACTCTGGTTCAGACAGTGGTGTCTCGCCTTCTCGATACGTCGTCGTCGCTGCAAAATCATGAACAGCAGCACGGCCCTGAGCATCTTTCCAGAAGATGCGAGCGACGGCTGTTCGGCGAGGAATCTCGACGTTAATTGCTTTTCGGACTGCAGAAAAGTGGTAAGTCCTTCCACCTTCCACGGCGATGGTTTTCTCCCACCAGCCGTGAAGACCTTTTCGTTGATCAGAACTGGTCAGCAGACTACCTGAGTGTTTCGGGCCGCCCTGCGGCTGAAACTTAAACTCCGGCAACGCATCTTCCCGCGGCCCGTTATGCGTCCAGCCTTCAAACGATCCGGAGAGCAATCCATCCGATGCGATCAGAGAACCCGAGAGAAGTACACTGATGAGTATCGTTCGCATCACCATCTTCAGAGTCCTTTGAGCCGATTGAGATTGCCCACACACACACGGCATAGCCTCAGCCCCGAAAGTTCGCGCGTTGCTCGGAGGGCTCACGCCCTGCCGCTCGCCAGCCGTTTCATGACAACATCTTCTGAGCCCACTCACCAAGAGCCTTTTGAACATCTTTCATCGCTGCGTCACCGGCGACACGAGCAGCATTCAGATCGCCGTTGATCAGATCAGACTGACAAAAGAAATAAAACTTGATCTTCGGTTCCGTGCCGGAAGGTCTGCCGGCAATCTGAACTCGAACCGGCTGCGATTCGTCCGACTTGTAGATCAGCAGATCGCCGCGTGGTTTTTCGATCGTGCCCGCACTTTGCCCCGATGGGATCGCAATTCGCCGACCGGTTTTGTAATCCGCCGCTTCTGTAAATCGAACCGCACCGAACTGAGCCGGAGGAGCATCGCGAAGTGTCTGCATCAGACCATCAATCTTCGCCTTGCCTGTCGGCCCTTCACAATAAATGGACTTCTGTCCTTCACAGTAATAACCACACTCGCGATACAACTGATCCAGTTGATCAAGCAACGTGCGGCCTTCGGATTTCAATTCGCCGGCAAGTTCCAGAATGTACAACGCGGCCACGCTGGCGTCTTTGTCACGGCAGAAATCTCCAGCCAAAAAGCCGATCGATTCTTCCGTGCCGAAGACAAAGTGGTCGGTGCCGTTTTCTTCCATCGTCTCCGCGATGTACTTGAAGCCGACGAGCAGTTCACTGAAGCAACGAGCCCCGTGAAATGCGGCCACGGCTTTGGTCAGCGGCGTCGTCACCAGGGTTTCCACAACATAGTCCTGCGGGGAAAATCTTCCGGACGCCTTTCTTTTGCGGAACAGATAATCGGTAATCAACGCTCCGACCTGATTGCCGCTGAGCGATGTAAATCCCCCCGAGCTGTTACGAACCATAACGCCCAGACGATCCGCATCCGGATCGGAGGCCAGAATCAAGTCTGTGGGATGATTGGTGGCCTTCACCCAATCAATAACCGGATCGAAGACTTCCAGGTTCTCTGGATTCGGAGCATGCTTCGGCACGTTCGGAAAATTCCCATCCGGCATTCGATGCGGCTCGAAGATATCGACTGTCGAATACCCCGCCGCCAATATCACTGCATAGACATTCGTCTCGCCAACGCCGTGAAGCGGAGTAAAGACCGCCTTGATGCTGCGATTGCCGGACTCAGACAACTTCGCAACTCGGCCCACGTATTCACGATCGATGTCAGCCCCTATAATCTTGATTCGACCATCCGCCACGGCGGCCGCAAAGTCGACAGTCGGGATCGCTTCTGCGCGTTCAACTTCGCTGACGATGCCTTTGTCATGCGGTGGAATCACCTGACCGCCGTTGCTCCAGTAGGCTTTAAAGCCGTTGTCGGCCGGTGGATTATGAGACGCCGATATCATCACGCCGATATCGCAGCCCAGATGTCTCACGGAGAACGAGAGAGCCGGCGTGGATCGATAACCATCGAACAAAAACACCTTCAATCCGTGCGCCGCGAACGTGCAGGCGGTAATCCTTGCAAAGTGCGCCGAATTATTGCGAGTGTCATGAGCAATCACGGCTGAACCGCCGGTTGTACACCCGGTTGATCGCAGGTAAACCGCCATACCATGAGCCGATTCCGCAATGGTCCGATCATTGATTGTGGCCGGTCCCATTTCACCCATTGGACCGCGCCGCCCACCGGTTCCGAACGGAATCGCCGTCCAGAACATTTCATCCAGCTTCGACCACTCACCCGCCCGGATCAATGTTTCCAGTCGTGGTCGATATTGCGACACACTTTCGCGCGTCAGCCATGACTTCAGATTGGCCGGAGAATCTGCCGTCAGCTTTCCTGCTGAAGAGGCGTTGTCGATAAGAGTAAACAACTCGGTAATCATCAATCCCATTTCCTGCATTGGTCCAGTGCGTTTCTGTATTCGGCCGATTCCCCGAAAACCGGAGTCTATCGTTTACGCCTGCTCATGCCACCACCGGCAGCCCTTGTGTCGATACTGGTAGTTACAAAAAGGGGACATTCTACTTTTTCAATAAAGTAGAATGTCCCCTTTGTTTGTGGCGCTTTCCGTTTGTCATCGGACCGGGGCAGTTGCGGAAGTGGCTCGAACCATTCACACTAGGCACTCCAATGACTCGGAATACGGACACTTTTGGTATCGTGTCACAGTCCGATCGTTTCAGAAGTCCCCGGTAGAGTCCTGATCCACGACCAATAACCATTGATCAAAGATAGCCATGTCAGCGATTGAAAGATTTGAAACAGAACTGAAAAAGGGTGTTGGCGGCTCTGCGGAGTCCGGCAATTTCTCTTCCTCACAGGTGCTGGATGCCGTCGAATCCACCTTGCTCGGTCAGAAGGATTACCATCGACTGTTTGATGCGAAGCTGATGCGAGTTCGCGAGAGTCTGGGGATGCCGGTGACACAGCCGACTTCTCTCAAGGACATTCCGAGCGAGCATGAAGTGGCCTTTCGAGAAGCCTACACAAACGCAGCTCGCGAGATCGGCCAGTTGTTTCTGAATGACGGTCAGCTCGCCGACGCCTGGGCGTATTTCCGGACCATTAACGAAACAACTCCCGTGCGCGACGCGATTGCGAAGCGAGCGACCGAGATCGGATCAGAACCGGGACCTCAGCTTGACGAACTGCTCAATCTGGCCTTGTACGAAGGGGCTCATGTTGTAGAAGGTTTGAAGCTGCTGCTGAAGTCACATGGGATCTGTAATACGGTCACGGCCATGGGGCAGTTGCTGGCTCAGATGACACAGGATGAGCGTCGTCTGTCGGCCGCGGTGATGGTCAGAACGATCTATTCTGATCTGCAGCATAATGTGCGGCGCGATGTCGAGCGACGTCAGCCAACATTGAAACCAGGACTGAGTCTGGGGGAACTGATTCGCGGACGCGAGTTCCTGTTTGCCGAGGGAGCTTACCATGTCGACGTGTCGCATCTGCACTCAATCGTCAGCTTTGCTCGACACTTGCTGCCCACCGACCCGGAACTGAAGCTGGCGATCGAACTCAGCCAGTATGGCGCTCAACTCGCCGAACAACTGCGGTATCCCGGCGATGTTCCGTTCGATGATTATTACGCGGCCAATGAATACTTTCTCAAGGCCGTCGCCGGAATCGGTGTTGATGAGTCGATGCAATACTTCATCGACCGCCTGAATCAGGAGCCGGACGCAGCCGACAAACGCATGATTGCTTTTGTGCTGGTTGATCTGGGGCAACGGGTGGATCGAGTGAATATGGCTCTGGATGCGGCCGCTCCCCATGTCAGCCGGCTCGAAGATCCAGCCGGTTTCTCTTTCACCTCTTACTGTGTCAGCGCCAAACGACTCGACACATTGCAGGCCGCGGCACGAGAAAACGATGATGTGCTGGCGATGGCGACAGCATTGCTGATGCAGGGGAAAGGGTAGAGGCAGGCTTTCACTGTTTCGTTTTTGGATTTCGGGAACGTAGCGCATGAAGAAAGCTCGCCAGGCATGGAAACATGGCTAGCTTCTGACAGGGGCAACCGAGCCGGTCGTTACATCGCCGGATCGTTACTTCTGCGTAGAGACGCAGTAGAGATGTTTATTGGATCGGATAAAAATCTGTCCATTGCTGATCGCGGGAGTGGCACTAAAGTCTTCGGCGTCCGCTGTCAGACGATTGGTGGCCAGTTTCTCAAAGGTGTCGCCAGCCTTCAGAACATGGATCTCTCCCGCGCGAGTGACGTAATAGATTTTGCCATCGCCGATCACCGGGGAAGAATAATCCGAGCCGCGACCGCCCCCAAAACCTCCTCGACCACGTCCGCCTCCAAAACCACTCCCCGGAGGCTGACCGGGGGTGCCTTGACCTGGCGTGCCTTCGCCGGATGCACCGCCTGCTGCGGGAGCACTACCGGGTCGACCAGCAGCGCCGGCTTCTCCGGCCCCGCCGGCTGCACCGCCCTGCAATCGAGCCTGAAAGATCTCTTTGCCGTCAGCCGCATTCAGGCATTTCGCGGTTCCGCCTGAAATCAGATACATGC
>JBIIIF010000382.1:0-5077 GCA_044235005.1 Planctomycetaceae bacterium | reverse complement strand
CGCACATTGATCGCCTCATCATCAATGACGAGGATTTTTCGATTCTGAAACTCGTCACTCGCGGCCATCGTGGACGCAAAGGGACCTGCGACTGCATGCAGATTACGGGGCGAAGCAGCAGTATCGGGAAGGACGCGATCCGGGATTTCAATCCCGAGCGTTTTTTCAATCAGCTCGTGTTCGCGAGCATTCAGCATTCTGGTTGACATGATTAAGAATCCGAAGGCAATACAGGAGTTGTTCGAACTGTTTTAGAAGAAGGCTTCGTTGGGAAGCTGCGTTTCGGAGTTCCGACGAAAGTGGCTGTCAGCGCGACAGTCGCCGTTGCTCTGAAAATCTGAATGGACCGGTTGAATTACATGGTTGAAGCGGTTCCGCAAAGTTCCGGATGGAGAGACTGACTGGTCAGCGGCACGGATTCCAGACACAGGATCAGATCTGTCCGAAAGTCGTGTATCTCATCCAGCAGTGATTTCAATTCTATTGCTTCATCCAGGCAGCGACGTTCGAGTGCTCCCGCAGATTCGCGAAGTCGCAAAGCACACAGATTGGCAGCAACTCCTCTGACGCCATGACTCAGATGCTGAATCGTCAGTCGATCATTGCTGGCAATGGCATCTTCCAGATCACGCAGGCTTTGTCGTCCGCGAAGTTCAAACATATTCAGCAGTTCGATAGCGAGATCTGAGTCTCCAAAGCACTGAGACATCAGTTGTTCAACATCGAAGGCTTCTGTGACGGAGGCACTTCCTACGGAGACGCGTGAGACTGTTTCGTGCGGGATGGGTTCCAGTCCCTTTGACTGAGGTGTTGGCATCCAGCGAAGCAGCGTGTTGGTCAGAGCCTTACAGTTAATCGGCTTGGTCAGGTAGTCGTCCATGCCCGCTTCAAGACATTCTTCACGGTCGCCGGCGACAGCATTCGCGGTCAGTGCGATAATTGGAATTCGCTTGCCGTTACGAGAAAGCCCGTGGTCCGGAGTTTCTGCATCTCTGATTACTCTTGTCGCCTGGAGTCCATCCATCAGAGGCATCTGGCAATCCATCAGGATCATATCGAACTCGCCGGATTTGGCCTGATCAATAGCGCCCTCGCCGTTTTCGACAATTTTGCATTCGAGACCAAACCTGCGGAGGAATTCGCGAATAACAACCTGATTGATTTCGTAATCTTCAGCCACCAGCACACGAAAGTCGTGAGGCTCCTGCTCCATGATTTTCGCTGATCGAGCTGTTTCTGCGGCGACTTCTGAGTCCGTTATGACTTCAGGATGTTCTTCCGATGGTGCCTGCAGGCAAACCGTGAACCAGAACGTGGAACCCTTCTCGGATTCGCTTTCGACGCCGATTTCACCACCAAACAGCTCAACCAGTTTCTTGCAGAATGCCAGTCCAAGACCAGTGCCTCCGAAGCGGCGAGTTGTACTGCCATCGACCTGAGAGAAAAGCTTAAACAGCCTGTGACGTCGATCAACAGGAATGCCAATTCCAGTGTCGGAGACCGCGATTCGAACCATCAGATCACCCGTATCGGTGTACTGCTTCTGAGCTTCGATGGAGACGCGTCCCTTCTCCGTAAACTTCACGGCATTGCTGACCAGGTTCAGCAGAATCTGACGCAGTCGAGCGTTGTCCGCCGAGACCCATTTCGGGAGATCTGGTGACAGCTCACACATGATCTCGAGCCCGCTCTTGCGAACCGCCGGAGCCATGATGTCGGCCACATCATGAATCAACTGATGCAGATTGAAGTCGACAGGATCAAGTTCCAGCATTCCCTGTTCGATCTTTGAAAAATCGAGAATGCCATTGATCAGACTCATCAGGCAATCAGCGGAAGACTGAGCCCCGTGGACGTATCGCTGTTGTTGCTGATCCATGGTCGTTGACGACAACAGTTCCAGCATACCCGTCACACCATTCAGCGGCGTGCGAATTTCATGACTCATATTCGCAAGGAAATTACTCTTCGCGAGGCTGGCACTTTCGACTGCCAAAATGGCGCGATTTCGTTCGTTGACAACTTCGGTCAATTTTTCCAAATGCCGCAGCTGCACATCTCGCAGCGTGCTCTTGGCGGTAAGAGACAGCGCCAGCTGACGCACTTCGATCGCATCAAATGGCTTGCGGAGCACCAGGAACTGATCGGTTTTCCCAAGACGATTCACAATCTGTCGCCATGAGTAATCAGAGTAGGCGGAGCAAATCACGATTTCCAGTTGAGGATCGACTTTCCAAAGTCGTTCGATGGTGTCGATACCGTCCCATCCGGGGGGCATGCGAATATCGACAAATGCCATGCGATAGGGGCAGCCCTCTTCCATCGCCTTCTCAACCAGCGCCAGTGCCTCGTAGCCCTGATAGGCGGAGTCGATCTGATATTGGGTTGCGGCAGTTGAGCCTGGCAACGCGGCGGAGGTTTCCCCAAAGAGATCCAGCTCAGCCTGAGTCAAATCGCCTTCGTCATTGGAGGACAGCAGCTTGCGAAAGTCCAGATGAATCGCAGCATTATCATCGACGATCAGAATGCGGTTCTTTTGTGATGAAGCCAACGGGCTGACGTAAGCACTCATGCGTACTTCTCCTGGAACCTTCCCGAGATGACGGGCTCATTGTGTGACGAACTGGATGTAGATGAAGAAGAAGCGGTCTCGTCAACCACCTCTGAAGCAGGTGTCTCTGTATCGGTGGCGGAACGTTTTTTCGTCTCCGGGATCGCCCGCGGTATTGTGATCGTAAAGCTGGCTCCGGTTCCGGGACCATCGCTGTAAGCTGTGATGTCTCCACCCATTTCACGGATCACGTTGACGCAATAATGCAAACCCAGACCGGAACCTTCTTTGCGGGTTGTGAACCCTTGTCCGAAAAGCCGTTCATGAATCTCCGGAGTAAATCCAGTCCCGGTATCACGGATTTCGATTTGCAGTACGTCGGACTTCAGGATTGCCACGTTCAGCGTTAGCTCGTGGTTCTTTCGTGGAACCGATTGCATGGCCAGAAGTGCATTCTTTTCCAGGTTCACGAGGACCTGAGCCACACGACTTCGGTTCAATTCCAGCAGAGGCAGATCGGGCATATTAACCGACACTGTGATGCCGCATTGCTTTTGCAGGGCTTCATTCACCAGTAGCGTTTCATTCAACAAAGCCCGCAGTTCGACTCGTTGCCGAAAGTCTGACTTCCGAGCGTGGCTCTGTTGAGAGGCGATGGCGTCTCGGATGTGGCGGATGGTTTCCTGCAGACGCTGGAGTTCACTCAGGTTTTCGACCTGTTCTTTCTGCAAAGCGGCAGTCAGGGTTATGAGATAGCTGATGAGCTTTGGTCCGCGTGGGTCTTCGCTGAAGAAATGAACAGCGTTTGAAGCTTGCTCGGATAACAGGGCTGTGGCCTTTTCCAACCCGGCGATTCGGGAGTGATTCAGGCGATCGGCAATCACTTCGGTGCAGCAATTTGCCGTGTTGACCGCATTGCCGACGTTATGCAGCACTTCAGAAGCGATTTCCGCCATGCCTGCGCGGTGAGCCGACTCTTCGGTCTCTCTGCGGGCTTCAGCCAGATGAGCCACCATCAGATCAAAGCTTCGGGCCAGAATCCCGATTTCATCGGTCCGGTCCGAGTTCAATCTGGCTGCCAGATTATCTTCGATTCCAACACGTGCGGCGTGCGAGGCCATCGTTTGTAAAGGTTCAACAACACGCAGTCGAAGTGCTATTCCAGTTCCCAAAAGCATCAAAAGCACACCAATGAGGATGCAAAACATAGCCGCATTCTTGGTGAATTTTCCCTGATGAGCAATGGGGCGAGCACTTATCAGTGTCAGCATTGCAACGGGAGAACCATGGATGTCATCCAGTGCTCGTGAGCTTTGCAACGTGTCTTCATCGATCTCCACGATGGAGCTTTCCGCCGAACTCTGTGAGTTCTGTGAGCCTGACCGAGCGGCCTTCTCCAGATCCGTAATACTCATCTGACAGTGCGTTCTTTCGCACATCTCGGCTATTCGATCATCATTGAGAAACCGTCCCATGATCATGGCCCCGCGAATCGGACCTTCGCGCCTGGATGACACGACCGGTCTTGATGCAATGATCATGAGGCCGTGAGATGTCCGGACCAAACCTTCATTGGCATCCTCTGTGCCGGAAAAATGCGTGAAAACGCTTTCAGGTTCCCGAAGATCCTGAACAAGGTCCTGAAGGTCAACCCTCTCCTGAGAATCAGGATTCACGCAACTGTATGCAACAAGTTCCAAAGAGCTTGTCAGGATCGCAACAAGATCGTTGCCGGTGGTCTCGTGAAAAGAAGAGGAAAAATTGGAATCGCAATATGCCTGATTTCGATCCTCCAGGAACTGGCAAGTGTCGTCCGAGGCTCCATAGTCGAAGGCGAGTGTTGAGACAGATTCGGCCACTCCATCGACTGCTTCCTGACAGCGGTCGAGGTTTCGAATGGCAGCATCCTGTTCCAGTTTCGTAAAGGCCGGAGCCATCACCAGCACGTGCATCATCCACGTTGTGCCGAGGAAAACCGTCGACAACGCGATCAGCAACAGGGCCATTTGAAGTCGAATGGACATCAGTGATGCTCAAAGCCACTTTGATTAAGAGGTAAACTCGTTCTTTTGGAAAGTCTCCTGCCCTTGTGGGGTACGCGACAACGCTAGGACACGTTGATCAACTCTGTCGTCAAATGTTTCAAATATTCAACGATGCCTTAACAAGTGCTGGAATGTTCCCAATGGACATAGTCCAGTCTGCTGCTGGTAAACCCGATGTCGAATGACGACTCAGCCAGTTGCCTCTGGGTTGTTTCCCGTAGCCATGGAAGCAACCGCCCGGGAACTATGGCTTGTTGATGTCGTGCTGCTGCCGTTTGCAAAGCCGGTCGTTTCCCTTTACGGCACCTGTCAGCACGCCCTTGCTGTGTGAGCGGACTCTTTGCGAAAACTATCCAATGGCCCGCTTCGCTGATGTTTTGCATTGCTGATGTTTTGCCTCGCTGATGTTTTGCCTCGCTGTATCTTGCCTCGCTGTATCTTGCCTCGCTGGTTCCGCTTCGAGCGACTTCGTGGTGCCTTT
>JBIIIF010000146.1:0-17530 GCA_044235005.1 Planctomycetaceae bacterium | reverse complement strand
AATCAAACTCACGGCATCGTTCAGGAATGGACGGTTATAGAGTCCACTGGTACCGTCCAGCAGATGAATGCCGGCAAGATCACATTCGCCTCGTTTCGCCGCCTGAAGACCGGCCGTACTTCCCACCGTCAATAGCTTTGATGTAATCCCACCACGCTGCAGCTCCGTCAACAAATAATCGAGCCCCACGCAGTGGCTGCCGATAACGACCAGGTCCGCCGGTTGATGACCTCGACCAATCAAGCGAACGCGTACCGACGTTCCTGATTCAACGATCTCTGTGTGCCGTGGTATCGTGACAAATCCATCAGCGCGACTAAACGTGGTGACTGATCCGGATCCCTTGCCCATGGGAAATGCGGAGTACCCCGAGTCAGTCTTCACGAGTCCAACCAGCAGATACTCGGTCCGACCAATTTCTGAATTCACTTTCACCGCCATGGAAGCGGTCAACTCTTCCTGTGGCTCCGCCGGTCGACCCGCCAGAATTCTGATGACCGGAGCCACGAATTCATGAAACGTAAATACGGCTGACGTTGGAAACCCTGGCAGAATAACAATCGGCTTCCCCTGAGTAACCGCCATGCAAATCGGCTTGCCCGGTTTCAACGCAACTCCGTGGACAATGATGCCGGGATCGCGAAACTCCGCAACGACTCGATAACACAGATCGCCGCGACCTTTGCTGGTTCCACCAGAGAGCAGAACCAGATCGGAAGTCCTTAGAGCCTCATGAACGCCTTGACGCAGGCGATCTAAATCATCGCGAATAATGCCGCCAAAGATCGCAACGCCGCCCTGCTCACGAACAGCATCAGCCAGCACCTGTGAGTTCGAATCGTAAACCGCCGCCGGTCGCATCTCATCACCGGGCGCGATGATTTCGTTGCCCGTCGAGATGATTGTGACGACTGGTCGACGCCACACATCAACGCACTCTTCACCCAGAGCCGCCAGGACTCCGGTCTCACGACTGGTCAGCACTGTACCGCAGCGCAGGACAGTTTCGCCGACGGCGATGTCGGTCCCGGCAAACGAAATCCCGAAGCCCGGTGTTACGGATCGACGAATCAAAACCTTGCCATCAACCTCATCAGCATGTTCCACCATCAGCACCGCATCAGCCCCACGCGGCAACATGCCTCCTGTAGAAATGCTGATGGCCTGACCGGGTCCCAGTTCCATGGTGGGAGCCATTCCAGCCTCCAGCGATTCGCTCAGCAATTGCACAGACCGAGTAACCACTTCACTGGCCGATTGAGTATCGACGGCTCGCACTGCGTAGCCATCAAAATTCGAACGATCAAACGATGGCACATCGACGCGCGCAACCACGTTGTTCGCGAGAACTCGCCCCAATGCATCTCGGACAGCGATCTTTTCAATCCCAAGTGGCGTGAGTGTCAGAGCACTGCGAAATCTTCGCTCCGCCTCATCACGATCGATCACATCCAGGAATTGTTCCTGATCAGACATGGGAGATGCTTATCGCTGTCACAAGGATACTGACCGTATTCGTGAAGTGTGTTCGAGGACCGACCGAATATCACGCCTGAAATAAATCAATCACGGCCCCTTGCTGATGACCGACGGCAATCAAAGATCGGCCATTCGTGCTGAGTTCGAAATCGTGAACATGCATCGGAGCACGATCCTGAGCCAGCACCTTGCCGTCAGCCATATTCCAGACACTGACGAAGCCACTGTTGTCACCACCGGCCGAAACCAGCCAGGCATCGCCCGGACCGAACTGCAGAGACTCCACAAGGCCCTTGTGCTTGTTGTCTTCGATTTCCAGACGTCTTTCCTTCGATTGCCAGTTGAAGACCTCGATACGAGCAACACCTTCAAGATGATCGATATTGCCAACCTTTCCCATGCCTCCGACGGCCAATTGCGTTGAGTCGTTTGAGAATGCCAGGGAGCGAATCCCTCCGATTGAATGGCGGCGAGCTGTGGGATCCCACGTATACATCACTGGCGTTTCAAGCGTCACAGCGATTTGGCCGTTGCTGACATCGCGAACAAGAACTCGTCCGGTGCGATCCCCGGTCGCCAGCCATTTGCCATCCGGCGAAAATGTTGTGGCATATAACATCGAAGGGAAACCATGCGGAGTCTTGAGTTCATAATCTCCCCAGGTCGCCAGACATTCTCCCGATGCCGCATCCCACAACTTTGTCTTCATGTCGTCGCCCACACTGGCGATACGACTCTGATCGGGATTCACAGCCAGCATTCTGATCCAGCGAGCATGCGCATCGCTGACTCGGCGAATCGTTTCACCCGTGTCAGCATTCCACCAGATCAAAGAGCAGTCATAGCCACCGGACACCAGCGTATCTCCACATCGGACCAGTCCCATGACGTAGCTGGAGTGACCATTGCTGCCGATCACCGCCGGTTCCATTTTCTCGGAAGCTACGTCGACACGCACGATCGAAAAATCAGACAAGCCAGAGTAGATCAGCGAGTTGTCAGCTCGCGACGCCAGACACAAACCTATCCCAGGCAAAGAAAACTTCTTCTGGACTTTGATCACGTTGGGCAGCGAAGACACAGCCGACGCAGGGGCGTTCTGGGCTGCCGGGGATAGAGTCTCCGGCGGAGTTGTTTCCTGGTTTATGACAACCATTCTTTGCCTTCCTCTACATGACGGATCGTGGGCAAACTACTCAACGGTTCGATGCAGGTCTGTCAGTGATCGGGAACAGACAACGCCTGGCAGACCGATCTGCATCGGTAGCACTATCTCAGGTGCATAGCCTGACGTTGGAAACGAACCAGCTCAATCGCTTCTGGAGGGTAACAAGTAAGCCGTAACTTGCCAAATTGAGACCTTGAACGCACCCGACAGGTGGAGGCTATCCGGGATTCTCCGGCAACCAGAGGAGTGGCCAGTCTCCAAATCAACACCCTTACGCAAATCCACGCGGCCGTTGATACGGAGACAATCATTGGCCGCCATATGCATTCCCATTGATCGATTTCCCGGGCCGGATGAGGAGAAAACAAATTCGTTAACCAATTCTTCAGCAGACGGGAATACGCTTCGGGAGCGGCTGAGAAAACAAGGTGATGTTGACGTTCCGCAACACAAATTGCCGCCAAAGCATGCACCGGAGGCAAAGTAAGGTGGGGCGGCCCTCCTGCGGCCGTCAGCGTCAGTACGGACAGCAAAAAGTATGACCTAAACTTGACAGTGAAAAGAAACGGGATCGTCTGTGATGGAGAGTTATTGTGATGTGTCAGCAACACAAAAAGTCCATTGAATCCCGCAAAAAAAAACTCAATGAGCTGCTGCTTTCCGATGGATCGGCGTACACTATCGCTGATAGCTTTGGCTGTTTTTCATCCCTTAAATGGAGATTTTTAATGAAAACTTCTCGAGTTCTCAAACGTGGTTTTACGTTGATCGAATTGCTGGTGGTCATCGCCATTATCGCAATCTTGATCGCATTGCTTCTGCCCGCCGTCCAGCAGGCTCGCGAAGCTGCACGTCGCACACAGTGCAAAAACAACATGCGGCAGATTGGACTTGCGTTCCACAATTATCACGACACCCATTCCCGTTTTCCGCAACCCTCAATGATTGGTCTGACGGTTTCCACCGGGTTGGTCATCAGAAGTGGATCAAGCTGGTGTACGATGATTCTTCCCTACATCGAGCAATCAACGGTGTACGCTCAATACAACAGCGCAAGTTCTCCATTTGATGTCGCAAATGCTGCGGCAGTAAACACCGTTATTTCAGGATTCATGTGTCCGTCGGTACCGAGGTCCAGCAGTACATTCTCAATGGCGGTTCCGGCGGGAGTCGACCTTGATGGAGGAACTGGTCCGTTCCCGCCGCTTGGAGCACCCCTGAATATGGTTGCCGGGGTACTTGACTACGATACGCTTGATGGCGTCAACTCAGGATTCAACACGTTTGCTTATACTGGCCAAACGCCAGCCGCTGCCCGAGAAGGTTGGGGGACATGGTCCATTCGAGTTCTCGACATCCCAAGTTTAAGCAGCGGCGGTAAAGGCGGGAATCTTCGTGACTTCACAGACGGCACGTCAAATACGATCCTGGTCGGGGAAGTTTGCTCGCGAACAGCTTTGTATCGGAAGGGAAGGCTTATTCCGTTGACAGATCCGGAAGCCCAGGCTCAAGCCATCAGTGGGAGTGGCACATGGCCAGATTTGTTTAAGGGCGACACTTGGATTGCAGGGCGACTTTACGACGGGACGGGCGCCAACGGCGGGCCATGTGCCATCAACTGTTCTAACTCAAGAACCGCTGGAATGTATTCATGGCATACGGGTGGTGCACAAGTGACATTGGGGGATGGGTCCGCAAGGTTCATCAGCGAGAATGTTTCTGCATACGTTCTTGCTTCATTGATCACTCGATCCGGGGGTGAAATCCCTGGAGAGTTCTAATGGGATTGTCCGGCTTGATGCGTATTTGAATATGCGTTTCCGCAGTACTGCGTGATTGAATCTCAAGACATGCAAGGGTTCTTCTATGTTTTCCGCCGAGCCTGTCCTGCGCAGAGTGTTCGGAAGTTTTCTGGCAATAATTCTGTTTACGGGCTGTGGACCCTCCGGACCGCAGGGAGGCCCCAGAGTCGCTACCACAGAAATAAATGGCATTGTTCATGTTGATGGCTCGCCAGCAGCCTTCCTGCGTGTTGTCGCGGTTCCAGACGGATCAACGTCGTCGGTTCCGATTGAATCGTCAGCACTGACAACCCAAGATGGAACATTCTCACTCTCAACGTATGAGTCTGGTGATGGCGTACCCGCCGGAAACTATAAGCTCACGTTCGTCTGGGGTGAGATAAATCTGATGAACGGTCAGTACTCCGGTGATAAGTTCAACGGAAAGTACGCAGATCCGGCCAAGTCAGAGCACAACTTAACTGTGACAGACTCAGACGAACCGCACGATCTTGGCGTCATCGAGTTGTCTTCGCCTGCCGCAAAGAAATGATGCCAGTAAAGCGTCCATGAATTACTAACTGAATTCAGCAGGGCTTCTTTGAACTCATGGACAAGTCAACGCAACATGTCCTCCGTTAAGTCGTGGAAAACTTTTTGCGGCGGAATTAGTTTGTCATTAAAAGGCAAACAGCAGTGCTCTTGAACACCTGTTGATCGAGGAGATTCCCGGGTGATCATTAATGCCGGCCGGAGAAATCCTGCCGGCTTTTTTTGTCAACGCTCTGTTTCGAAGGTTGGAATAAACAATGAGATCTTGTTGGTGCCTAATAATTCTGGTGCTTTGCCTCCCCACGACAATAACGTTCGCCGAAGAGAAGACGTCTCCAAAGCCATTGGAGAGTGTCGATCCTCCGCAAGAAATCTTTCAGTACATCGAACGCCCCGAACCCGACTTCGCGTGGAAGAAAATTGAATCAATCACAGTCGGTGAAAACACAGTTCACCGTCTCGAGTTGACTTCGCAGAAATGGCAGAACATCGTCTGGAAACACGCTCTGATCGTTTACGAACCAAAGGCACTGGTTCACGAAGATCATATGCTGCTCTTCGTGACCGGTGGTGGTATCGGCAGCAGCCCAAATCCCAAAGACATGGGGGTGGGAGTTGCCCTGGCCAATCTGACTGGCGCTCGCGTCGCAACTTTGCACCAGGTCCCCAATCAGCCACTGCTGGGGAATCGCGTCGAAGACGACCTGATCACTGAAACCTGGCTAAAGTATCTGGCCACCGGTGATGCGACATGGCCTCTGCTTTTCCCAATGGCCAAGAGCGCGGTGAAGGCGATGGATGCTCTGGAACTGTTCTCTGCAGAACAGTTCAAGCAGCCTCTCAAAGGCTTCGTGATTACCGGGGCCTCCAAGCGTGGCTGGACGAGCTGGCTGACATCAGCGGTTGATAAGCGGATTATCGCGACCGCCCCAATCGTGATCGACGTCCTGAATTTTCCTGCTCAGATGACACATCAGAAGAAGACCTGGGGCTTCTACAGCGAGCAGATTGAAGATTACACCAGCAAAGGTCTGGTCAGCGAAGACGGCATTCCAAAGGACGGTCGCGAAGCCGACCTATGGAAGATGATGGACCCCTTCACATACCGGGCGAAGATCACCATTCCCAAACTGCTCGTGGTCGGGGCCAATGATCGATACTGGTCCGTCGATGCCATGAACATCTACTGGGATGATCTCGTCGGCGTGAAGCATATCCATCGAGCACCCAACGGTGGCCACGGCCTCGACGGTGGTCGCGATCATGCTCTTCGCACAGTGGCCGTCTTCTTCCGACATGCAGCCGCCGGAGAGACTCTGCCGGAGTTCTCATGGGAACCGAAAGTCTCGGCCGAACAAGTCGGCGTTGCCATGAAGCCCTCCGGTACTCCGCAGGTCGTTCGTCTCTGGTCTGCTCGCTCTGCTTCAAACGACTTCCGAGATTCCGAATGGATATCGGAAGACCTGGCCGAAATCGATGGCCACTTCCACGGAACCGCGAAAAAATCGGGTGATGAACGTGTGGCCATCTTCGGCGAAGCCCAATACGAGTTCGAGGGAATCAAGTACTCACTGTCAACTCTGGTCTTCTGGAAGTAATTACTTTACCGAACGTCGTCTCTGGTCATTCATTGACGCTGTCCGACAGTCAATAGAACGAAAGCCCGATCTTAAAAAGGTCGGGCTTTTTCATTTTCCAACTGAACGACCGCGGCCCTGTGGTGGATAGTTCAGCAGCAGAAACGAAAACAGGCACGCTCAATGGCGTGCCCGTTTGGTCGTTTCGGATTTCGAATCTGATCAGGACGCTTTACGAAGCTGCCCCATGATGCGTTCGAAGTCTTCATTATTGCCGAAGTGAATCACAATCTGACCGGAGTCATTCTTCTTCTGCTTGATGTCAATCTTTGCACCCAGCATGTCACGCAGAGACTGCTGCAGGGACAGAACATGATTCGACATCGCTGGCTTTTCGG
This sequence comes from Planctomycetaceae bacterium, assembly GCA_044235005.1. Lineage (GTDB taxonomy): Bacteria > Planctomycetota > Planctomycetia > Planctomycetales > Planctomycetaceae > SXXK01. Next base: position 10,575 of record JBIIIF010000146.1, on the reverse strand, counting down.
CTGCTGGTGCTGAGGCCTCAGCGTCCGTTGGCAGAGCCATCGTGCCGGCCTTCAGCATTTCTCGCACGATTTCTTCGGTGCGGCGAACTGACAACTGTTCCAATTCGATCTGCTTGGCCAGTTCAAACTGCTGAACTTCTGAAAGCGGCAGAATTGCTTTGGCGTGGCCACCGGTGATACGGTCTTCTCGCAGTAGTTTCTGAACGCTCTCTGGCAGTTCCAGCATGCGCATCATGTTGCTGACATTGGCGCGGCTCATGCTAAGCTGACGAGCCAGCTCTTCAATCGTGCCGCCAAAGCGGTCCAGATAGTCCTTGAATGCTCGTGCCTTTTCCAGCACGTTCAGGTCTTCTCGCTTAAGGTTCTCTTCGAGAGCTGCTTCGCTGGCCTGACGGTCGCCGAATTCAATGACTCGGCAAGGAACTGTTTCCAGCCCGACCTGCTGAGCTGCACGCCAGCGTCGTTCGCCGGCGATCAACTGATAGCCCGCTTCGCCGTCCTGGCGAGCACGAACCAGCAGTGGCTGCAGCAGACCATGTTTTCGAATACTGTCGGCCAGTTCATCAATCGCCGCCTGGTCGAAGTCGCGACGTGGCTGGAATGGGTTGCGATCGATGAGTTCAAGTGAGATCTCATCGGAGGCCGGTGCTGGCGGCGACGATGAGGCATGCATCGGGATGGTAGCCGGCCGCGAATTCTCGGACTCGTCCATGCCGCCGCCAAGCAGAGCACTGAGTCCTCGACCCAGTCGTCGCTTCATTCCGCCATTGGCCTGATCTATTGTCTGTGCGTCCATGTTTTCGCCTCGAAATTATCTCTGCTGTGTGCTGTATGCTGTGTGCAAAACACCGGGACTCTGGTACTCGCCAGGCGACCGTCCGCAGTCAATTGCGTCGCGCATGACCGGCGTCAAATCTCCCGTCTGTTGTGTCATCGGCATAATCGTTAAGGTCAATGCAGTCCGGATCTTCGAATTCTGCAAAGCGGCAGAATCTGCCGGAAAGAAGCCGGGAGTAAGAAAACCGGTCCTGAACAGACGTCTCGGAAGCGGCGTGGCTCTGAACGTCATCGTTTACCGCCCAGCCGAAGGCGCCGGCTTAGAAATTGCGAGATTGCCGCCATCACAACCCGAGACGTTAGTGAGGGATTGAGCTGTCGCGTTCTGCCAGTGTTTCCGTAAATCCCTCGCTGACGCGTCGGGTTATGATAATCACGATTTTTTTCGCCCCGTTGATCTCCGGTAGTCTTGAACAGCATCGAAGCCGGCGCCTTCGGCTGGGCGGTAAACATGCTCATGATGGATGCAACGTCACACACCCAGTCACAAGCGACTTACAAAATCACCGGACTGATCGTCTGATCGCCGCTGATAGCTTTTGAGCAGTCCATACGACAGTTGAGCCGAGCATCCCAGGTAGCGAGATAATGCTTATAAGCCGCATGGTTTTCAGCCTGCTCTTCCAGCATCTCACGAGTCATCTGCGTCATAGTGGCTTCTTCCTGCAGAGTCAGTCGTCCGATCAGAACTCGACTGCGCAGGAACACGAAGTAGGTGTCGAGCACATCGCAGCGGCAGTAGTCGTTGATCTGTTCGACTTGCCCGTTCCAGTACATATCCTGAACCTGTGAGCCATCAATCCCGGACTTGCCGGGTTTATTGATCAGGCTGGCCAGCAGATTCAGTCCACCACTCATACGAAACGCGCCGAAGTTGGACAGCAGATCCTGCAGATCCAGATGAGCCTCATGGTTGTAGCGGTTTCGGGATTGTTCAAAAGACTTTGAATCCACATTGAACCAGGCTGGCACGCTGAGCCCAAACCGGTAGGCGGCCAGTTCCATAATCGGCATGTCGTATCCGCGACCGTTGAAAGTCACCAGAGTCGGACGATCGTAGTGTTGCCAGCCCTGCCAGAAACGTCGCACGATTTCCTGAGGTCGGAACGCGGGAGCATCCAGCACGGTCAGCTCGGTCAGGCGATAATCGGCCGCGACTTTGGCGATCGCGACAGAAACTGGCAGCACAAAGGTGCCGGGGAGCACGTCTTTTCCGGTCTCCTCCATCAATTGGCGGCGATATTTGGTAACCGCTTCTCTGGGCGTCAGATTCTCGTAAGGGTAGCGGACTTTCTGGATCAGATCTCCATCGCCGACTGTTTCGATATCAAAGATCAGATACTTCACGTCGCTCATTTTGCTTCTCTTCGCTCGCAATTGGATCGTGCAGGCGTTTCAATGCCGATTCTGAATCCGCTGCCTTTAACATTCCGGTGAGTTCACCACGCTTGCTATGTCAGACGCCGACACACAGAGTAACAATGATCCGTCCGAAGTGGCACCGACCGCAGCCGAGGAACAGGCGATCTCCGGGCTGAATAAAGCCTATGAGCAAATGCGGCAGGAAATCAGCAAGGTGATTGTCGGACAGGATGAGGTCGTTAATCAGCTGCTGATCGCCATGTTCTGTCGCGGTCATTGTTTGCTGGTCGGAGTTCCCGGACTGGCCAAGACTTTGCTGTGCAGCACCATCGCCGGGATTCTGCAACTTTCCTTTCGACGAATCCAGTTTACGCCGGATCTTATGCCGACGGACATTACCGGCTCGGACATTTTGCAGGATGATCCCGAGACCGGTCGCCGTGTGTTTCAGTTTATTCAGGGACCACTGTTTACAAATGTTCTGCTGGCCGACGAAATCAATCGAACTCCTCCGAAGACTCAGGCCGCTCTGCTGGAGGCAATGCAGGAACGTCACGTGACCGTGGGTTCTCAGACGTATCATCTGCCGGATCCATTTTTTACGCTCGCGACTCAGAATCCCATCGAACAGGAAGGCACCTATCCTCTGCCAGAAGCGCAGTTGGACCGATTTATGTTCCATGTGGTGGTGCGGTATCCGTCAGCGACGGAAGAGCTGCAAATTCTGAAGCAGACAACCGGCATATCAAAGCCACAACTCACCCCGATTCTGAATGCCGAACAGATCCGGACGTTGCAGGATGTGGTTCGTCGAGTTCCCTGCGCGGACTATATCTTTGTGTACGCTCGCGATCTGGTCCGGGCCACTCGTCCGGGAGAATCCGAATCTCCACCGTTCATCAAGGAACTGATTTCCTGGGGTGCAGGTCCACGAGCCGGGCAGTATCTGATTCTCGGCGCAAGAGCGCATGCGTTGCTGCAGGGACGATTTCATGTCACAACAGATGACGTGAAAGCTGTGGCAAAGCCTGTGCTGCGACATCGCATCATGACAACGTTTACGGCCGCCAGTCAGGGTGTGACTCCGGATGTTGTGATCGAGCGCTTGCTCAAGTTTGTCCCGGTCGAACTGCATGAGCGAGCTCGAAAACGCGTGCAGGCGAATGTCAAGTAGGGTTCTGCAATCCTCATCATAAACAATTCGAGTAAGGCAAGATTGATTTAACTGACAGAGAGCGAGACGAAGACCATGAGACAGAGCCTGAGAAAACTCAGGCACATTTTCAGAAGCAAAATTGAACCGCGAATGGACACGAATTAACGCGAATAAGGACAACAACAAAAACCAGTCGGTCGGTGGTTCAGAATAGACCGGTCCTACTTCATTTGACGTCGAACCTTTAATCACAATGGCGGAGTTCGCGAATCATGGACACGACGATTGGGCGCAGCGACGGATTTCTTCGGGAACATGAGCGGTTGACGCGGCGGTTCTTTCTGCGGTCTGGCCTGACCACGTCGGCATTGTTAAGCGTGACTCCTGCGTTGGCTTTATCCGGACAGGAAGGAGCTGCGGCGCCAAAATCTACTGTCGAGCCAGGCAAGGCAGGAGCTCGTCCGGATCCTTATCTGACACCAGCTGGAGAATTCCGCGACGTGTCGCGAGGAACTCCGCTGCCTCATTCATTGCCGGATGAGAAGAAGCAGGCCGTCGGGATGACTCGGGAAACCTGGTCGCTCGACCTGATCTCTGACCCTGACAATCCCGCAAAGATTGATCAGCCGTTCTCTGCCGCCAATGGGACCGCATTGAAGTTTGATGGGCTGCTTAAGCTGGCCGAAACAAACTCAGTCAGGTTTCTCAAGGTGATGAGCTGTCTGAATCTTGGTTGCCCGCTGGGAATGGGACTCTGGGAAGGAGTTCCTTTCAGAGATGTGATCTGGCAAACGAAACCTCGCGAGAATATCCGACGAGTTTTCTATTACGGCTATCACAATGACGATCCCAAACAGATCTTTCGCAGCTCTCTGCCAATCGGGCGAGTTCTGGAAGATCCGCCTGGAATTCCGCCCGTGATTCTTTGCTACAAGCTGAATGGAGAATGGCTTGATTCGAAGCGAGGCGGCCCGGTGCGATTGGTTGTTCCGGAGGCTTATGGGTTCAAGTCGATTAAGTGGCTGAGTCATGTTGTGCTGACGAATCTGCCTCATGCGAACGACACTTACGCTGAGCAGAACAACGATATTGACAGCCCGATGAAGACGTTTGCGGCGACATTGTCGACGCCTCGTTTCGTCAAACCCGGAGAAACGATTGCGGTCTCCGGGTATGCTCAGGTGGGCGTTTCAGGGCTGTCGAAAGTTCAGGTTTCGATTTCACCGTCCGATGCAGAGCCGGCGGAAGATGACCCATGGATGACGAAATTTCCGTGGGTTGATGCCGAGATGCTTCCGGCTCCGAATACGTGGCATGGACTGCACGATGGTCGAATGCCTGCAGACACGTTTGGATTTGACCCTGCCGGAACTCCACAATCGTGGCCAATGATGCTGACAAATGCACACTGGGCCATTGTTCTGCCGGGTGTCTCAGCCGGAGAATACACGATCCGATGCAGATCGATTGATCGCAATGGGATTGCTCAACCATTGCCAAGGCCGTTTCGAAAATCGGGACACGCCGCGATTGAAGCCGTCGGGATCAGCGTGACTGATTGAACTGCGGCAAGAGAGTTTGATCGAAGAGGATGAATTCACACGTCGCTTGAGTGACAGGACTTGAAAAATGACGAAGGCAATTCTTCCGTACATTGTGATGGCCTGCCAGTTGCTTCTGCTGCCAGCAAGTGTGCATAGCGCGGAGCTGAAGGGGACCTGCATCAGTCCTGTTTATCCGATTCTGATCCGTAACGAACACGGTCCGATTGTCAAAGTGATCGTCGACATGCCTGAGGGTTTGGATGTCGAAGTCAATGCATTCGAATTCTCACTCGAGGGTACTGATGAAGTCGCTGATATCCAATCTCTGTCGTTGTATTCAACCGGCTCAGAGGACCGCTTTTCGAGCGAAAATCAGTTCGGTGATACTCAGAAGCCAATGCTGAAAACATCGTTTAAGGGCAACGCGACGCTTCGTTCGGGGCGAAACATCTTTTGGCTGTCCGGCAAGCTGACGGAGACGGCGGATCTTTCGCATCATGTTGCTGCAGTCTGTACTCAGATCAGCACGAATAGCGGCGTTGTTAGCGTTGCGAATGAGTCGCCCGGCAAGCGGCATCGTATCGGGGTTGCTCTGCGTCGGCATCAGGATGATGGCGTGCATACCTATCGAATCCCTGCGCTGGGCACGACAGCAAAAGGCTCGTTGCTGTGTGTTTACGATATGCGGCGACGTGAGGGACGCGATCTGCAGGAAGACATCGACATCGGACTCAGCCGCAGCACTGACGGTGGCCGGTCCTGGGAGCCGGTCAAAGTGATCATGGATATGGGCGAGTACGGCGGGTTGCCTCAGGAAGAAAATGGCTGCAGTGATCCGGGACTGATCGTTGATCATGAGACCGGTGAGATCTTCTGTTTTGCGTTATGGATGAATGGCAAACCGGGAAAGCATCAGTGGGTTGAGGATGGTTCTGAGCCGGGATTTGAAATCGGTAAGACGGCTCAGTTTATGATGGTCAGCTCGAAGGATGATGGACTCACCTGGTCAACGCCCGTCAATTTGACACGTAAGCTCAAACAGGAATCGTGGTGGTTGCTGGCCCCGGCGCCACAGCAGGGAATTCAGTTGCCGGATGGCACGTTGGTCATGCCGGTTCAGGGCCGAACGGGACGTGAACCTCTGGCGACATTTGCCACCGTGATGATCAGCAAAGATCACGGAGTGACCTGGACCGTGGGCAACCCGGGCTACGCTGGCGGCAATGAATGTCAGGCGGTGATGCTGAGCGATAATTCAATCCTGCTGAATATTCGCAACGATCATGAGCGATATCGAGCCGTTGTCGTTTCGAAGGATCTCGGACAAACATGGGAAGCTCATGCCACGAGTCGCAATGCGCTCATCGAACCCAACTGCAACGGCAGTTTACTGCGTGTGAACTATGAAGAGTCCGGAAAGAAAAAACACGTGCTGTTGTTTGCGAATCCTCACACGCAGAAAGGGAGAACTCATCATACGATTCAGGTGAGTTTTGATGAGGGGCAAACGTGGCCGAGTTCTCATCATCTTCTGCTGGACGAAGGTCTTGGAGCCGGATATCCGAGCCTGACTCAGATCGATGCGGAGCATGTGGGCCTCGTCTATGAAGGCAGCCAGTCGCATCTTGTGTTTGAGCGATTCGTGCTGGCGGAGTTGTTGAAACCTCCGAACAGAAGTGGCGTTGAATCGCCATCGAAGTAAGTTAAACATGACAAAGCTTTACGGTCCCAGCAACATCCCCGCATAACCGACGACTCGACTGGTGTCACCCGACGTGTCAGCACTGGTTGCGTAGCCGGTGCGAACAGCCTGCTTGAGCTGTCCAAGCGATTCAAGTGCCGCCATTACGATTACAGCCGGAAGAACTCCGCACATGCTGATGTTCTGAGAACGGACCGTTTCGTAAAGTTTTGCCGGGGACAATGTCTCCATCGCCTGCAGAGCCAACTCATCAAGTCGACGGTTTTCTGTGTCGGTCGCAAAGTGATTCATATCACTGGAGATGACAAGCAGCGGCTGCACGGGTAGCGTAAGGATCACGGCGGCCAGTTGATGACCAATCGTCAGGCATTGTTCGAGGCTTGCCGAACCAATTGTGATGCCGACGATTCGCGACTGCGGAGCAAGTCGAGCCAGAAAGGGCAGCTCGACTTCGATGCTGTGTTCAGCCGCATGAGCGCCTGCGTCGAATTGAAGTGCGGGAACCCCAGCGACAATGGCCTGTGCCAATGCGACGTCAGATGTGATGCTCTGGCCTGGCAACTCCCATTCGACGTTTGGAGCGACTGCCAGATCCACTCCGTTCCGAGTGTGCCGCGGGCCGATGATGATCACAAATTCAGGAATGTGAATTCGTCGAAAGACCTGACCAGCGATCCGTCCGGAATACTGCAGACCCGCATGTGGGACCATCACAGCCGGCCACCGTTCCTTTTCGTCGGGGATCTTACCGAGGCAACTATTGATCAGTCCTGCCAAAGCTTTGGGGCTCGAAGGATAAAACTTTCCGGCGACTGCTGCTTTACGGAGTGCGGTCCCTTTTTGTGGTTGGGGACGACTGCTGAAAGTTACGTTGTCGCAACTGCAGCAGGCCGCGAAGTGAAACAATCCGGCCTGATTCGGATCGGACAGGCTGACGTCCTGAAAGAGCTGCTGCAAGGTTTGATGCAACGGTGCGTTGCGATGAAATCGCCAGGCTGTTTTATTGCCATCGGTGAGCAACAGCAGCGTCTCGCCGGGATTCATACGACTCAAAATTTCAGCGTTCACCAACTTCAGTGGCTCAGCGTTGAAGAGCAGCAGAACGTCGGCAGAAATCTGAGAGACCAATGAAGCCGCGTTCTTCGTCTGTTGTAACCAACTGGCAGCAGATTGAGCAAGTTCCAGCAGAGTCATCTGCAGAGGAACACCGCCGTTCGCCTGTAACCGGGAGAACGTAATCTGCTGACCATTGGGCAACGTGAGTTGAATCGCGAACCCATCGACTGTTTGGTCGGATAAGTGATCAGGAAAACAGGCCGGGATTGCACCCTGCGTCAGTGATCGGATATTGGCTGTCACAAACGTAGCCAGCGATCGCACATAATCCTGAGATGGCAGTGTTGAACGCGACGTTGCAGAACTCTGGATTGCTCGATCGGCCACGGCGACAGAAAACGGGCCTTCGATCAGTCGACCTTCGAAACGCAGGAGCTGAGAATCTGGCTGCAACCATGCATTGGAGGGCAATCCAGCCTTTCGACAAACCTGTTCCAGAAAGGTCCGTGCGTCCCACTGATGTTCAACAGCGACGATCGGCAACAACAGCCCCGATCGACCCGCATGAATAATCTTCAGGCCGTGTTTGCCAACTTCTACGGCGTTCGCTCGAGCCTCACCGATCTCGTGAATCGTTTCGAAATTGAACAGGATTGTCACATCCAGTGTCAGCTGTGGAAGTTCATGAGCCGCGACCGGCGGGAAACGTTGATCGGCCACCGCTGTTTTGTGTCCGGCCTGAAGCAAAGCCGGGCGAATCTTCATCGGCTCACCCAGCATTCCGACGCAGCCGCGAAGTTGTCCGGATTTCTTGAGCGTTACAAAGACACCCATCACTTCAAGATCGGCCAATCCTCCGAGAGACGGATCTGAAAGCTGTGGAGCGGATCCGTTGACGGCTGCGGCAACGATTTCGCAGGCCGCCAGTTGAAGAGCTTGTTGTTGGGCAGAGCTGATTTCAGGGGCTGTCTTCAGTGCGTTCATGGGCGGATCATTTTTCGCAGTGGGAGCAACGGCCAAATCCGTTGAGGTCGTGTTTGAATTGCTGGTTGATTTCGATTGGGGTGAGGAATACTCGCTGATCCTGATCGGCTGGCGCCGATTTCCCCACGTGCCCGGAGCCTTGTCGAATCGTCCCGGAATTGTGGTCCCGCACTTGCGACAGGCATTGCCGTCAAGATTCCATTGGCCGAGCTGGTACCAGTTACGTTCGATCAACAGCTCACCACAGCCGGGGCACCAGGTGCTCTGATTGAAGACGTCATTGACGTTTCCCACATAGACAAACTTCAGCCCCTGACGAATCGCGATTTCACGGGCCATGACAAGCGTTTCGTGAGGCGTGCGAGGTCTGTCCATCATGCGAAAGTCGGGATGAAACGCGGAAAAGTGGACCGGCACTTCAGCTCCGACGGATTCAAGAATCCAGTCGCACATCCGGCGAAGCTCATCTGGACTGTCGTTTGCGTCGGGAATAATCAGATTCGTAATTTCAAACCAGACATCGCTTTCGTGTTTCAGCCAATGCAGAGTCTCCAGCACGGGCTGAAGTTTTGAGTACGTGATGCGTTCGTAGAAATCTTCCGTGAAGGCCTTCAGATCCACATTGGCCGCGTCCATCGCGTGAAAGAATTCCGCCCGTGCACCCGGACTGATGTATCCGGCGGTAACAGCCACCGGATGAATTCCCAGTCGACGACATTCGTGTGCCGTGTCGATGGCGTATTCCGCCCAGATGATCGGGTCGTTGTATGTGAAAGCGACACTGCGGCAGCCTGTCTGTTGAGCCGCTACAGCGATGCTTTCCGGCATGGCCAGTTCGCTAAGCCGCTCGACTTCTCGCGATTTCGAGATGTCCCAGTTCTGACAGAACTTACATCCCAGATTGCAGCCTGCGGTTCCGAACGAAAGAACGGGAGTGCCGGGGAAAAAGTGATTGAGTGGTTTTTTCTCGATAGGATCAATGCAGAAACCAGTGCTGCGACCGTAGGTTGTCAATTTCATCTGGCCATCGACATTTTGGCGAACGAAACAGAATCCTCGATCACCGGGTTTAAGCCGGCAGTCTCTGGGACAAAGATCGCAGGCAATTCTGCCGTCGTCTGCGAAGTGCCACCATTCTGCTGCAATGTGCCCGTGCGGATCATTGCCTCGCTGTTCGCTGAATGCCTGACGGCCGTTGAGTTCTGTCGCTGCAGAGGAGTTCATATGAGTCATCAAAGGCTCTCCGGAATTCTGACCCATCGCGGCCTTTCTGGATGGCAATTCCTGTCGGTGCAGGCCCACTCCCCGAGTTGAATTCTACAGCACAATGCCATTGATCTGCCAAAGCGAAGAATTCCTTTGATCATGTCTCTCTCGAAGAGGACCACAGAATTCCTGAGATGGGGCAGCGTTGTTTCCTGAACGCTCAATGAAAACGGGACCAGTTTTTGGTCCTCTTTGAAAACGCCTGCATAAACGACAACCGCAAGGTGCATGTGAGGATTCTGTCAGAGCTCTTTAGGTCAACTGCAAGATCCTCAGTTTGAGAGTTGCATGTGCGTTCGGCAAGACGAATCCGGATTCAGAAAAAAGGAGCATTTTTGAAATAACTCCTAAGCGACAAGCATCCTGTGTCATTAGTTGACACATCACTTTTGGTGTATTACCGTACTCGTCACGTAGGGTGACTACGGCTTACCATCTTGATTTTTAAAAAAGGGGCATCGAATGTTGAAATGGATGTATTTGTTTGGTTTTGGCGTGGCATTGTCATGCAGTTCGATTTCCGTCGCAAATGGCCTCGGAGAGAAAACTGAGTCCAAAGAGAAAACTGAGTCCAAAGAGAAAGCCGAGTCCAAAGAGAAAGCCGAGTCCAAAGAGAAAGCCGAGTCCAAAGAGAAAGCCGAGTCCAAAGAGAAAGCCGAGTCCAAAGA
>JBIIIF010000381.1:0-5098 GCA_044235005.1 Planctomycetaceae bacterium | reverse complement strand
AGAAGAATTCACTACGACGGTCCGTTGAAAGTTGAAGCTGTCGGATTGCCAGCGGCCCTGACAATGACTCCTTTCACCATCGGTGGAAAACAAAGTGCGGTTCCGATTGTTCTAACGGCAAAGGATCCCGCCGCAGCCGCATCGGATGCAGACTGGGGTCCCGTAACTCTTCGTGTTTCGGCACCGGATGGTGTTGTCGTGCCCCCTGCTGAAATTCAGCTTGCCCCTCCGGCACCGAAAAAAACGGATGCGGAACTATTTCGAAGTGCTCGTGTGAGAGCCGATCTCTTCACTGCAGTTCAGCCAGCTGCACAGTTTTCCTTGTTGCCTGAGCCATCCACAATCAACGTCACTCAAGGTGCTTCGGCAACCATTCTCTTGAAGTCGACCCGAATCGCAGAATGGACCGAGCCGATCGAAATCGCCCTTTCGACTCCGGCTGATCAATTGCCGGCCGGAGTTACTGTGACAGGCGGCTCAATGGCGGCTGGGGAGTTAGCTGTCACGATTGCTGCGACTGCTGATGCCCCAGTTGGACCGTTCACTGTTTTCCTTCAGGGAAAGTCGAAGAAGGATAAGGTTGAACCTGTTCATCCAGTTCCGCCAATTGTTGTAGAAGTTGTTCCAAAGTGATCTGAGACGTTATTGTTGTTTTGCCGCCGAGAAATCCCACCTTGAGTTGCCGCTCCGGCAATTCACTGAAAACAAAAGTTCCTGGAAAGTGCGTATTCAGGCCAATGCCTGGCTACAAAGAATCGCAAACAAAGGCTTCGTCACTATGCTCCGCTTAACCTGTCTGTTGTTGATATTCTTAATTGGTGCTTCAGCTTCTTTTGCTGCTGAGCTACCGACATTATCGCTCTCTGTTCTGCCAGCCGAAATTGCACTCGGTGGTCCTCGTGGCGTGCAGCAGTTGATCGTTACCGCGAATGGTGATGCTGCGACAATTCACGACGCTACAGGTCTTGCTGAGTACCGAACTGACGACGCTGCTATTGCTGTCGTTGAGGGCGGAGTTGTGAAAGCTAAAGGAAATGGGACCACGACGGTGCACGTGACACGCGGTGGCCAATCAGCATCGGCTAAGGTGACCGTGTCAAACTTTGAAATGCCTGCTCCGGTGTCGTTTCAGACTGAGATACTTGCGTCTCTGACAAAGTCGGGATGTAACATGGGAGCCTGTCACGGGTCTCCATCTGGCAAAGGCGGTTTCCGTCTTTCTCTTCGAGGCTACGACCCTAATGTCGATTTGGTGACGTTGCGAGGAGAGTTCTTCAATCGACGCTCGAATGTGCTGAGCCCTGATGAAAGTCTGCTGCTGAGAAAGCCGTTGATGGAAGTGGCTCACGGAGGTGGTCGTCGGCTTCAGAATGGAGATCCTAGTCATCGAGTCTTAAGAGACTGGATCGCCGAAGGAATGAAACTGGATCCAGACGGCGCTGCGACTTTGTCACGGATTGAGCTGTTGCCGTCGCCAAGAGTTCTTCGAGATGGTGCTGATCGACAGCAGCTTATTGTCAATGGTTACTTCAGCGATGGGTCCGTACGAGACATCACAGCGCTGACGGCGTTCGATTCATCGGATGAAGGCATCGGCATGATCTCGCCATTCGGAGTTGTTTCTCAGCAGGGCCGTGGGGAAGTGACCGTTCTGGCTCGTTACCTCGACAAGGTTTCGACAACGCAACTCACATTTCTCACCGAGCGGCCCGATTTTCAGTGGCCGAGTCCCGCAGAGGCAACCGAGATTGATCGACTGGTCTTTGGAAAGCTGAAGCAGCTTCAGATTCAGCCCTCAGAATTATGCAGTGACACAGACTTTCTTCGCAGAGCATCGCTCGACCTGACTGGCCGTCTTCCGTCATTGGAGGAATCTCAGCAGTTCCTTGCCGATCAGTCTCCGGACAAGCGTGCTGCAGTTATCGACCGGTTGCTTGCGACCGATGATCATGCTCGCTTCTGGTCTATGAAATGGTCAGATCTGTTGCGATCCAACAGCAAGAAGATGACTCGAACGGGAGTCCACAAATTTCGCCGGTGGCTGTTCGATGTCGTCAAAAACGATGTTCCATTAAATCAGTTTGCGCATGAGCTGCTGACTGCCACCGGTAGCACTCAGCAGAATGCGGCTGCGGCTTATTGGAAAGCAAGCCGGGATGAAATTGACGCCACTGAAACAACAGCCCAGTTGTTCCTGGGGATTCGTATCCAGTGTGCGAAATGTCATAACCATCCCTTCGAAAAATGGACTCAGGATGATTACTACGGTACAGCCGCCGCATTTATTCGGGTGGGACGAAAAGAGACCGGGCTTCCGGACGATGAGATGATTTTTGTCAAAGCCGGTGGTGAAGTCACTCAGCCCCGCACCGGAAAACAAATGAAGGTCCGTCTGTTGATGCAGGGAGATGTCGATGTTCCTGCCGATCAGGATCGCCGAGTTGTTTTTGCGGATTGGCTTACGAAGAACGACAATCCATTCTTCGCACGCTCTCTGGCAAATCGTATCTGGGGCCATGTTGTCGGTAAGGGGATTGTTGATCCTGTCGATGACTTCCGAGACTCCAATCCGCCGTCCAACCCTGAGCTGTTGAATTATCTGGCTGGTGAGTTGGTTAAGAGCGGGTTTTCCTCACGCCACCTTATCCGCACGATCATGAACAGCCGTGTTTACCAATTAAGTTCACAGAGAAATAAGTATAACTCTGACGATGAGATCTACTTCAGTCACGCGACAACTCGCATGCTGACGGCGGAACAACTTCTGGATTCCATTTGTGTGGTAACCGGCTTGCCCGAGGACTTTGCCGGAATGCCTGGCGGTACCAAAGCTGTGGATCTGGTTGACCCGCCAGAGGGACACAAGTTTCTGCAGGTTTTTGGTCAGCCTCAGCGAGAGCTTCCCTGTGAGTGCGAGCGATCCACGGACAGCAATCTTTCTCAGGCTCTGCAGTTGATCAACGGGCCGACAGTACACAACAAACTGCGGTCTGACGCGGGGAACGTGCACAAGTGGATCGCTGGTGGAAAGTCGGATGCAGAGATCATCGAGCTCTTGTATTTGACGGCCTTGAGTCGGCCTCCGCTGCCCGAAGAGCAGCAAACAGCACAGAACCACATCAAAGCCAATGAAGACCGGACTCGAGCTTTGGAAGATATCGCCTGGGCTGTGATCAACAGCAAGGAATTCCTCTTCCAGCATTGAGGCTTTCGCAGGGCCTGAGGTGTTCTCATTGAGGGTTTCCCGTCAGCGCATTGGATTGACATGTAGAACTCTGGGGGGGCGCGGCTGACGGTGATGAACTTATGAAAGTTAAGGGACTCTGAAATGGCTGGACCACTGCTGGGCAAAAGCCTGAAGGAAAAGATGCAGCGTGGTCAGTCTGTATTCGGAACCTTCATCCAGTACACCGTGAATCCGGCGATCGTTGATGTGCTTCCGGAGGGAGCGCTGGACTTTGTGATTGTGACTGCAGAACACAACGCTCTGGAGTTGGCTGAGTTTCTGCCCTTGAAGTATGCCCTTGCAGCAAAGGGGATTGCCTGCCTGGCAAGAACGCACAGTCGTGATCCGGATGATGTCTCAAGAGTCTGCGATACTTTTGATGGAGTTGTCGTTCCCTACGTTGAAGATTTGGAACACGCTCGCCGTCTGGCCGCTGCCGCTATCTATCGCCCATTGAAAGGACTGGCTCTGGAGCGAGTCCTGCGCGAGGGAGTCTGGCCTGACGAGAAAAGTCGCAGGTACGTCCTTGAAGACCGATGTCAAAACACCGTCTTTGTGCCCATGATTGAATCTCTGGCAGGTATTGAAAACCTGGAAGCAATCTGTGGGATTCAGGGAGTCAACGCGATCTTTGTCGGGCCTAATGATCTGACGACAACCATGGGGATTCCGAATGAATATGATCATCCGGATCTGATCGCCCTTCTGAAGCGGATTATTGATGTCGCCGATCGTTCACATATCCCGGCAGGCTGCTGGTTTGGAAAGACTGAGCAAATGCGGCGTACGATTGGTCAGGGTTCGAGGTTTGTCGTTTATTCGAACGACGGGGCATTCCTGCGTGAGTCAATTACCAACTCATTTACCACGCTGCGGAGCAGATAGGAATCGAGTCGGACCAGCATGGCGAGGTGCCCGACAGATTGGCGGGGGTTATTCGGGGCATCGCGATCAGGCGATTCGTATTTGTCGATCAACCTAATCTGCCGAATTGTTGATCCAGTGTGCCTCGGCTCAGGGTTAATGAAGTGGGGCGGCCGTGTGGACAATGGTGCGAGTCATTGACCAGATGTCTCTGCCGAAGCAGTTCCTGCATTTCTTCCGCGGTAAGCCGATGTCCAGACTTAATTGCTGCGCGGCAGGCCATCGTGTGCAGCATATGATCCAGAAGATCGCGTCTTGACATTTTGCCGTCGTTCTGAGCCAGTTGTTCGGCAAAGTCTTTGACGATGCGGGAGAGATTGCCTCGAGGGATCAAAGTTGGGTGAGACATCAGCAGAATTGTTGTTCCGCCAAACTCCTGCAGTTCAAACCCAATCTCTTTCAGAAGTTCCATTGACTCCAGAAGTGCGACGCACTCGGTGGCGGTACATTCGATCGTATCAGGTATCAGCAGTCGTTGACGTTCTACTCCACCGGCCAGAATCCGATTTCGCAGATGCTCATAAAGAATCCGCTCATGAAGCGCGTGTTGATCGATGACTTCCAGTCCGGCATCACTGGCAACGACGATATAGCAGTCATGGATCTGAATCGCTCGAAACTCATTTTCTGTTGAAGAAACAGAAGCATGAATTGAATGCTCTTTGTGTTCCTTGGAGACCGAGTTGCTTAGTTTGGTGGAGTCTGACGAATCTAGTGAGTCATGGATAACGGATGCGGATGTCAGAGATTCGACTGACTCTGTCTCCGAACCAGGTCTCGTTGGTTTGTCGTCCGCGACAACATCCGAGGCCGAAGAAATCTTTTGCTGAGGCGAGAACGTCTGCTGCTGGCCATCTCGCTTCAGCTCTGAATTGATCGCGAAAGCATCGATTACGGCAGGGTTTGAGAACACGGACCGGTCATTGGACGATGATCTCCGGGCCTCTG
>JBIIIF010000014.1:0-54463 GCA_044235005.1 Planctomycetaceae bacterium | reverse complement strand
GAAGTAAGCATAAACTGAAGCCGGGCTAAGTTTGTAATAAAACGGAGCCACAATCGCGACGGCTCGAATTCCGAGGGACGCATAGTACTCACAGGCGGAAAGGGTCTCTTTTACGTTGGCTTCGGCCGCACCGGCCAGGATGGGAACTCGGCCGCGAACCTGATCGGCAAGAATCGCGACGATACGCCGACGTTCTTCCGGCGTAAATCGAGTGAACTCGCCCGTAGAGCCGTTCGGGTAAAGACCATGGACACCTCGTTCGATGAGCCAATCTGCATAACGCCGCAATTCCTGCTCATTGATGCCTCCGTCCACGGTGTAAGGGATGAGGTTTGGGGTAAAAATGCCTTTGAGCGGGGCCTTGGCCATGATCAGGGGCTTTCAGATCAAGATCGACGAAAAGTGATTTCTGTACTCGGAGATCGGTTTCTCTGCCACTTGGAATGTAGCAGATTGAGGCCCCGATGGTCACGATCCAACAGGACACGGGTCAAGTGTGAAATACGCGTG
Organism: Planctomycetaceae bacterium; assembly: GCA_044235005.1. Taxonomy (GTDB): domain Bacteria; phylum Planctomycetota; class Planctomycetia; order Planctomycetales; family Planctomycetaceae; genus SXXK01. The sequence continues at coordinate 53,953 of JBIIIF010000014.1, read as the reverse complement.
TCAGGCAGACGCTCAGGGTTAGGAGGATTGTACGCTTTCAGGAGGGAATGTCGTATCGAGTTATCGAACAACACCCTTGTCGAGAAATCATGGGAATTATATGCGACCGGGGCCGTGTCTGACGCGGACTGAGCCAGTCGGTCGTCGAATCGACTTAGAAGATTCTGATTTTCTGAGCCTTTGCTTTGCCTGCCAGCAGTGTCGTCAGGCCCGCGCGGTTTCAGGAAACGCTTCAGGGTGTCGTTCTGAATGCCAGATGGAACGATGTTCCCCCCTGCTCCGGAACATCGTGAAGCAGTAATCCATCATGAAGGCGAACAATCTGCCATGCCAGACACAGGCCGAATCCAAGACCTCGCCCCGCTGCTCGTCCGGAATAAAACGGATTAAAGAGATTTCGCCGAATCTCGTCGGAACCGATCCCGGGGCCATCATCGCTGACGGACAACTCCACGCAGCCCGCGACGTCATCACGAAGTGTCACTGTGATCGTGCCTTGTGAGTCGCTGGATCGAATGGCCTCGATACTGTTTCTGACAAGATGCCCCACGAGGGTGCCAAATTGAGAACCGTCAGCCTCCATCATGATCTCGTCAGAAGTACTGGCCAGCTTAATCGTAATGTGGTCTTCCAATGCTGTCTGAGTTAACGGCTGCAATATCTGTTGCAACAAAGTGACGAGGTTGAGACGTTTCTTCTGGACCAAAGGAGGTCTCGCGAAAAGCATCGAATTGGCAATCATATCGCGAATTCTCCATGCCTGCGCGCCGATCGTTTCACAGGCCTGGCGATGCTCGACAGATTGAGATTGCTTCAACAGCAATTGAGTCTGGCCGATGATGCTGCCCAACGGATTGTTGATCTCGTGCCCGGCCCCTGCGGCGTACTCCGCTATGGCTTCAAGGAGAACATGATTGGGGACGAGGATGGGACGATCTGTGACACGTGACAGAATCTGTCGACAGGTTGCAGCGATGTCCTCCTCATTGACCGGACTGAAATTATTGGACGATTCTTCCGGCATCTGCAGAATCATTGCCGTGCAGAGGTCTGTCCACAAAAGAAGTCGAACATTGATGCCGCCAATCAATCCGGATTCTGCAATGCAGTCAATCAGTGCGGACTGGTCCAACAGCACCGAGAATGGAGCGTCAATGGTCGATCGACTCAGATGTGGCGCTGAGTTGGGCACGCTGCGACCGTAAAACAACTCAAGCTGCTCCGGTCCCCGCGGACTGATCAGCAGAGCCGCCGATGCTCCGCCTAACTCCAGCCACATTTGTACTGTCACAGTGGCTGCGGAGTTCCAGTCAACAGGTTTTGCCTGTGCAGCCAGCAATTGATGCACGAACGGCGCTTGGCGATTTCGATCGTCGGCCGACATGCTAAGTCATCATCCTGCCATAGAAGAAAAGCCCGGCTTTTCTGGAAGCCGGGCTTTTGAAGATTCGTTTTAACAGATGCACATACAGTGCATGTTTCTGACGTGGGTCTCAAATAAGTTCTGCCGCTTCTGCATTCGCCCGATCTATTGGGCGATGCAAAAACTGAAGGAGATTCTTCGCTTCCGACTTCAGGACTGCAGTTGCTCGATATCGAGCAATCGGCAGATGTTGTCAATCAGAGCATCCACTTCAAATGGCTTCTGAATGAAGTGATTGGCGCCAGAAGCTTTGAGTTCCTGAATCTTGTCCTGCTCAACCATACCGCTGATGCAGATGATTCTCACATCGTCCAGTGCTGAGTCGCTTCGAACTCGCTGACAAACTTCCTTACCATTGATGTCGGGAAGCATGACGTCCAGAACAATAATGTCCGGATGATATTCCTTGACCATCATCCCCGCATCGAAACCGTTATTGGCGATTCGTACTTCAAATCGACCATCGGCTACCAATGCGTCGGTGATCAGTTCTACCAGTTCGACATCGTCGTCCACGATCAACGCCTTCCGCTTGCCGCTTTCCAGCGCGTCGGTAGGGATGCCGTTCTCTTTCATGAATTTGTAGAGAACATCACGCGGAATACGACGGAAACGAGATCCGGGGACGCGAAATCCCTTCAACTGACCAGAGTCAAAGCAGCGAATGATCGTCTGCTGACTGACCTTGCAGATCTTGGCGGCTTCGCCAGTCGTGAACACAGTTTTCATGAGCCCAATCCGTTCTGTGGAAAAGCGATGAGCTGCAACGTGCAGCATTCCATCGTCCGACAGCTTGCCGGACGCCGTCCCTGACGCTTCACTGCTGAACTCAGACTTCCCAAACAGTGTCGTAAGTTTGTTCTGATTCAACGTGACTCGCCCAAATTTGCGAGCTTCGCATTGAGAAGGCCAAAACCAGCTCACGCAAGTCCCGAAGTCACTTCGAGTTGCAGGAGCTTCCCGGTTCGTGCCAACCCTCAACTCACCCGATTGTATCCATTCGGCAAAGACCGTCAACGGCAGTTTCGTTGCGCAGTTTGCCTGCTTTCACTTTGTGTTCAGGGTTTGTTCACAAAACGGGCAGATTTGAGGATTTGGGGGTGAGTTCTGGCGGTTTACCGACAAAGCAAAACAGCCCATTCTCAATAGCGTCTTACTCATCCAGCTTTCTTTGCCCATGATTCCTCATGTGATTGCTGATGTCTCGTTGCCGTGGATCTTTTCGTATCTGGGCTGTGGAAGCCGGCTCTTCGTTTCTTACTTCGCATTCTTTCGGCCAGCTGCTTCAACAACGGCCCATGGCTTAACTCCGACGAGGTTGGCCCATGCCTCCCATAATCCAGACATCTCCTGAACCCTTGCAGACTGAAGCTTGGCGAGATCGACCATCTCGGTGCGATCGACCTCGATGTCGTATAGCTCCCAGTTTCCTGGATGTTTCGAGACGAGTTTCCACTGTCCCATTCGGATGGCTCTATTACCTTCATGTTCCCAGCACAAGGGAGTTTGACGATCAACAGCAACTCCTTCAAAAGTCGGACGCAGGCTGATTCCTTCGAGTGGCTGGATCGGAGTATTGTTGAACTCCTGAGGATACGTCGCATTCGCAAGATCAACACAAGTGGCCATGACGTCGATCAGGTGCCCCATCTCTGCCTCCAGTTTTCCGCTGCACTTTGCAGAAATTCCTGCTGGCCAATGAGCAATCAAAGGAGTACTGATCCCACCTTCGTGCTGCCAATGTTTGTATTCACGAAACGGAGTATTGCTGACGTTGGCCCATGAACGGCCATAACCAACATAAGTGTCGGCCGCGCCGGGCATGACACCCTTGCCCTGACGAACCGGATAGCCGTCTCGCGTTTGTTTGGGGATCATATCGGGTTGCAGAAAAGTCGCAGGCAATCCCGGAAGAGTCGCCATATCGTCACGTGCTTGCAAAGATTTGTTTCGCCCCATCGCTTCGGCACAGCCGCCGTTGTCCTGCATGTAAAGGATCAGCGTATTTTCAAACTGTCCATTCTTCTTCAGTGTATCGATGAGTCGACCGATTCCCTGGTCCATACAGTCGACCATGGCGGCGTAGACTTCCATGCAGCGCGCTTCCCATGCTTTGTCTTCGACGAGATTCCAGTCACCCGCTTGTGCGGAGATCGTCCATCGTGAATCCAGAAGCCCCAGCGTTTTCATTTTCTCAAGCCGGGCGGCACGAATGGCATCGTAACCCACGTCGTAGCGTCCCGAATATTTCTTGATATCACTTTCTTTCGCGTGCATGGGCCAGTGAGCTGCCGTGTGAGCGACATACAGAAAAAACGGCTGCTCTTTCGTCGTTTGACAATGTTCCGTGATGAATCGTGCCGCGTGATCGTTGATGGCATCCGTGTAATAAAAGAGTTCCGGTTGGTACTCCGGATCCGCAAATGGAGAAACAAACGCGTTATCTCGAACCAGTGTGTTCGGATCGAAGAAGCTGCCTGCCCCGTGGATTGTGCCGTAAAACCTGTCGAAACCTCTTTGCAACGGCCAGTTTCTCTTGTCTGACTCGTTTGCCGGGTTGGTCTTTTTTGTGACGTGCCATTTACCGGCCATGTAAGTGTTATACCCAGCCGTTTTCAGAACTTCCGGGATCGTTACTGCGCGATGGCTGAGTTCACCGGCATAAGCTTCACCGACAGACTCGGCGCGGCTGTCAACCATATGGCCAATCCCAGCCTGATGCGCGTACAGTCCGGTCAGCAAAGACGCTCGCGTCGGACAGCAACGAGCTGTGTTGTAGAACTGAGTAAACCGCAGCCCGCCAGCGGCGAGAAAATCCAGATTCGGCGTTTCGATTTCTCCGCCATAACATCCGATGTCAGAGTACCCCATGTCGTCCGACATGATCACGATGATATTGGGGCGATCAGCGGCTGTGATTGCATAGTTGGCGATTGAGATGATGCAGAAGAATGCGAATACAGAGATTCGTGAGTTCGGTGACATAAACAGTTCTCTACGGCGGTTACGCAATGTGTTGGTTCTGCGATCCAAATCGGACGACTGCAAACGCTGCCCGGATGCTCCCCAAAGCTATGTGCCGCGGGGATTTCGTTCGTCATCGCTTTGGAATCTCACGCTCAACTCGCAGGCTTCAGATAGAACATCAGAATCGCAATATCGGCAGGAGTAATGCCGCTGACTCGACTGGCCTGGCCGACGGTTGTTGGTTTTAGGCGATTGAGCCGTTCTCGAGCTTCCGTTCGTAGTTGAGGCACGGCGAGATAGTCAAAGGTGTCGGGAATCTTCACGGAGTCGACTTTCTGCAGTCGATGAATCTCGGCCTCCTGGCGACGTACATAGCCCGCATACTGAGCCTCAATCATCATTTGCCGCTTCGTGTTTTCTGACAGCTGGAACTCCGCAAGCTGAGGAAACAAGCCGTAGACTTCGTCCCAAGTAATCGTGTTGCGGCGCAGATGCTCCTCCAGTGTCTGACCCTGTGCTCGCAGTTTGGTCATCGCCGTAAACGCGTGGTTGAGTTCTTCCTCATAGCGTTGAAAACGAGCGGCTCTTTCTGAAGTTACGCTGCCAAGTTCAATCCCCAGCGGAGTCAGTCGACGATCGGCATTATCCTGACGCAACAAAAGCCGATACTCGGCGCGGGACGTAAACATGCGATACGGTTCATCGACACCTTTGGTCACCAGATCGTCAATCAAAACTCCCAGGTAAGCCTGGCTGCGATCAAGAACAAACGGGCCCCTGCCCTGCAGTTTCATCGCGGCGTTGATGCCCGCTAATAGCCCCTGTCCGGCGGCTTCTTCATAGCCGGTCGTGCCGTTGATTTGTCCGGCAAAGTAGAGCCCTTCGACAAGTCGTGTTTCCAGCGAGGGATACAACTGTGTCGGCGGCGCGAAGTCGTATTCGACGGCGTAACCATACCGCATGATCTGAGCATTCTCGCAGCCCGGGATGCGGCGGATAATCTCATCCTGCACATCTCGCGGCAGGCTGGTTGAGATGCCGTTCACGTAAACTTCCTGAGTGTTGCGGCCTTCTGGCTCCAGAAAAATCTGGTGCGAAGTTTTGTCCGCAAAACGTACGACTTTATCTTCGATCGAAGGACAATAGCGAGGCCCTGTTGACTGAATCTGCCCCGAATACATCGGTGCACGATGCAGGTTGGCGCGGATGATCTCGTGAATTTCGTGAGTAGTGTTCGTGAGATAACAATGGATCTGCGGCTGATCGATACGATCCGTCATGTACGAAAACGGTTCGGGATTTTCGTCGCCGGGCTGAGGTTCGCAGCGAGTGAAGTCGATGGTGCGTCCGTTCAGTCGTGCGGGTGTTCCGGTTTTGAAACGACGCAGCTCAAAGCCCAGTGACTTCAGAGCCCCGGAGACTCCATGAGAAGCCTTGTCACCAGCTCGCCCACCTTCAGCCTTTGATTCACCGGTATGCATGATGGCTTTAAGAAACGTGCCGGTCGTCAAAATCACAGCGCGAGTTCTGTAGAACGCGTCCCCCGCAACACGGATCCCGGTGATCTTGCCGTCTACGGTTTCGATGGATTCAACAGTCTCCTGACAGAGCGTCAGGTTCTCCTGCAGCTCGACCCGATTCTTCATTTCGAACTGGTAAGCCTTCTTGTCCGCCTGCGCTCGCGGACTATGCATCGCAGGACCTTTACCGCTGTTGAGCATTCGAAAATGAATGCCCGTCTTGTCGATAACGCGCCCCATCTCGCCGCCGAGCGCGTCGATCTCGCGGACGATCTGCCCTTTGGCGACGCCACCGATAGCCGGGTTGCAGCTCATCTGACCGACCGTGTCGCAGTTCATCGTCAGCAGCGCGGTCTTTGCTCCCATCCGCGCGGACGCCAATGCGGCCTCTGTACCAGCATGGCCAGCACCGACAACAACAACATCAAAATCGTAAACGCATTTGTGGGACATGATGCCTCTAACCTTGTTCCTGTGTTCCGGCAGTCTGTTGAGACTGCGTTTTTGCAGGCACACACCGGGCAGCTTGCGCTGCTCCGCTAGTTTTTTGGGTGGTGCTCCTGGCGGATCGAGCGACAGTGTAACGGCATTTTCAGGCAATTTCGGCCGAACTCCATTGGAACCCGCGGGTGTCTGGAAATTCCATGTGACTGGAACGCAAATCGGCCATTGTTTCGGGGATGGGGGCGGTGCTACACCTCAATTGGGCATTGTCGCCCTTACTGCTGCGTCTCGGCGGTCAATCAGGAACAGGATGAGCTTTATGCTTCGACCGCGACTTCTTAGCCTGCTTTTGGTACTCACCGGCAGTGGATGTTCCATGCTCACTCCGTCAACACCGTTGTCTCGTGAGAATGTGCAGTCCCCAGTAGAAGATCTTGAGTTTCGTCAGCTCCACGAGAGTAAATTCGATCGGGAGGCGAAGCAACTGTCACAGGAGGGGATGAAACCTGGTGTGCAGGTTCAGTTGTTGTTGGTGGACCGCCAGGTCGAAGAAGACGGGGAGTTTCCTAAAGTCCGCTTTTACATGACGGAGTATCTGGGCACAGTGAAATCTGTCGATAGTCAGACTGTTGTACTCAAGGATACAATTCAGATTATCGAAGGCCGATCGATGAACTCGGTGACAGTCCTCGGCAGGATTCCTTATGTGAGCCGAATGTTCAGGAACTCGGGCGTTGGGCGTGAGTCTCGGAAGATGTCAGCTGACGTGGTCGTCCCGCGAGAAAAAATTGCCGGCGCGTTTGAATTGTCGGCATCGGGTGCGGAGACTCTGTTGATGCTGCAACAAGTCGACCGGATAGGCGTTGATTACGAAGAAGACTGAACGCAGGTTATCCTTGCCGACGTCGTTGATGCTCCGTAAAACGTGGACCATGTAAGGGCGGCAGAATCTGTTGGCAGACTCACTGTAACTCCTTGTTTACCGCCCAGCCGAATACGTCGGCGTTCATGTAAGCTGTTGCCTCTGGCTCTGCGGTAAACGACAGGATCAATTGCTCACTCAGGAGTCTGCTCGTGCAACGAGTTTTGCAGAAAAGAACTCGATCGTCATCCCGCCTGAAAGGTCTCACTGTTTTGGTGATGCACCTTCTTCTCATATCGCCCGTGGCGACGACTTCCGCTGATGAGTTAGTGCCAGATCGCTGGACTGTTCCGATCGTGGAGGCTTCATCATCAGCACGAAGCGGCAGTCAGTTGGCAAAGGATCTGGATTCACTTTCAAGAGAGGATCGTGAACGACAGATCGAAGCCGAGATTCTTGCGGGCAACGTCCCCGGCCATTGGAAGAGATTTGTTCCGATTACGTTGAAGGGAAATATCGAGTCCAAAGAGCAGCCTCTGAATTCCAAAGCTGATCTCCGAACTGCGAACGCGGTATTCATCGAAGGAGCCTTCCGTTGTGTTGAGCGGTCACAGCGGCGGAGGCAGTTTGATCTTTGGATTTCTCAACGCATCCAACGAGATCCCGGCCGAAGTGACTCGGATCGCATTTCTTGACGCTACTTACGGCTACGACACCGAGCGACACAGTTCAAAGATTACGGACTGGCTAAAGCGGCCTGGTACGTCGCTCTGCGTATTAGTCTACAAAGACGATGAGGTGACACTGAACGGCAAGCGGATCGTGAGTGCGACCGGCGGAGCATGGTATCGCAGTCGTCTGATGCGAGATGATCTGGCGGCTTCATTTCAGTTCTCAGAGAAGTCGGAGAATGGCATCGTGCGAGTTAGCAGTACTGATCGTCGTATTCAGTTTCTGCTGCACACAAATCCGGCCAACAAGATACTGCACACCGTGCAGGTTGAGAAGAACGGCCTGATCCACTGCCTGCTTGCCGGGACACCGCTGGAAGAACGAGCCTACCAGTACGATGGCGACCGAGCATATTCAGAACTCATCCGATGATACAATGTTTCACTCGTTAGGTATGTCCAATGGCGTAAGCTGCTCTCCGGAGGTCAACATAACCCACTTCAACGTTGGACACTTTTGGAGACGCTCACGCCCAGCGTCTGATATCTGGATTCGATGGGCAACGACAGTTTCGATTCGAGAGCAGGATGCGATCGCTGTGGCGGCATCGTCAGTCAGCAGCGTACCGTTCAGAATCAGCACGCGGACTTCCGGATACGACTTCACGATGCCATAGAGATCAATTCGTGTTTTGCCATCGACGGCGTAAGCCGCGATACCATCGGGGCTCGAGTAAAGATTGGCGGTATCGAGCTGCCCCTGAGGATCAAAGTGCAGCGTTGTCCAGATCTCACCGCTATTCTTGATGGTGTTGTCCTCTCCCGCGGCAAGAAAAAATTCTCGAGTCCAGTTTGAGGTTGGGCTGTTTCTGAAAACTCGTGAAGGTAAGGCTTTCGCATCATCAGTTGCGACTGGTGGTGATTGAGCGAGCTGTCGGACAACCTCTTGATCTGTTTCGTCAGACAGCGTTGAGACAGACCCATCGGCAAGGCAAATGTTTGTTGAGTCATCCACACTGCCATAACTGCTCCTCCCGTCGTTGAATGGGAGTTTCAGTTCACGCCAGTTAAAAGGATAGGCAAAAGGATGGAATCCGCTGGAGATTTCTCCTGCCAGCCAGTTATGAGCTGTCCCCGTGGTCATTTCGGAAAAGCTTGTGGTCGTATTCCGATGTAGTACGTTGGGATTGCCGAGATAATGTGTGAGACCAAAACCTTCCGAAGTAAACTGATCGACATGATTGGGGCTCAGAAACGTTGGGTGCCTGAATTTGAACAGGTGGCTATTCGCCGGATGATCCCAGGGGAATTTCTGGTTGATCTGCGAATACAAGGGACTGGATTCGAGGTACGGCACAAGTCTGATGATCCAGCCGTGGATGGCTGTTCCATCGGGACGAACATCAGCTCCGATAGGGAACTGCTTGTAGACATCGTGGTAGTTGTGAAAGGCCAGTCCGAGCTGCTTGAGGTTGTTCTTCGACTGAAGCCGCCTTGCATCCTGTCGGGCTTCCAGCACGAACTCGATGATCACTGAGGCCAGCAGCAGGCCGCATCCAAGGAAAATGGCACCGCCGACCAATTGCCGACCGGGGGAGTCGAATCTCTCCCCGGAGATTTCTACAATACGATCTGACGCAGGATTTTGCGAGCGTGGTTCGTCTGACAAGACCGCTGCTCCTGTTCAATGATGCACACCTGGGCCATACCTGAAAACGGTTGTTAACCATCAAGAGGCAGGAGGCCCTACGAATTGTCTGGCAACCCTGAGTTCCTCAGAACAATTCAAGCTGATCTTCCGGCGGAACGGGTCTGGTCTTTGTTGACTTACCTTTTGACCTCTGAGAAACGCCCAGGTGCGCGAGAGCTTTCGCCGTCACCATGCGGCCGCGAGGGGTTCGCTGGATGAATCCTTCTCGAAGCAGGAACGGTTCGACCTCGTCTTCCAGCGTATCAGCCGGAATATTCAGCGTGTGCCCTACGGCCTGAACACCGGCCGGACCGCCGCTGAAAACTGAGATGATCGTTTCCAGATATCGCCGATCCTGTTCCTCAAGACCAGCATCATCAACACCTTTCATCTTTAACGCGGCACGAGCGACTTCGAGCGTAATTTTTCCGTTGGCGCGAGCGTCGGCAAAGTCGCGAGTCCAGCGGAGCCAGTTGTTGGCCTTTCGCGGCGTGCCTCGTGAGCGAATTGCGATCTCATGCGCAGCTTCCGGGGCGATCTCTGTTCGCAGTTTATTGGAATTGCGAGTGATGATCGTGGAGAGCTCGGAAGTTGTATAGAAGTCCAGATGCTCACGATTGACGAAGCGATCGCGAAGAGGAGCCGTCAGCATTCCGCTGCGAGTTGTCGCGCCGATCAGCGTGAATGGCTGCAGCTTCATATTGATCGTGCGGGCATTGAGTCCATCACCGAGGGTAATGTCGATGCGGAAATCTTCCATGGCTGGATAGATGAATTCCTCGACCGTCGGCGGCAGACGATGGATTTCATCGATAAAAAGGACACTTCCGTAACTGGCATTGGTCAGGTATGGAAGCAAATCTTTCGGAGCACCCAGAGATGGGCCGGCAGTGATCTGCAATTCGGTGCCCAATTCGCGGGGAATCACGGTGGCCAAGGTCGTTTTTCCAAGTCCAGGCGGTCCGTCGAGAAGCAAGTGTCCCAGAGGCTCCTTACGCTTTTTAGTGGCTTCCAGAAGAATCTTTAACCGTTCTACCACAGCCAGCTGACCGACAACGTCGTCCAGCTTCGAAGGGCGCAGTTCATCGTCGAAACGCTGTTGGTTAGGATCCTCAAAGTTGCCAGCGCCGGCGTTAACGCCTCCAAAACTTGGGCGCACCGGTTCGTCCGGTTCTTCATCATCGTTGCGGATCGTGGTCTTCCTGGCCATGGAGAGAGTTCTAACTGCTTAGTCGTCGGTAGAGGAAAGCCACGTTCAATAACCAGCCATCAGATTAACCGCAGATGGGTTGTCCCGGCGTTGTCTGAGAGCAGGACCATGAAATACAAACAATGAGTCAACTGCGAGGGAACGCTCCATTACTTCTTTTCGCCATCCGCTTTTTCTTCAGCCGGAGCACCAAGCTTCTCCTTCAGGCGTTTCAGTACCGCGTCGTCGGGTTTCTTTGCCTTGGTTTCAACTTCAACAGCACGATTCCAGAGAGCTTTAGCTTCTTCTGTTTGACTCAATGCCTGGTGGACATCGCCCTGGTGTTCCAGCAGTGTGGCGTCCTGATATTCAGGATTCTCATTCGCCTTCTTGAGCGGCACCAGAGCCTCTTCGTTCTTGCCCTGCTTGAACAGGACCCACCCAAGACTGTCGAGGTAGGCCGGATTATCCGGCTGCGCTTCTACAGCAATTCGGATCATCTTCTCAGCTTGTTCGAGGTTCTTGCCCTGATCGGCATAGAGGTAACCCAGATCGTTATTGACGCCGGGATCAGCCGGATCTTCGTTGTAGACTTCTTCGAGAACCTGTTGTCCCTTCTCCATATCGCCGCCCTGAACATAAGCGTTCGAGAGCCCCATTTTTGTCAGCCGGACGGTATTTTTTTCAATGGAGTCAAGCTCCAGAACCTGCTGATATTGTTCGATCGCATCGTTCCACTGATCGAGCTGAGCGTAGATCCCTGCGAGTCGCAAATGGGATTCAGTGAGCAATTCCGTGTTGCCCTGTAGTCCTGAAATCGCTTTCTGCAAGAGACCAACGGCTTCTTCAAGTTTTCCGTCTGCGGCTTCAACGAGTGCAAGTCGGCTAAGGAGCTGAGGTTCATCAGGAACGATTTTCAGAGCCTGTTTCAGGGCTTTGCGGGCTCCGTCGATATTCTCTATGGAAGCATAGGCCGCTGAGATACGAAACAGCGTGTTGACTCGGGCACCGGGAGGAAGTCCGGGAGTCTGCAGGAGTTGTTCGAACAACTTCGCAGATTTCTCATACTCACCAAGTCTGAGTTGATTCATCCCATATTTGTCGAGCGTCTGCATCGTGAGTTCACGGTCAGGGCTTAACTCCAGGGTTGATTTCAACAGGTCGCCTTCTTCTTTTGTCATTTCCAATTGCTCAGCGACCAGCGAGCAGAAGTACGGAACGGCCGGATGCATATCACCCGGCTTTTCGGTCACCATCTTCTGGCAGGTTGCTAAGGTTTCTTTGGCAAAACCATCGACGGTCGCGATGCTGCCTACCAATGGAGCCATTTCCGCCACGGTAATTCGTGAACGAGCGGCCCGGTTGATGGTCTCGATCAGAGCCACCGGATTTCGGTTGGCGATTTCGACACGGACCAGCCCAAGATAAGCTTCTGCTTCCCCTGATGTATCAAGAATCGACTGATAGACTTCGGCCGCTTCTGTTGTCTTGCCCTGATCCAGCAGGATCTGTCCGAGAAACATCTTCACTGCTGCGACATCGGCTGCGTCTTCTGTTAGCTCCTGCAATCGCGTTGTCAGGGAATCAGATCGGCTTGAGGCTTCAAACAGATCACGAAGCAGCAACAACGACTCTGCTGACCGTCGACCGGTTTCAAAATAGCGGCTCAGGTTCTGTTCGCAGGCGTCAAGTTTGTCCTGCTGGAAATACGCTCTGGCGAGCAACAGGTTGTGGTCGCCGGGAGCGTCTTTCTCAGTACGCGACAAAGCTTCGAAAGCTTGAATCGCTTTTGGGATTCGGCCCGACTCCAGCAGGATGCGACCAGTGACCTCGTAAGATGTGAGTCGGTTCCTCAGAAGTGTCTTGTGCTCACGCTCATTCAGTTTGAAGTCTTCAGGGCGTTCGAGTGCCTGCAGAATGACTTCATAGCTATTGGCTGCTTCGCCAATCTTTCGCATTTCCAGCAGGACAGCGGCACGCACCTGATGAATGTGGACGAAGTCGAGTGACTGCTTATCAAGAGTCTTTGAGGTTAACGCTTCTTCGAGAAGCTTTCCTGCATTATCGAACTGGCGAGCACTCCCTCGAAGCACTGCCATCTCGAGGCGAGTTTGGTAATCATCCGGATCAAGCCGCATGGCCTTTTCCGCAGTTGAGTTCCCCTCTTCGGCCTTGCCCATTCGGAAAAACACCATGGCGAGGGCTCGGACGGGAACGGCCGATTTTGGATCAGCGGCAGAGGCTTTTTCGAAGGCTTCCGACGCGGCTTCCAGATCTCCCCGCTTCAGTGACTTCTGGCCCGACATATACCATGCCAGAGCGTCCTTGTTGGTGGGATCGATGGAGTCGCTCTCGTCTTTGACTTCCAGCGGCTTCACGTCAGGTTCTGTGAGTCCCTCAACGGCCGGCTTCTCTTCAGTGGAAATTGCGGGCTCGTCGGTTGCTGCTTTTGATTCGCCGTTGGAGGATTTTGGTTCATCCGCCGCGTGCGATTGTGCCGCGACTCCGCAACAAATCAACGTTGACAGCAAAATGATCAGGATATCGGACAGCCTTGTTTTGGCGATGCGTGAAATCACTGACGACGGAAACTGGAAAGGCTTCATGATCAGACTCAGCGAAGTAAGGTTTGGCAACTACGACAAAGACCACTGCGATGAGTGCATTATTGGTATGCAGGCAGAGTCTGTCGAGTTCGGTTCTTGCTGAGCCTCGGAAACGCTACTTCCGGGGTTTCTTGGGGGTCGGCTTGCCTGAAACGGACGCAGGCTTCCTGGTATTGCTTGATTTCCCTGCCGCAGGTTTTGCGGAGGTGCCCTTTGAAGAGGTTCCTGAAACCGTTTTTCCAGTTTGCTTGGCCACGGTTTTTGATGTGGAAGGCCTCGCTGGTGTTGGATTCGTAGCTGGCGTTTTCTTCGCTGACGCTTTGACTGGAGGTGCAGGCTGCTTTACCGCAGGTTTCGAAGGCTGAGTCTTCGTTGGACCGGATGTAACCGCGGCAGACGGTTTCGATGAGCCTGAGGGCGTTACAGACTTTGATGGAGCGGCCTTTTCAGGCACCGGTGCTGAAGCAGGCTTTTTAGACGGAGCAGCCTTCTCAATCTTTGTTGGCTCTGGAGGCGGAATCGGTTTCGCCGATTTCTTCTTTGGAGGAGACTGCAATTCCACGAACCGATCCATCACATCGTCCATCGACAATTCTGTGTCGGGCGGATCAAGGAACCGTGGCGCATATTTCGGATCGGTCGCAAGGCACCGCAACAAGTGGCAGAATTCGGAAACCTCGGACTTTTTGATGCCGCCCTTCAGGAACTCTGAAGCGTCATGCAAATCGGCCTTTGCCGGAACAAGTCCCAGCCAGCGTGCGGCCGTAAGCATGGAGGTATCAAGGCAAATGATGTGACTTCCAAGGATTTCATGCAGGATGAAATCCCGAATGAACGGAGTGATGTCATTTACCTTCTTCAGGGTCTTAACAGCCTGCTCTAATGTTTGTCGTCGCAGCTTTTCGTAGTCATAAGAGTAGGTGGTTTCGAAGACAAACCGAAGAATGGATCGAATTCGGAGCCCTTTCCAGTCAGCATCCTTTAGTGGAGCAAGGGAATGTTCAAGCTCTGAGACTGAGCTGACCCGAACCTCGTTCAAATCAAAATACGAAGTCAAAACCTTTTTTAGCCCAGCCTCTGCCGGCACCCAGGGATTGTCTTCAAGACATGCGGCAAAGAGCATGGTTTCAACGACAGACAGCTCAATTTTTGGGACGGACTTCCCGTAGAGCTTCTGCAAAGCTGTCACGAGCTTTCGACAGATCTGAGATTTGTCGGCTGCCTTTGTGGCTTTGGCAGTTCCCATTGTTATTCCCTGCTGATCCTGATTCAACTGATTGCCAATTTATGCAACTAAGCATCTGGGGGGACGAAGAATCCTCGTCCCCGGTCAATTTGTTTTCAACATTAGTTATCTACGTGTGATCGGTACTGGCGGAGCCCATCGCGTCTTCCGAATCATCATCGTCATTCAGGTCGAACCCTGGATGAACCACGTCTGTTTCCTCATTTGAATTTAAGTCATCCGATTCGGCAGGGATGAGTTCTCGCAGTAGCGCTGCCGTTTCAACAGATCTCTTGATTCCATCATCAATGACAAAACGAAGCTCCGGAGTATACCGACTCTTGATGTACTCCGCGACTTTGGACTGCAGAAACCCTTTGGCGGAGGTAAGTCCATGCATCGTCAGCGCTGCCGTTTTTTCATCTCCCATGACTGAGATTCGCACGCTTGCGTGACGCAGATCCGGGCTTACATCGGCCCCCAGAACTGTGACATTCTTGATGCGTGGATCACGTAGTTCAAACAGAATTGCACTGCTGACCACCTCGCGAATCATTGAGGCGACTCGCGCTGTTCGACGGGTTGAAGACATAGACGGAAGCTTTCCAATAGAGGGAGCTGACAGGGACACAACAGGGGCGTCAGCGGTTCGTTGAGTCAAATGCTCAACCTTTTCCCCGCGCCAATTGAGACCAGAGTAGTCTCCTTTGGCACCGACACTAAAGCGTCCGTTTGATCTCGTCGATTCGGTATGCTTCGAGCAGGTCACCTTCCTTCACGTCATTAAACCCTTCAAGCCTGATTCCACACTCCATGCCCTCGCGAACTTCCTTGGCATCATCTTTTTCGCGTTTGAGTGAACCGAGGCGATAATCATTCATCACCTTTTGGTCGCGAATCAAATGCACCCTGCTATCTCGCGAAATCGTCCCATTGAGAACTCGACACCCAGCAATGGTCCCAAAACGACTGATTGCGAATGTTCGCAGAACAATAGCGCGACCTGTAGAGACTTCCACTCGCTCTGGACGAAGAAGTCCCTGTAGTGCCAATTTTATATGCTCTGTTACTTCATAGATGATATTGTAGCGACGGATCTCAACGCCCTGACGATCGGCTTGAGCCTGAGCACGGTCTTCTGCGATGACGTGGAACGCAACGATGATCGCACCAGCAGCACTGGCCAGAGAAACGTCGCTTTCGTTCACACCACCGACACCGGAGTGAATAATCTGAACCTTGACTTCCGGATGCTCGAACTTTCCGATTTCGCTGCGGAGAGCTTCGATCGATCCCGGAGTATCGGCCTTCAGGATCAATGGAAGTTCCTGCACGCCCTGGCCATCTCTTGGCGAACCCAGAATGTCCTCCAGAGTTCGCGGAGAAACGCGGGATGACAATGATTCTGTACGACCTTCGTGAAGCCGGCTCTCGGCCGTTTCACGAGCTTCTTCGATATCTTTCATCACGAAGAAATGGTCACCAGCACCGGGGACTTCAGAGAGCCCCGATACCTTGACAGGCATTGAAGGTCCGGCTTCAGTAATCGCCTCATCACGGTCATTGTACATGGCACGAATTCGACCGTAGGTTGACCCGCAGAGTACGACATCTCCAACCCTGAGAGTTCCCTTTTCAACAATCAACCACGCGATCGCTCCGCGACCTTCATCACGGAAGGCTTCAAGACATACGCCCAGTCCTTCTCGCTCTGGATTAGCCTGAATTTCATGAAGTTCTGCAGTCAAAAGCAGTGTTTCAAGAAGTTTGTCAATACCCTTGCCTGTCGCACCGGACGTTCTGACAACTTCGTACTCACCGCCCCACTCGGCGGGGAGAAGTTCGTGCTGCGCCAATTGCTGCAGAATGCGCTGCTCATCAATGCCCGGGAGATCCACTTTGTTCAAGGCAATCACGATCGGCACACCAGCGTTCTTCGCATGGCTGATGCATTCCACCGTTTGCGGCATGACGCCGTCGTCTGCAGCGACAACGAGTACCACAATGTCTGTCACATTGGCACCACGTGATCTCATTTCACCGAATGCCGCGTGGCCTGGTGTGTCGACGAAAGTCAGCAGGTGATCCTGATAATTCACCTGATAGGCTGCGATATGCTGAGTGATCCCACCCGCTTCCCCCGCCGCTACGTTGGCCGACCGAATTCGGTCTACCATCGTTGTTTTACCGTGGTCAACGTGACCAAGAATCGTCACGATCGGCGGACGCTGACGCATCAGCTCAGGCGGATCTTCATGGTCGAGCGAGGCAAGGAGTTCAGCCTCAATGTCGCGACTTCGCTTGAACGAAAGGTCAACGCCCAATTCCATGGCCACTTCCATCGACTCTTCTTCACCAAGCTCGTCGTTGATGGTAACCATCCGACCCTGTTTGAAGAGAATACCAAGAATAGACTTTGCCGGGCGACCGATAGCTTCGGAGAGAGCACGAACGGTAATCGGGAAAGAGATTTGGGCTGTGGTGCGTAGTTCCACACCACCAGTTTTCTTCTTTCGCTTAAGCTTCTTAGCTTGACGCTCCGCTTCTCGAGTCTCTCGCAACTCCTTCAACAGAGAACCACGGTTGGCCTGGCCCCGAGGTTTTGCTACGGGTGCCGGACCACCGCCTTCGTGTTCTTCTCGGGCTTTCCGCAGCGCTTTCAATTGCTCAGAAAGCGGACTGCTGCTATCGACAATGCCTTTGAAAGACATGTCAGGCTTTTGAGCCTTCTCTTCCTTCGGTTTGACTTTCTTAACCTGAGGAGGAGCAATAATTGGAGCTGACGCCACGAGCTGACGAGCTGGCTGTCTATCTTTTCCGACCTTAATCGGGCCAGATGGCTTTGCAGGCGTATTCGATGAAGGGGCAGGCTCTTTTACAGAACCGATTGGCCGCATTTCTCGGACTTGTTGCATTCGAGGACGACGCATCGCGTCCGAAGCAGAATGATCCGGCGTTGTTGTTGGGATCTGGGCAGGTGGCGCAATGGTGGCGGCGATTGGGGTGACCGTTACTGATGGAGTTGGAGCAGATGACGGTTTAACTGCTACTTCGGCTGATGCTTCTGCAGCAACAGTCTCGGCAACATCAACAATTTCGGCGACTGGAACGACAGTCTCAACCACCTCCGCGACCGCTGGTGTCTCAGCGATGACTTCCGGCTGAGGAACGGATACCTCCACCAGTGAAGGGCTCAATTCTTCGGGCTGGGGGGCATCTTCCTGGTGCTCTTCGTGCTGAAGCCTCCCGGACTGGGTACGAACGCTTCCCGTTCCGATCACTCGAACGCGGCCGCCATGGGCGGTTTGCTCGCGAACCGGAGCAACATCAGGAGTTGGAGCCGGAGGTGTTAGGACAGTCCCTTTTTTCCGAACGTAGGCGACAACCTGGTCTCTTTCCTCTTCGCTGATGGTCGCGAGAGCGTTGCGCAACTTGACGCCGGCTTCCTCACAAAGGTCGATTAACACCTTGCTGTCGAGGCCCAAGTCTCTGGCAAGGGCAAAGATTCTAATCTTCAAAACATAACCCCTTAGGCCGACAAAGTATGTTTCCAGAAACACTCTGGCATACCAGCGGCACTGAACCTCAATCAACGACTGGACGAAACGACCTGAGACGACTAGTTTGCAGTCTCTCGGCAGTCACCTACTGACTACCCGGTTTCGGCCAGTTTCCGGCGAATGCCGATCACAGCCAAAAAACGAAGATACACGATATTGACGATAAACGCGTTCAGTTACTGAAGACCGTGACTCCTCTGTTTTTTGACATCCGCCCCGGCGTTGCGAAGGTCAAGGCAAAAAATGGCCGCTCCGTAGTTGCGACCGCAGTCGTTATTCCATCATTATTCTTCCACCGCAGGAGTAGAATCAACAGCCACCTCCGGTGGCACAGTTTCAGGTTCCTGCAATGCAACCGTCGGAGCAGGAGGTGTTGTTTTTGATTTTGGTGCCTCTCCCTGAGATGCCGAATGCTTCTTTAGCTCCGCAGCAATTTTCTCTTCGGCCTCAAGTCGCTGACTCTCCCTGTCGGCGTATTCCACGATCTTGTCGCAGTCTTCGTCAGAAAGTCCACCGATTTCCGCCAATTGGTCGGGCTCGATCACTGAAAGATCATCAAAAGTGAAAAACCCTTGAGATACCAGGTTCTCTGCGAGTTCCGCCGTCACTTCCGGAATCACGCAGAATGCTTCAATGGACTTATCAAGCTGCTGATCCAAAAGATCCTGGGTCATTACATTAATGTCCCAGCCCACCAACTTCGATGCAAGCCTGACGTTCTGGCCAAATTTGCCAATAGCAAGCGATAACTGATCTTCACGAACCAGAACAATCACTTTACCCAGCATTGGACAAAGGATGACATCTTCCACTTCGGCAGGTTGCAAAGCATTCGGAACCAGAATGGAGAGAGAATCATTCCAGCGAACGATATCAATTCGTTCACCAGCCAACTCCTCCACAATCCCGCGAATTCGAGCACCGCGGACACCAACGCAGGCACCCACGCAATCAATTGACGCGTCTCCGCAACTGACCGCAACTTTCGAGCGATTCCCAGCCTCACGGGCGATCGAACGCACTTCAATGACTCGGTCATTGACTTCTGGTATTTCGACCTCAAACAACCGGCGGACAAAATCGGCGTGCGTGCGGGATAAAATTACTCTGACGCGAGAGCCTGCTTTTCGTACGTCGAGAACGATTGCTCGAACTCGATCACCGGTCCGGTAGTTCTCTTTCCGGATCTGCTCACTGCGAGGAAGAATCGCCTCTACCTTGCCAAGACTGACAATCACAGTCCCGCGGTCAACGCGAGTAACCTGGCCCGAAATTAACTGACTTCGAAGCTCAAGGTACTCTTCGTAGAGCGTATCTCTTTCCGCTTCGCGAATCTTTTGAATCATCACCTGCTTGGCAGTCTGAGCAGAAATTCGCCCCAGAAGGTCTCCGAGCAACTCAGGGTCAAGCATCCTTCCGTCGCAGATCAAAGCTGGCTCACCAGATTCTCGATCGATGCGAACTTCAAGTTGCTCTTCCTCGGAGAAGTGCTTCCGAGCTGCCGACAAGATTGCCTGTTCGATCCCTTCAAACACGATTTCGGCGTCAATCGCCTTGTCGCGGTGAATCGCGTCGACAATTCTAAGGATTTCCGTGCCGTTCATGACTGCGTGTCTGGTTGTACTGTGCGGGGTAAAAAAAAAGCGGGAGCAATGTCCCACTTTTCAAAGTCGACAGAAAACTCTGCCGAACACCTTGCCGTCTACCAACGACCCACGACCAGTGAACAAGTCACCTTGCGAAGCTCTCTGGAAAACGGGGAAATGGAGTAAGACCTACATCTTGTCCATTTCAGGTTCCTTGAAGGCGGTTCAGGATCTTACAAACAGCAAACTTCCCCGAAAAAGCCGCATGACAACCGGAAAAATGTCCACTGTCACGCTATTTTCCCAAGGTTCTGCAGGGAAATTACTGGCATTTGCAAAGACTGTCAAGCATTGAGGCCCCTTTGAATGGCCGGTTCTCCGACAAGATTGGTTTCTTGCTGGATGTTCATTGATTTCTGAATCGTTCCCGGAGGCGTTCTATGTCGGGTGCAACGGAGGAAGCTGGCCGCTCCTTCAAGGTTCCTTATCGAGTGCTCGGAAGAACCGGGCTTCATGTCTCCAGTCTGGCGTTCGGTGCTGGCCCTGTGTCGGAGTTGATGACGGGCGACAATATTGAGACGCAGGCTCAGACGCTCGAGGCACTTTACAAAGTGGGGATTAACTGGATCGATACGGCGGCCGGATACGGGAATGGTTCGTCAGAGAAAAGCATTGGTCATGTTCTGGCAATGCTGCCGAGCGAAGTTCGCCCTGAGTTCCATGTGGCGACAAAAGTCAGAATCGATTTCAGCTCCCCCCTTTCATTTGCAGACCAAATTCGGTTCGGCGTGGACGCCAGTCTGCAGCGACTTCAACTTCCCAAAGTCCGCCTGCTGCAACTGCATAACGGGGTGACAGCACGGCGAGACGACCAGCCGAGTTCTGTCGGCGTAGCGGATGTGCTTGATTCTGGGGGTATTCTTGATGCATTGAAGTCTGCCCAGGCCGACGGACAGACTGACTTCCTGGGTTTAACCGGGACCGGCGCGGCAAAGCAGATGCAGGCTGTCGTGAACTCCACAGAGTTTGATACGATTCAGGTGCCCTATAATTTGCTCAATCCAAGTGCTGGCCAAGTGGTTGCTGACGATTTTGGTGAACAGAACTACGGGAATATCCTTTATCACTGCCGTTTGGCCGGCATGGGATGTTTTGCAATTCGCGTTTTTGCGGGCGGTGCCTTGCTGAGGCAGCCGCCAGGAAATCACACGTTGAAAACGCCCTACTTTCCGCTGGATTTGTATCGCAGAGATTTGGAGCGTGCTGCGTCGCTCGATGACCATGTCAACGGGGCGGGTCTTGAAGGCACGTTTGACCGTGTGCGACAGTCGATTGAGTTCGCACTGTCTCACCCGGCTATTCATTCTGCCATCATCGGCTTTGGCACCCCAGAACATGTCATGGAGGCTGTGCGGGCAGTAAGTCACAGTTGCCCCCGTTGATCGATCAGGCGTGCCCTGCTCTGCAGGATTCGGCTTGATCGTTCGTGGGCACAGCGTCTGGGGTCCAAAGACTGTCTCAGCTCAGATACCTGAAAGTCTCGCAGGAGACTTTAACAGGTTCTCCAACTGAAATTGTCGGACCGTTTTACAATCAATCGCCTTAGATTGAGCGGCTGAATCGCAAGCGGTCACCGTCGGCGGTCTTAACGACATCCAGAGTTTTTCTGGCGATCTTTTCCGCGGTTTCAGTTCCAACAAGCAGAACTGATTGTCCTCGGTGAGCAAAGACAACATCGCCCTTTTGCTCTTTGTCCGGACGAAACTCCACGTGGCCGTTCTCCATCGTGATGCGTACAGCGACTCCTTCGGGCTGCCGGCGAAGTTTTCGTTTCAGCCTTGAAAAAGCCATCGCGGTGACTTTGACCATCTTATGCTCCCGGAGAGGATTTAACGTGTTGTGAATTCTTGGCGTTCGACCAGAACGCGCGAAGTACTGAAGTACTAAAGTGAGTCAAGCAGCGCCGATCGACGCCCCGGGGCCGGTCGGGCCGGTCCGGAATCACTCTTGGCGTGAGCTTCGTTGACTGTAATTGACCGTCCACACAGCGATTGGCCATTGAGGCGGGCAATCGCCTCTTCGGCATCGTCCATTCCGGGCATCTGCACAAAAGCAAATCCTCGGGGAGAGCCAGTGCCTCGGTCGGTGGCCATCCTGACGGAAGAGACTCGACCGTATCGTGCGAACATTCGCTGAATTTCGCTTTCGGTCGCCTGAAACGACAGGTTGCCAACAAAAATTGTTGTCATTCAATTCATCCAGCCCCGGTATGGGGCGATTGAGTGGCATTGGCCACTGAGACTAATTAGGTCTGCTAAGAATGCTGACTGCCCTGAAGAAGGCGAATAAGTCAGTTGCAGATCGATCGAAAATTGTAAACTGAGATTGAGGTCCGCTTAGAACGGAAACAATACTGCGACAGAGACAGTTCTCAGCCTGCGTCGCGTGAAGCTGAAAAGTCCGGGCACACGACATCAGACGTCTGAGTCTGAACGGACGAGGCGTTCAAGCACCTTCGAAGAGGGGCGTGAGCAGATGCCTTCGTTGAACTCGATGTTTTGCGATTTGAGTTCGACGGAAACGCTCTTCTCGAACGAGTGAGAGCTCCAGGGTATCAGAGCGACCGTAATATGGAAGACTTACCTTCCGATCGTGATCATACTGAAAGAATCAGCGGCGTTTCACAAACTGCCTTGGCTAAGTCTATACGATATCGACACAAAAATTCTGACGAATCCTGCTTTTATTCTGTCATACTTCTGTCGTCGACCCTAAGCCCATTCACAGAAAGGTGTTACAGTCGAGGAAAGTTTTCTCAATGCCAATTCTCGCGGAGATCACGCAAAAATGCGGTCGACGACCGATCCTTCAACATCCGTCAGCCGGAAATCTCGTCCGCCGTATCGATAAGTCAGTCGTTCATGATCAAGCCCCAGCAAATGCAAAATGGTCGCGTGGAGATCATGGACATGAACCTTGTCCTGCGCCGCATAAAAGCCGAACTCATCTGATTCACCATAACTGAATCCTGCTTTGACTCCGCCTCCGGCCATCCAGTAGGTGAAGGCGTGAGGATTATGATCGCGGCCATTATCGCCCTGCGCTGTCGGTGTTCGACCAAACTCCGCACCCCAGATCAGCAGTGTCTCGTCCAGCAAACCTCGCTGCTTCAAGTCGGTCAGCAGCCCCGCAATCGGGCGATCAACCTGTTCTGCCAAAGTGCCGTGCTGTTCTTTCAGGTCGGAATGCTGATCCCAATAGGCATGGGACGACTGCACGAAACGCACTCCGGACTCCGACAAACGGCGAGCCAGCAGGCATTGGCGTCCAAAGCTGTCAGTCGGGCCGCCATCAATCCCATAAAGTCTGAGCGTGGACTCACTCTCGCTCTCAATCTCCAGCACGTCCGGAGCTTCAGTCTGCATCCGAAATGCCAGCTCAAAGGATTCAATGCGAGCATCCAGGTCTGCGTCAGCCAGCGAATGCGGAGATGGTCGTTTCAGTTGGTCCAGGTCTCTGGCAAATTTGAGTTGAAGAGCCTGAAGCTCTGCCGGAATATTGGGGTTGGTCAGATTTGGGACGACAGGATCTTCGTCTGCTTTTCGCTTTTTTGCTGACCCGATCCGTGTGGCCTGGTGAATTGGCGGCAGAAACGCCGAGCCAAAATTTCTGACTCCCCCGTGACCCAGCGTTGGACTGATCGTGATGAAGCTGGGCAGACTGTCGTTTTCAGTGCCAAGGCCATAGCTGATCCAAGCGCCCATACTTGGCCGAACAAAAGTGTCGGATCCCGTATGCATCTTGAGCAACGCACCGCCATGAGCTTCATTGGAACCATGAATGCTCCTGATGAATGTAATGTCATCCGCACAGCGGCCCACGTGTGGAAAAAGATCGCTGACCCATGCGCCGCTTTGACCATACTGTCGAAACTTCCAGGGGCTGCGCAGAAGATTGCCCGTCTGAGCAAACTGGATGCGAGGTTTTTCGAAGGGCAAAGGTTGTCCGTGATGTTTAATCAGCTCGGGCTTATAGTCAAACGTATCAACGTGTGACGGTCCGCCATGCATAAACAAAAAAATCACACGTTTTGCTCGCGCTGGAAAGTGCGGTGCCCTTGAGGCCAGCGGATTACTGGCCAATGCTCCCGGCGCATCCGCAGCAGACTCCCCGGCGCACAACCCGCTGCGAGCGATCATGTCGGAAAGAGCCAGCGCTCCGAATCCAGCTCCACATCGATGCAAAAGTTGTCGTCTATTCATTGCTCTTTTCCTGCAGACTGGCGTCGATAATTCTTGTCCGGCGATATGTCAAAGCGGTCTTTCGCCACTGTCGGTCAATCCACAAACAGGAACTCATTCCCGGCCATCAATGAACGGCAAAGTCCTGCGAAGGCCTGATGCTTTCGAGCGACATGATCAGCGATTCGCGAAAGTTGTTGATCAGTGTCATTCAGGAATTGCTCTGATCGTGCAACTTCTGCATCCGTCGGAAGCCGCGAATAAAGTCGTTCGAATGCCATTTCAATCATTCTTCGCTGCCCTTCCGGTGACTCGGATGAAGTCTCCTTCAGGATAATGGCGGCCATGTTTGCGGACTGCTGATAGACAAGTGAACTGTTCATGATAAAGAGAGCTTGTTGAGGTACCGTGGTGGCAGGTCGCTGTTCGATATGATTGGCCGTCTCCACATAATCAAATGTCGAAAACATTTCGTACAACGCGCTGCGGTCAATCGGAAGGTAAATGGCACGTCGCTTCGCTTCTGTGTTCGGAGCAATATTTCCCTGAGTAAGATCCAGTTCACCCCCTGCAAACAGAATTGAGTCCCGAACAGGTTCCGCCTCAAGTCTTCGCCTGTTCTGTCGCCGGAGAAGTCGATTGTCGGGATCCCGTTCTTCATCAGTGCCAGAGGCCCGGCTGGACATCTGCCATGTGTCTGACAACAGGATCAACTTGTGCATTTCCTTTAACGACCAATTTCTGCGAATGAGTTCCCGCGCCAGCCAGTCCAGAAGTTCCGGATGTGATGGAGGTTCGCTTTGCAGTCCAAAATTGGACGGACTTCGCATCAGCGGTTTTCCGAAATGCCACATCCAGACTCGATTCATCAGCACGCGCGTTGTCAGCGGATGATCAGGCGCTACAAGCCAGTTCGCCAGCTCCAGGCGACCACTGCGCGGCGTTTCTATCACGGGCGCTGCGTGGACTTCCGTCAAAATCGAAGGCATCGCTCGAGGAACTGGTTCTGGTCCCGGAGTCAGATGGTTTCCCCGAATATGCACGGGGAGGTTTTTCGGTTCCGCATCCAGCACGGACATCACCATCTCGAACTGTGGCATTTCCTTTTCCAGCTTTTCGAGGGCTTCTTTCTGCTTCCTCGCAGGTTCTGCATTCTCGTCCTTAAGTTCTGACTTAAGTCGTTCAAATTCAGCGCGCGTTTGATCGATCAAAGGCTGATGCGCCTTTCTGCGCGTCTCGATGTCCGTTGATGGCAGGGGACGTTCCATCCATTTCGAGACGAAGGCTCGATCTGCCATCGACTGTGTGCTGTAAAAGATCCCCGCAAGCGCGTAGTAGTCACGCGTACTGACGGGATCAAATTTATGATCATGGCAGCGTGCGCATCCCACCGTTAGTCCCAGCATTGTGCGTGAGACTGTGTCGATTTGTTCATCGACGATATCGATAATCATTTTCTCCTTGTCCTGTTCGGCCAGCATCTTGGGGCCGATGACCAGCATGCCAGTGGCGGTCAACAGATCTCCGGCGGAGCTTTCATCGGACGGGGCTGGCAGCAGGTCTCCAGCCAGTTGATGCACGATAAAATCGTTCAGCGGAAGATCGCGGTTGAGCATTCGCACAACCCAGTCTCGGTATCGCCACGCGTTTGGCAATCCATGATTTTCATCGGCACCATTGGTGTTTGCGTAACGAACAAGATCAAGCCAATGTCGCCCCCAGCGTTCTCCATAATGCGGAGAGGCCAGCAATCGGTCGACAACTTTCTCGAAGCTGTTTTCGGAATCATCAGCAAGGAACGAACGGACTTCTTCAACCGTTGGCGGGAGTCCGATCAGATCGTAAGTTGCTCGACGAATCAATGTCCGCTTGTCGGCCTTCGGTGCGGGAGAAAATTCCTCCGCGACCAGACGCTGCAGTGCAAACTTGTCGATGGGATTTTCAGGCATTTCGTGCCCATCCACGTGAGGTGGTTGCGGATCAGCCAGTGGCTGAAATGCCCAGTGATTCTTTGCCGCATCCCAATCCACGGGACGAAGTCTTGCGGGTCGGCTTTCGGTTCGCGGGTCGCTGGCGCCATCGCGAATCCATGTTTCAAAGTCAGCGATGACGGAGTCCGGCAGTTTTCCCCTGGGAGGCATCTCAAGTCCGTCGTATTTCATCGCGGAAATCAGCAGACTGTCCTCGGGCTTCCCGGGAACCAGCACCGGTCCGCTGTCGCCGCCTTTCAGGGATTCCTGCCGACTGTCCAGCCGAAGCCCGCCGCGCAGAATCTTTGAATCGCCGGAATGACACTCAAGGCAATGCTCGACAAGGATCGGTCTGATTCGAGATTCAAAAAAATCAACGCCACTGGTTGTCCTCTTGTCATCTGACAGGGCAACGGAAGAAGTCACCAACGGGAAGATGATCAGGCAGGTAATTAATCGCGGGCACATGGGAGGATTCCATCATCTCGGGGCTCTGGAACTCCCCGACGATACCGATGTCCCTTTAGCGCGGCAATCTTGTTCCGATCTTTGCTGAATTTGGCTGAGCCATTTTTTTCTTGGACCCTAACCATGGTCAGGGTGTACGCGTACACTTTCTGGTCGATTCCGACCGGGTTGCGCTGCACCGAGATTTTCCTTCGGTCCGGTGGCGGTCCAGCACACGCAAAGCAACCGTTTTTACAAATCGTTACGAATGGTGGAGAAGGTCACGACGACGTGTTTGAAAGGCGGACTCCCAGATGCAGATCTTTCGCTGGTAATGGCTGAAGACAACCATTTGTTGACATTACTTTTTCCTGGTATCGACCGGCGACAGGAACCCGTTGCCCGTGGGCTGTTCGAAGGCTACGGTTGATTCAACAACGCCGGAAGGTCGGCAACGGATTTGATCACGTAGTCTGCTCCGGCGCTGCGGAAATCTGTTTCGATCTCCAGCAGTCGCTGTTGAAGAGCGGCGGCTGGCATTTGCTGCACTTCGGCTTCGGGCATGCCCAGCGAGTTGCCGGTTAACGAGACCGCCACAGCAATCATGCCGCCGTTCTTTGCGGCTTCGATACCCACGGGCGTGTCGTCAACCACAACGATCTGATCGAATCGACATACACCCAGCAATTCCGCAGCACGGACATTCATCCATGGTGTCGGACGCCCTGCAGAGACTTCATCGGAACAGACAACCACATCGGCGTGATATCCGCCAGCGGCTGCGATTGGAATGACGATCTCCATCAGTGCTCGCGTGTAGCCGGTTGAAGAACCGATCCGAATCCCCTGTCGGCGAAGTTCTGCAATCGCTTCCGGAATGCCTGGGATCACATCCGAGCCCTGTTTCAGGATCTCTTTCTGCAACGGCAGAAAATCATCATACATAGCTCGCACATCGACATCCGTCGGAGCGGCCCCGTGACGTTGTCGCCACAGCTCCGTGACTCGTGGCAACGCGGCGACCATGGCGATATGTTCGTGCTTCGCACGACCCATCGGACCTCGCGCCTCCGCAACGGTGATCTCCACGCCTCGTCGACGAAAGATTTCCACAAACACCTGCGTCGGCGCTCGACTGCCATAGTCAACGGTTGTGCCAGCCCAGTCCAGCAGAACGGCCTTTATTGGACGAATACTCATGATGTGCTACTTTCGGTGAATGATGGGGAGACTGGAACCTTGCCTGTCAGATCGCAGTTGGAACGCAGTCGGACAAGAATGTCCAAACTACGTTTGAGTTGGGGAATGCACTAGTTCGTCGAACTGCCGGCCCAGCGGCTCCACATCTGTTCTGCGAGGCCGAACGACATGGTCATGCCTGCTCCGCCGGTGCCGGTACAGATGTGAATTCCCGGAGCGGGGTTGGCTTCGAAGACTGGCAATGCCGGATGTTTGGCATACATCCCGTGCCAATGTTGTGAAATCGTCCAGTTGGGGAATCGAAAGACTTTGCGAAGTTCTCGCAGCATCAACTCGTCAATCAGAGTTTTGTCGAACGGTTCGATGTCCGCTCCGTACTCATGGGAGTCCCCCAGGATAATCTCGCCATGATTATTCTGAGACGCCATCACATGAATTCCGAAACGGTCCAGCTCCGGAGTCTCCTCCGCCACCCGGTTCTTCAACGCGGCAAGATTCGGACAGATCTCGAAGATGCGATAATGACGCAGTGTCAGACCACTGGCCAGATGAGTTCCCAATGTCCAGTCTGAACCGGGGCTCTGAAGACTTAACATCTGGAGCTTGCAGCGTTTCAATCCCGATGCTGCCAGAACGTGTGGAAACAGCGATTTCAGTTCAGCACCGCAACAGACCACCACTCGTTCGAACTGGGAAACGTCTTCCGCACTGGATGTGACTCGTACACTTCTGTCAGTCGCATTGTCGTCTGCAGGTTCGATGGATGACACGTGAGTCTCCATTCGAAACTTGATGCCGTACTTTTCCGTCAGCCACGCCGGAATGGATCGAATCGCCTGAGGCGGATTCACGCAGCATTCCGTGGGGCTGAAGAGTCCTCCCAGAAGCCCGTCAGGATTGGCCGCCGGAGTTCGCTGATGCACCTGAGCCGGCGTAAGCAATTCGCAGGCGATTCCCAGAGATTCGGCCTGTGCATAGAACTCCTGCAAGACAGCCCACTCGTCGGGTTGATGAGCCAGATGGATGGAGCCACAGAGATTGACCCATAATCCGGCTTCCGTCGAAAGCCGCAACCAGCGAGCTCGACTGAGCATCGCGGTTTCGTAGCTTTCACCATGCGGTTGGCCAATAGGCCAGACCATTCCGAAATTGCGAATCGAGGCACCTGAAGCACGTGCACTTCGCTCGTACACTGTGACCTGATAACCCCTCTCCGCGGCCGACCACGCATGAGCCAGCCCGACGATTCCTGCACCAACGATCGCAACCTGAGGTCGATTCACAGCGATTTCACTTTAGATAAAACAACAACCTGCAGCCCTGTGGTCTGCTCACGGTTTCTTAACACAATTCCACAGACTATTCTCAGTTCACTGCGTAGGGTGATGACCGAGCCGTAGTTTGTGAAGCGTCTTGAAGATTGCGTGAATTTGCGAAGAACGGGTCCAAAATTGAGCCAGAAAGAACCCAGCGCTAATGCACCAGATGCGGATCAGACAGGATCTGGCAACGGCAATCAATCACTTTGGGCCGCAGGAGCAATGCTTGCTGCATTCGGAACGTACTTTTGCATGTACGCATTCCGAAAACCATTCACCGCTGCACAATTTACGGACTTGACTGTTTACGGTCTGACCTTCAAATCGGTGCTTGTGACTTCACAAGTGATTGGCTACTCGATCTCCAAGTTCATCGGCATCAAAGTCATCTCCGAGATGAAAGCGTCCCGGCGTGCTCAGACACTGCTGGGACTCATCGGCCTCAGCGAGATTGCTCTGATCCTGTTTGGCGCGGTGCCTCCGCCATGGAACGCCGTCTTTATGTTTATGAACGGACTTCCGTTGGGCATGGTTTTCGGGTTGGTGATGGGATTTCTGGAAGGCCGTCGTGTCACCGAAGCGCTTTCGGCGGGGTTGTGTGCCAGTTTTATTCTGGCCGATGGAGCTACGAAGTCGGTCGGAGCGTGGCTTCTGGAAATGGGAGTCTCCGAGTATTGGATGCCGGCCGCCGCGGGAGGCCTCTTCACGATTCCGCTCATTATCGGCGTTACGATGCTGGCTCGCACGCCGCCTCCGAATCGGCAGGACGTTGAAGCTCGTTCCGAACGAGTCCAGATGACTCGAGACGACCGCTGGCTGCTGATGCGGAAGTATGGCTTTGGTTTATCCATGTTGGTGATGATGTATTTGCTGGTGACGATTCTTCGCAGCATTCGGGCCGATTTTGCGACGGAGATCTGGATCGGACTCGGCGAACCCGCTGCACCTCGGACGTTCACCACGTCGGAGATCATCGTCGCCTTTGGTGTGGTCGCAATCAATGGCAGTATGGTCTGGGTTCGCGACAATAAGAAGGCGTTCAATTTGTCTTTGTTGACATGTCTGGCCGGCTTCTGTCTGCTGGGCTCGGCCTTGATCGGACGATCGTTTGGACTCAACGGTTTTGGTTTCATGGTGATGGTCGGACTTGGACTTTATCTGCCCTACGTCGCTATGCACGCGACGATCTTCGAACGTTTGCTGGCGATGACTCGCGAAAAAGGCAACGTGGGATTCCTGATGTATCTGGCCGATTCGACGGGCTATCTGGGCTACGTCGGCTGCATGCTGTTCAAGGGCCTGTTCAATCATCAGGGAAAGTTTTTGCCCTTCTTCACAACAGCCTGCTGGATCACCTGCGTTCTGTCTGTGCTTTGCATCGCCGCCAGTATGCGTTACTTTGGCGGCCAGCGGCTAACGGATTCTTCAGCGGTCTCATCCATGTAGTGTTTGACAAACGAGCGAATGCGAGTGCGGGCACACCGTTGTGTTTTCGGCGTTGAGACATCGCCGGGTGGTGGTTTGGATCTTTATCTGCATTTGATGATGACTGTGAAAGAGAATGGTGTGTCTGCTTTCGCCAGGGCGAACTTGTCACACCCTACGAAAAATTTGCTGAGATCATGAAAGCACATCCCACCCTATGACCGGACAATCACTCGCCGCCGTCTTTCATGGAACCGCCGGCCAGATCGAGTTACAGCATCTACCAACGCCGGTACCGCGTGGTGGTGAAATTCTTGTGCGAGTTGAAAGCTGCACGCTGTGTGGAAGCGATCTGCATAGCTTTGAGGGACGTCGAAAGGTTCCCGTGCCGACAATTCTGGGCCATGAAATCGTGGGACGCATCGAAGCGTTCGGTCCGGATGCTGTTTGCACTGATGCAGCCGGTCGTTCTCTGGAAGTCGGCTGTCGAGTTGTCTGGGGACTTGTCGCGTCTTGCGGGGAATGCTTCTACTGCCAGCGAGATCTGAGTCAGAAATGTCTGCGATCCGTAAAGTACGGGCACGAATCGTTTCGAACGGGCTATGAGTTGCTCGGCGGTCTTGCCGAACGTTGCCTGCTGATGCCTGGTACAGCGATCGTCAGACTGCCCGAAGAATTAAGTCTCAACACCATCAGCCCCAGCGGCTGCGCGACGGCAACGATCGCTGCGGCTCTGGAACCCATCGACACCATGGATAATCGAACGATCTGCATCACCGGCGCGGGATTGCTGGGACTAACCGCCAGCGCGATGGCTCGCAGTCGAGGTGCTTCCGCTGTGATCGTTTGCGATCTGCACGAAGAACGTCGAGCCCGTGCGAAGTTGTTCGGAGCGACTCATTGCGTGACGCCGGATGAGCTGCCTGCTGTGCTGAAAGAAGTCAACGGAGGTCATGGCGCCGACGTGGGGCTGGAAGTCTCCGGTTCTCCCGCTGCGTTTCATACTCTGTGGCCTAATCTGCGACTGGGAGGTTCACTCGTTCTGGTGGGGGCCGTGTTTCCTTCCGAGCCGATTCCGCTGGCCATGGAACAGATCGTGCGGCGCAACTTGACGATTCGCGGAATACACAACTACGGACCGCGACATTTATCGCAGGCGGTGGAGTTCCTGCAGGAAGTTCAACACGTCTATCCTTTCGAATCGATCGTTTCGCAATGGTTCAGCCTGCAGAATGCGGCCGCCGCTTTGGATGAAGCGATGAATCCGAGAAACATTCGCGTCGGCGTGAAACCATAGGCTACGCTTTCACAGCCCCGGCCTTGCCACTCTCAACGACCCATGTGCCGCGATTGATCAGCGGGGCGTTTGGCTTGTCGACAAACTCAACCACCTGATAATCACTGCGCCATTCTTTCGGAGTGACTGTGCAACTGACATAGCCGCGTTCAGAATTCTGGAATTTGACGAATGGATTCTCCGCCATCAATTCTGCATGGCCTTTGACGAACTGCAGACCGTTGCCGCCGGACGAGATCGATGTGCAGACAAACTCCGACGCTACAATCGCTTCTTTCGCGTTGTCAAAATCGACTTTCAGATCATTCACCCAGTTGGAGTGAATATCGCCCGTCAGTACAACAGGATTGGAAATCCGGCGAGTCGCCATGAAGTCCAGGAGTTTCTTGCGAGAGATATCATAACCGGCCCACTGATCCATGCTGAATTTGGCTTCCGCCCCGGCAGCACGATCAACGCGAGCCATCATGACCTGTTGTCCAAGCACGTTCCACTTCGCCTGTGACTGCAGCAGATCACTCATCAGCCAGCGCTCCTGTTTGTCGCCCAGCATGGTTCCCAGCGAATCAAACACGCCTCCTTCCAGCGGCTTGAGCTTGTCGCCATTTGGCTGATCGGTGCGATACTGACGAGTATCCAGCATTTCGAATCGGGCCAGTCGGCCAAAATCAATCGTCCGATACAGTGTCATGTCCGGTCCCTGAGGCAGACACGTGCGACGCAGCGGCATGTTTTCGTAATACGCCTGATACGAGTTTGCTCGCCGCAGCAGAAACTCGGCTGGCGACACATGCGACTCTTCCGAGATCGCTCCGGCGCAGTTGTTGTCGAATTCATGATCGTCCCACACGACAACCCATGGACACAGAGCATGCATGTTCTGGAGAGACTGATCCATGCGGTACTGAGCATACCGGTTTCGATAATGTTCCAGCGTGGTGATTTCAGGCCCATGATGCTTGCGGACTCGGTTATCCATCCCGGCGTATTCGTAGATGTAGTCGCCCAGATGCAGCACGAGGTCCAGATTTTCTTTGGCCATATGATCGTAGGCCGTGAAGTAACCGCTCTCATAATGCTGGCACGACGCAAAAGCGAACTTCAGTTGCTCCGGCATGATGTTCATAGCTGGCATGGTTCGAGTCTTACCGATCCGACTGACGGCATCGCCCGCATGAAAGCGGTACCAGTACCATGTGTCGGCTTTGAGTCCGCTGAGTTCGACGTGTACCGAATGCCCCAGTTGCGGTGTAGCCAGTTCTGTGCCCGACTGGACGATTTGCTGAAATCCCTCGTCGGTCGCGACTTCCCACTTCACTTCGTAGCTTTCGGGTTTCATTCCGCCGCCATTGAGTGGATCAGTGGCAAGTCGAGTCCAGAGCACAACTCCATCGCTGGTGGGATCTCCGGAGGCGACACCCATTTGAAACGGATCCTGCTCAAACACTGGACGACGAATGACTGCACCCAGTGCGAAACGTCCCAGCCATGGCAACACGGCCAGCGAGGCTCCGGAGAGCAGGAGGTTTCTTCGTGATAATGCAAGATCGTGCAAATGACGTTGGGTGGACATGGCGATGGATTTCTTAGTTTGCGGCGGGACCGTCAGTGAATGACGAGCTACTGGCGGAGGTTGATTACGATAACGCCTGCGGTTCTTCATTCACCAATGACATGGGAGAGACAGTGTTACAGTAGATACTTCTCAATCAGGCTGCGATAGCTTTGGAGATCAGCGGTCGGCATGCTGGGCACCTTACCCATATCGTCGTAGTAGCGAACCTTGATGCAGGCGATAAAGTGAGGATTCGTTTCAAACTTCTGCGCCTCGACGTCGGTCATCGGTCCGCCCTGAAGCTGCAGGCTAAGCCGCGATGATTCGGAAAGCCCTGCCGCATACGCAGGATTCTTCCAGCACAGGTATCTTTTTGCGGCCACGTGTTGTCGAATCGGTTCCAGAACAATCTCCGGGAACAGATCTTTCAGTAACGTGGCGCCGATGATTTCATGCCTGGCATCAATACCGTGCTGAGCAATATCTTCGCCAAGATCTTGCAGCATGTGGCCGTAGTCATGCAGCAGGCAAGACAGCACGATACTGTCCGCTTCGCCAAACTGCCGAGCAAACTCAGCGGTTTGCAGCGCGTGCTCCAGTTCGCTGACGTTTTCTCCGTAGTGGCGGCTACCGTATTCACGAAAGATTGAGAAGATCTGATCAGCGTGCGCGAGTTCAATGGTGTCGGTCATACCCTGCTTTCGTTTCATCATGAGTTGAGAAGAGGTTACTTCGTGATGACGTTAAGACTGCTCCGTGAACTTTCGGTGAAGAGACGATTGAAAGCAAACGTTTGGTTCTCGGGACCAGGATTGGCAATGTGTGCAGAGCGATGCACATGCTTTCTTACCGGGTTGCTGGGGGATTCCGATAGCACGATTCTTTTATTCCGAGATGCAAACCAATGCCGTTGTTGTGCGTACGAATAATTGACCATTCGAGATTGCCGGCGTCGTATACATCTCTTCGTCGAGCGAGTTCTTTGCCAGTACGCTAAAGGATGAACCGTTCTCGAAAATCGTGCATCGGCCTGTGTCTTCGAACATGTAGATCCTGTCGCCAACGGCAATCGGAGAACTGTAGGTCGAACCCAGTGCTCGGGCTGTGTGCAGGACTTTGCCCGTAACTGGCTCAATGCACGTGTAAACTCCGAGATCGTTGATGATGTGCAGATAGTCGCCGACAAGCAGTGGCGATGGCACATACGGCATCCCCCGCTCACTGCGCCAGACAACGTGAGTTTCCGTGACGTCGCCTGATCCGCCAAGTTTCACGGCCAGCGACTTCTTGTCGGGTGAACCTCCAAAGCTGAACACCATCCCGTGCCCCACGGACGGTGTGCAGACGAATTTCTCCGTGGGGCCAGCAGCACTCCAGAGTTTTTCACCGGTCGCTGGATTCAGTCCCAGCGTTTGCTGTGAGCCTGTCAGGATCAACTGATCGGCACCTTCGTACTGAGTCAGCACGGGTGTCGAAAAGGATCGCTGATTCACGTCCGGAGTATACCGCCAGATTTCATCGCCGGTTTTGCGATCGAGCATCACGACAAACGCCGTTCCGTCCTGATGTCCGTTGACGATGACTCCTTCGCCGTAAATAACTGGCGATGCGGCGAAGCCATGACTGGAGTAATACGTTCCCGGTGTTACGGTCCACAAGATCTTGCCGTCCATATCGAGAGCGACAACCTTCATGCCCTGATCATCCACGAAGGCCGCAAAGACTCGTTCGCCGTCAGTCGCCGGAGTCGATGAGGCCATCGTGTTGTCCTGATGCATTTTGCCGCCAGGTCCCGCATGGACAGACTGAGACCAGAGAATCTTTCCGTCTGTGCGACTGATGCAGATGACTCGTCGTGACTGATCTTCTTCGACGCCCGTGGTCACGAAGACCCGATCACCCGTGACAATCGGCGATGATCGACCGCGTCCAGGGATCTCCGTTCGCCATGCGATGTTCTCCGATGCGCTCCATTTCATTGGTGCCTCAGATTCCGTGCTGATTCCATTACCGTTTGGGCCTCGCCACGCTGGCCAGTCATCGGCGGATGTGGTGTTGAGATTTAGAAAGGCCAGGGCACCGGCGGCCAGAAGGTTTTGGATGTGCTGATATGTTTTCGGCATGATTTGGAAGGCCTGATGAATTGTGAGGATGGAAACTGTTTAGGGCTGGAAGCCCGGCATCAGCTTCGCCGGGTCACAAACAACCTACGCCACCGGGTTTACCCCGGTGGAACACGGCTTCTGCACTACGTTGTCGTGTCAGCTTTTCATTGCGGGGCGTTCTCCAAGTTCAACGAGTTGTAGTGCAAGAGCCTTTAAACCACCGGGGTAAACCACGTGGTGTATGATTTCGTCATTAAATCTACGGCAAATGAAACCGAGCAGCTTCGCTACCTGTTTCCAGATTGAACAGTACAACGTTGCCTGTCACGTCGGCGGCGATGACGTGAGTGGCATCCTGAGTCATTGCGAGATCTGTCACTTCGTCGTCCATGGTAATCTCGCGTGATGGCTGATCTGGTGCCTGTCGAATCGCCAGTTTCCCTCTGCGACCACCAACAACGAAAGGACCGGCCGCCGCGGAGTCAACTGCCAGCAGCCCGCCAATGTTCTCAGACTCAATTCGCAACTGTTTGCCTTCATGCATGTCCCATTCGCGAAGAGTTCCGTCTTCGCTGACAGACATCACAGTGTTCGAATTGGCCGACCAGACGATTCCATGAATCGCCCCCGAGTGACCTCGCAGCGTATGAAAGGCATTGCCCGAAGTGGCTTCCCAGATCTGCAGACTGCCAAAGCGGTCGCCGGAAGCCAGCAGCAGGCCGTCATTGCTAAAGGCCAGAGTCAGCACCCAGTCGGTGTGTTTTTTCATCTCGGCCGTGTTCTCGCCACTGACGGTGTCGAACACTTTGACCGTTCGCGATGGTCCGCTCAGCGCGACCAGTCGTCCGTCGGGACTCAGATCCGCCGCCAGCACAACATCGGACTCATTCCCGACTTCAAACAGAACGGCTCCCGTTGCAACATCGAAGCCTATGACTTTGCCCGAAGCTCCGCCGATTCCTCCGCCGACCAGCAGAGTGCTTCCGTCGCGAGAAAACCGCAGCACGAAAACATCGCCCGCAGGAAATGGAATGGTTGTGACCAGAGACTGATCGGTCCACTGATAAAGGAACACTTCGCGATGTCCGGCCACAGCAACCAGTGAAGCCGTGGGACTTGCCGCAACAGCCGTCACAACGCGGCTCAGCGAACGCACAGGCTTTGACGGGCTCGCGGTGACCACTGTCATATTGGAGTCCTCAGCGTCGCCATTGCCTGCAATTGCTGAAGCGTCCGTATCGGTCTTTTTTGATCGCATTGCAGAAGCCTGCATGCGAGGCCTCGGTCGGTTCATTGTGGGTCGCGAGGATTTCGTGGCCGTCGTCGTTGCAGTGACACGTTCTGAAAGTCCGCCCTGAATCCATCCAAAGATCAGATCCAGCTCTCGCTGAGGCATCTTTGCACTGTTCGGCGGCATTTGAGGATTCTCAAGATGCGCGGGCAGCGTGTAGATCATGCTCTCTTCCGGCTTGCCAGAGACAACGGCCGCTCCGGAGGTGGAGCCCGCTTTGATGCCTGCCACCGTCGAAACATCCAGCCCGCCTCGAGCCTGCTCACCGCGATGACACGCGAAGCAGCGTTTCTGAAACACGGGCTTCACCTCGTCCCATGTGACCTCCGACGAAGCGCCTTCCTGGCCAGGAGCTGCGTTCTGAAGTAACAGAGGGATGAGGATGAGCAGCGTGTTGAAGACAGTGGCTTGCATAATTGTTTCTTGTTTTGCTTTGATTGATCGGGAACTCTGAAATCTCGAATCGGTCGCGTGCAGTACTCGGAGGGCTGACGCCCTGCCGCTCGCCAAAAAACAGCCATCAATGATTAAATACAAACTCATTCGAATTCAGCAGAGCCCAGAAGAGATCGCTGAGAGACGCTTTGACGTCGGTGCTGGATTTCAGACGTTCACCGATCGCGGCAACTTCTTCTGCCGTTGGCTGGCGAGACAGACAGCGTTCATACAAGGCCGTTACAACAGTCATCGGATCCGAATTCTGTTCAAGCAGCCGATCGATCACGCCCCCTTCAGAAATCTTGCCGGTCGTTGATTCCCCGTTCAGCAGATGCAATGCCTGAGACAACGTCGGAGATGTCTTCACTTCACAGGAGCACGCGGTCGCTCGTGACGCGCGGCCGAATGTGGACAGGAAGTAATTGGGCGTCGCGCCGTCAGCGATCTGGATCGCTCGACTGCCAGTGGGGAGACCTCGAAACTCTACCGTGGTTTCAGTCACCTGATTCAGGCAGTCCAGCAGCACTTCGGCCCGCATACGACGAACTCGACCATGTGAGAAATGTCGTTCGTCCAGCTTGTTCGATTCATTGCGACTCGTCGCCAGTTGATACGTGCTGGAATTACAGATATCACGAACCAGGGGCTTAATGTCGTACTTGTACTCGGACAGTTTTTCGCCAAGCTTGTTCAACAACTCCGGATTGGATGGCGGATTACTGACTCGAATGTCGTCCACTGGATCGACGATCCCAACACCAAAGAAGTGAGCCCACGCGACGTTTGATAGATTCTTTGAAAACGCAGGATTCTGATCCGAAGCCAGCCATTGAGCGAGCACCTCCCGATAGTCTGCGTCTTTCGGAAGCTTTGCGGCACCAGCCCCCAGGTACGTCGGGACCACAGGTCGATCGTCCACGGGATGTTTGAGATTCCCCGTGGCCGCGTTGAAGATCATGATCTCGCGAGGATCCTGAGCCTGCTTGTAGCCGACCTGACTGAAGAACGCAGCGAAGCCATAGTAGTCGTCCATCGTCCAGCGATCGAACGGATGATTATGACATTGCGCACATTGAATTCGAGTCCCCAGAAAGGCCTGTGCCATGTTCTCAGCAAGTAGTTGCGGAGTCGTTTCGGTCTGATAATAGCTGGTTGCCGGATTATCAAAGGTGCCTCCTGTGGCCGGAATGAGTTCCTGCACGACCTGATCAATCGTGGCACCGGCATGAATGCGTTCGCGAAGCCAGCGGTCATAGAGCTGTAAACCTTTGGGACTGACTCCGTTGACCGTGCGAATCTGCAGCATCTCCGCCCACTTCATCACCCAGACATCCTGAAAGTCGGGACGAGACAGCAAGTCATCAATCAGCTTGCTGCGTTTCTCCGGATCTGTATTTGCAATGAAATCTGTTCGTTCCTGAGGCGTCGGCAGCAGCCCGATCAGATCGATGTACGCGCGACGCAAAAAGACTTCGTCGGAGCAGACTTCCGACGGCAGGAGATGAAGATCTCTCCACCGAGCCTGAACAAGATCATCGATGTAATTCTTGCTGACCAGGTTTGGCGGTGTGTATGGTGTTCCGGGCCGAACGATAATCGAGCAGCCTTCTGTGAACTGATCGAATCGAGCCATGATGAAGGCAGAACCGCGTCCGTTGGAGGACACTTCGCCGTCTTCTGTCACGCTGGCCGCTGCGTCGTTGTTGCTAATGAAGACCGAGCGATCCGTGACGTCCCGATCCGTGCCATCGCTGAAGCTCGCGATCACCATCAGGCTCTGAGTTTCCCCTTTGCCTGCAAACACAGCTTCTTCCGGGAAGACTCGAATGCCCGTTGGAACAGGTCGATCGGCTGGATTGGCCTGGGCACCGCTCTTCATCCAGGTGATCAGCGTTTCGTACTCATGGGAGCCATCCACGATCAACTGACCGCCGGTGTGATCCACATTTCCGAGAGCCTTGTTGATCAGCAGACTCTCCTGCGGCGACTGCAGGTTGATGCGTCGACCGGGGATCTCTCGAGTCAGACGATAATGATCGCCAGCCGGATCGTACCCGAAGAGACTCAGTCGAAACCCATTTTTTCCGGAGGCAGAGCCATGACACTTTCCTGTGCTGCAACCAGCTTTGGTGAGAGTTGCAAGCACATCTGTTCGAAAGCTGAGTTCCGGGATGATTTCGACGTTAGCGATCTTCACGGGGACGATCACCTTCTGACCGTCAACGGTGACATGAATTTCCGTGGCTCCGTCTGCCAGAGGTTGCACGAGTCCGTCTTCGAGTTTGACGATGGAAGTATCAACCGGTGTGATCGATGCCGATGCCGTCACATCCTGAGTACTTCCGTCTGGACGTTCGGCAAGAATCAACAGCCGTTGCCAGTCGCTGCCATCGGAGAGAGAGACTTCCGCGGGATACACGCGGTG
This sequence comes from Planctomycetaceae bacterium, assembly GCA_044235005.1. Classification (GTDB taxonomy): domain Bacteria; phylum Planctomycetota; class Planctomycetia; order Planctomycetales; family Planctomycetaceae; genus SXXK01. The sequence goes on along the minus strand of JBIIIF010000014.1, from coordinate 14,497 downwards.
TGTCACGGTCTCACCCGACGGCTGGCGATTCTCCGTTACAGTCTGAGCGAAGACTGTGGGGGTGATGAAGAGCGTCAGAATGGCGAAGGAGCGTATGAGATTCATAAAGAGAAGCCTTTTGTGTTGAGGCAACATGAATTCGGCGAGCGGCAGGGCGTCAGCCCTCCGAGAAAACACACAGCGCGCTCGGAGGGCTGACGCCCTACCGCTCGCCTTTGTCATGATCATTTCCTCTTCGCCTGCTGACGCAGGACATCGAGTTTGCTCAGTGGCTTTCCGTCCTGATCGGTGATCAGCATTCCGGCGGGCTCGATTCTTAGAATGCTGCCACGACCGACCAGCCAGGACACGCTCTGGCCGTCGACTTCTCCTGTCAGACGAACCATCAGATCTGGAAAAGTTCCGATCGGGCAAGAGTCTTCCGGGTTCAGGACGAAGCGAATCTCGTTATCCGCAGTTGCTACTTCGACCGTTGCTGCCGTGACACGATTAGGGAGACCTTCCAGCACCGCGGTCAGCTTCTGAGGCAACTCACCTCGTCGCTCCAGCACACAGGACACATCTCGCGTCTTTCCCTGCTCCGCCACAACCGGCTCGATCGATCCGGCCACGGGAGCGTTCGCTATTGTCAGCTCCACCAGATTCGAAGCCACGGCCGTGCGTGCGAGCGGCTTGGATCGACGGCTCCCTCGTTCCCCCATTCCCGTTCGATCGGGCGCCGCATCGGGTGCCAGACCGGGTCGCGCTTCGGCACAGATCTGCCATGTTCGAGACGCCGCTTTGGGCCACGCATGCAGCGGATAGCTAACGTGCGTTTCGCCGGGCGGAATAATCACTTTGTCAGGGCCATCCACCCACGGAGGAAGAAACGGGAGCGAAATTTCCAATGGTGCGTCAAAGCCCTCGGAGCGAGTCGCGATGATTTGCAGATTCACTGTTCCATCCGGAGCCAGGCTGGCAACGGGCTTCGCAAGACTGATCGAGTAAGGCACTTCGTCGACAACAGCAACGGCCACGCGATCGACTTCCGCCGACTGAAACAACTGATCTGCCGAGGCCGCGACAAGATCGACCACCTGCCGAAACTGACCGATGACGCTTCCTGTTGGCGTGATGGCCGACGCTTCGACATTCACAAGTCGACCGGATGGGTCTGCCCCCGAGTCTGCTTCAATCACCATCGGCACCCAAAACCGGTCCGCAGGAATCACTGTGTTCGGTAAACTAACGCCGTCAGGAAGTCCGCTCAGAGCCAGATTCACGTCACCGGAAAAACCACTGCGCTGGCAGGCCAGAAACGTGACGACTCGATTGCCTCGCGGCACCGCAATCGACTGACGCTCCTGAGACAAACGATTTGGGCGAGATAGAAACGCAGTGAGTCCCGGTTCAAACGGTGAGATTTCTACACGGTAGAAGAACCCGTCACCGCCGTTGCCACGCTTGTCAGAAATCTGCACGATGTATTCTGCAGAAGCAGGAAAGGTGACCGAGACCTGACTGTCATGGCTGATCCCGTCATCGCCGACGGCCACGATTGTTCCGTCAAGAGTTCGGATTTCCAGCAGCGTATCGACCGGGCTTCCGAGTCGATTCGCAAAAACTTCAACATCAAACTTCTGACCGGCTTCGGCACGAATACGGAAGCAGTCCACGTCACCCGGTTCCTGCAACAGTCCGTTCAGAGCAACAGGCAGTTCGACGGCCGTGGAATTCAATTCCGCCGACGTTGCATTCGGTTCCTGTTCCAACGTGTTGCGAAACGGGTTCACTCGGAATGGCAAACCGGTCGCAGAGGCCACACCGTTGTTCTCGCAGAAAACCTGCGTCGGTCCAGCCGAATGCTGCTGCAGAGAGACTTCCTGAGAGATCGGACCGCCAGCGTCACCGCCGAAAGCGACTGCAACCGTTTGGCCCGCTTGTCCGCCTGCCGGATAGACCCATTGCGGTGCCGGGAACGTTCCGATGTGCAGAGCGTAACGACTGGATTCATCGCCTTCGAAATTCGATTCATGCAACTGCACGATGTAGTCACCGTCTTCAGGAGCGATGAGCGAAACCATCGGATCCTGTCGTCGCAACGACGTGTCATCTACTGCTGCCAGCCATTCGCCCTGAGGACTCATGACGTTGAGCACCGCATCCAGCATGGCTCCGCCGGCTCGCATGGCTTCGGCTTCGGCAGACAGTCGATCGCCTTTCTTCAGCGAGACTCGAAAGCTGTCGACGTCTCCTGCTTCAACGGTGCCAACCACCGTGTGATTGAGTTCCAGTGGCTGAGCATCTTCTGCAGCATCATTGGATTCCAATTCAAGGATGACGGGAAGCTTGGAGATCCCGACGACATGCAGTTCTGAGATGCCTTCGGAAGAACGAATCCGAAGTGGATACATTCCGGGAAGACAGTTGTCTGAGGCGATCAGATGGACGATCAATTCATTGTCTGAATTCGGCTCCAGACGTTCGCATGTGATGTCGGGATTGTAAAGCATCACCTCGGCAGCATTCTGCAGGCCAGCTCCGACGATGGTGACCGGGAACGAAACTCCCCGCTGCCCGGCCGCAGGAAAGAGCCGTTCCACAGATGGCGGAGCAGCCTGCAGAAGCTGCGATGCGGAGATCAGAATCAGAACGACGATGTATCGAAGGAGCATCACGAGTACCTCTGGAGATTCGCTGACTTTGGCGAGCGGTTTAAGTAGGTCCTGCCTGCCGGGCAGGACTTCGCGACTTGTCGCGACCTTGTGTGCAACCGGTGCCGTAACATCGGCCTCAACGTGACGTTTTCGCACACTCGCATTGCCGCTGTTCAACTAATGGCGGCTGCATCAGTTCGCCTTGCGGCGAAAGTCCTTTCCGGCAGAAAAGACCTACAGAAATCACGCCAGCAAATCGTTCTCGACGTTGCCATTCATCACAATCGACTGCGGCCGATCGCCGGGTGACATCAGCGATCTTGAAGCATCAATCCCCAGCAGGTGATACATCGTCGTTGCGTAGTTCTCGATCGACAGCGGCTGCTCAGCAACTTCGCCGGCCAGAGCATCGGATGCGCCGAAGATATGACCGCGTTTCGTGCCGCCACCAGCCATCACGATGCTGAAAACTCGAGGCCAATGATCTCGCCCGCCGCCCGCGTTGACTCGTGGCGTTCTGCCGAACTCGCTGGTGATCAGGACCAGAGTTGAATCCAGCAATCCGCGCTGATCCAGATCCTGAATCAAGCCTGCGAAGGCCTTGTCCAGATCCGGCAACTGAGTCTCAATGCCACGATAATGATACGAATGCGTATCCCACGCGCCGTACGTGACGGTCACAAATCGAACGCCAGCTTCGACCAGGCGGCGAGCCATCAGGAAGCGGGCTCCTGCTGATGGTCGCAGGATCGGTCCCCATGGCTTCATTCCGTATAGCGTTTTTGTCTCATCTGATTCACCATTCAGACTGAAGGCGGCTTTAGACTCGGGAGAATCCAGCAACTGATAGGCTCGCTGATAGAACGAATCCATCGTGGCAATCGCATCATCCTGACCCATCTTGTGGAAGTGCTGATCGACCAGTTCCTTCCACGACTTGCGAGTTTCAAACCGAGCATCATCGATGCCCGTTGGATGATTCAGGTCGCGAACGGAGAAGCCTGTTCGCGCTGGATCGGCACCCAGAGCAAATGGTCCATAGGCGTTACTCAAATAACCGCTTCCCAGAAACTGACTGCCGGCCGTTGGCACCACAACATAAGGCGGCATGGCACCTCGAGGCCCCAGTTCGTGCGAAACAACGCTGCCGGCACTTGGATAAACCAGAGCCGGGCTGGGGCGGTATCCGGTAAACATGCTGTGTTCGCCGCGAGCATGGTCGACCTCCGTATGAGTCATGCTGCGTACGACGGTCAACTTGTCGGCGACTTTGGCGGTCTCCTGCATGTGAGAGCTGAAACGAACTCCGGGAACTGTGGTCGCGATATTGTCGAGGATCCCGCGGTACTCCAACGGCGCGTCCGGCTTCGGGTCGAAGCTGTCCATGTGAGCAAAGCCGCCCTGAAGGTAGATATGAATCACTGACTTAGCTTTCGGCTCGATCGACTTTGCAGGTGCATCTGTCTCCGAAGCAGCCTGTAGCTTAAAGAGATTGCCCATGCTCAGCCCGAGTCCGCCCAGCCATCCGGCGTAAAGAAAATCACGTCGAGCCGGCTTGCGAAAGTGAGAAGCATCCGAATGCCATGTGCCTGGTAGTGGTGTTGTCATGTAGAGACCTCCGGTGAATTTTTGATTGGGGGGATTTCGGATTTGGAACGTGATTTGAAATTTGAGATTCGAAATCTCAAATCGATGAATCTGCACTACGGTTTCACCACGCTGTACTCAATCACCAGCTTCGGACGCTGTTCGATGTTTTCGAACTCCGAAACATAAAAGTCCCAGCCGTTGCCTCCGGTGTTCAGGAATGCCCAGCCGTGGTTGGCTTCTCCGTTGACCCACAACTGAACGGTGTCAGTCACATCGAAGACGATTTCGGAAGAGTTCGCAGCGATCTTGCCGAACGTAAACGCATCCTTATGCCGAGACGCTTCCAGTCCATCTGCTGAGACTCCTGAGATGAGACTGCCCCATGTGACGCTTTCGTCGAATGGAACCAGCATCCGATGCAGGTTGACCGTGCTGCCCTGATCGAATGCGCTCACCAGCAGTTTCGCCGAATGAACGACGGCATTTGGCGGAACCTTCCCGCTTTCGGAACCGACGATTCCATCGAAACGCAGCAGCACCTGACTTTCGCCGCCGTCGTTGTCAGCATCTGCCGAAGCGTTGCCGTTGCCATCCAGAATCGTTGTCGGAGCGAGCGCCCAGATTTCGGAATCGATGGTTCCGGAGTAACCATCGACTCCGTTTCGAAACGACGCTGTGAAGATGGCGTTGCCCGGCAACTTTTCCATTCCGACATTCAGGCTGATGCCCGAAATCAGGATTAAGCCACCCGCGAGAACACTACGAATCATCATGCTTCTCCTTTGTTTCACATGAGCCACGCGCGCACCGGGAGCACAGAAGGAAATTGGTGGTTTCGAAAGCACGCGACCAAAACCGCGAGCGGCAGGGCGTCAGCCCTCCGTGGCAATTGCGACTCACACGGAGGGCTGACGCCCTGCCGCTCGCCGGAGTCTTTTACTTCAAGGCTTCGGAAGCCTTCTTCACGGGTGCAGCAACAACGGGTGGGCGAAGTCGTTCCGGTGTATTTGGGACTTCTTCGGTCAACAGATTTTTAGCACCCGATTGTTTAGTGAGTGTGAAGGCGTCGTATAATTCTCCTGTAACAGTGAAAGCTTCGAAGTGAAGCTTATCGCCGTCGACGTGAATGATCTGATACAACTGAGTGTCTTCGGCATGTCGAGTCATGAACGGGTGTCGCTGCAGGTTGTACATCTTGGGGCCGCTGACCGAGACCACATAAACAGTTCCGGAGAACACATCAGCCGCATTCACGCCGGTCGTAAGATTGACATGCCCCATTGGCGTATCAAGTCCTGTTCGGCCATACGTATGATCGTGCCCCTGAAGCACAAGGTCGACGCGATGTTTATCGAGTACAGGCTTCCAGATGGCTCGCAGGCCGGCGTTATCACGATCCTTGCCCGTGGAGAACATGGGATGATGGAACGAACAGACGACCCATTTCTCCTTGTTCTCTGTCAGCACCTTATCCAGCCATTCGGCCTGTTCCATCGGCTTTTCATTACTGTTCATGCCGATGATGCGGACGCCCTGATAGACCATTGTAAAGCAAGCTTCTTCCAGTCCAGCCGGGCCGTCTTCCGGAAGAGCAAATTGTGGCCGCCAATGGTGAGACAATCGACGGGTCAGTGCGTCCACTTTGGCCATTTCATGATTGCCCGGCACCGGGACGCTGGGAATCATTCCATTCATCCAGTCGCCCGCTTCAAACCACTCCTGCCATTCGACATCTGACTCGGCGTTGTTAATGAGGTCTCCGGCGTGTAGCAGAAATTTTGCCTTGGGAGCATCACTGTAAGCTTCACGGATGACTCTTGACCATTTCGAACGAAGATCGTTTTGTGCATCACCAAAGTAGATAAATGAGAACGGCTCTGGTTCCGTGCTGGCCGTGGTAAACTGAAACCATTCGCTCCAGTTCACACCATCGCCGACTCGATAGGCGTACTTGGTCTTCGGTGTAAGTCCCTCGAACTTTACGGTGTGGAAGTGAGCCGTATTGAGATCTGTCGTCAGCGGTGTGCTGACGGCGACCAGTTGTTTGCTCTGCGATTCCAGATCCGGCCCCGCGTTGGCAATCGTGATTTCGGCCAGTCCCCGACTCACATCGGTGGAGGTTCGCCATGTCACGGCCTGAGACGTTGCGGGATCTGAGGCCCACGTCAGCACGATGCGGTCGGGAAGGATGCCGGGACGAGCGAACTCGGCAGGTTCTAGTTTTGGCACCAGTTTGATCACATTCGGAGCAGCGTCCTGTGCAGAAACGGACATCGCTGTCAGCGGCATCATCACTGAACACGCCAGAAGGCGTCGCAATTTGAGTTTAGTTCCGAAGAACATAATGTCGTCCTGTTATTGATGGTTCGCTGAGATCTGAGTTTGAGGATTCAGGAAGGGAAGATTAGGCAAATCAACGTGACGTTCCCATTCATTCAGAGGAACTGTCCACGGTTCCTTTCGCAGGGGCTCCTGCAACGGAACAATCCAGGAATGATGAAAAGCGAAGCTGGGTTGAGTCGCCAGATCAACGGACGGATCAATCAGCAATTGTGGTTTGCGGCCGTTGAGTGACGCCAGAACGAGAGCCCGCACTTCCGTTCGTTCCCCTGTTCGCCTTAGCGACTCCGCGGCCAGCCCATGAGCCAGATCGAGGATCATCTTTGGATCTTTGGCGAATTTTATTTGCTGTTCGGGATTCAGGAACTGTCGAATATCTGCCTGCTGCGTCAGACCTGTTTCCGGATCGGTCAGATAATAACGCAGCCCCACGGTCTTGCCGCGAAGCATCATCCGCCATGCGAAATAATGCCCCTGTTCAGTCCAGCCGGTATTTCCGTCATTCAGCAAATGACGCATCGGCCAGAGAACATGAAAACCGCAGTAGGCCATTAGAACAAACACTACTGACTTTGAAATTCTGCTGGCTGTTTCCGTTAACGATGTACGAGGTTCGATGCTCTTTGTACCCGGACTTAGCCGATGCAAAACTCTGCTGGGCCAATCCGGTGGAAAAAACACGGTTGTTGCAGCAATCATCAACCATGGAAACACATGGATGCTAAACATTAAGCTGTTCGAAAGATGAAACCCGATCGCAAGAAGAAATCCGACAATTCGAGTCCTCCGCCATAAGATCGACGGAACAACCAGCAGATCGAAAAGCATTCCGCCCCACGTGAAGAGGTAAGCCGCCGCAGTTTCACTCAACCAGCCCTCAATATCCACTGCCCTGCCCTGAATCCTGAGGATGTTCCTCATGGGTTCACCACTGAGCCAGTCTGCATCGATCTTGGCAACTCCTCCAAAGAAATACGGCAAAGCAATATGGAACTGCAAGAGCAGCAGGCACCATCGCGGAATCATTCCTGAGCTTGTGACCGAGCTATTCAGCACGTCTACAGAGAACATTCGATTCGCCGGCAGAATAGTCATCAACCAACTGAGCAGCACGATCAGATAGTAATGGTTCTGGTAGTTGGTCCGATCGATTAAGAAGAAGTGCGTAAACCCGATTGCAAAGACCACCGTGGCGACTCGATACATGGCACCAGAGGCGATCATGATCGCCGCAAGCATCATCACCAAAAAATGGGCAATCATGCCATGACCGGGCCATGGCTGAACCCACGAGAAACCCGAATAGGTGAAATGGAACATATCCGGCGCGCACAACAGGCGAACTCGATCTGTCCGCAGATAGTCAAACGCCCAGAACGCCATCGTCAGCCCGAAGGCACTTCGAAAGATGACAAGACTGGACGCCGAAACCTGTTCCGACATCCACCCCCGCAATGCCTCGAAGCGACCTTCAGGATCAGCAGTCATTGCGGCCGTTGAGCGAAATTTTAAAGACATACTGTCGATTACCACTCGGGATCGGTATTCCTGCCAGTCGTTTACTGTCTGAACACAAAAAGACGTCAGAGCGAAGTTGCCGGAGTTCGCTTAGATCGATTCGGACTACTTCTTCTCCTCCACATCGTCAAACGGGTTCTTCTGAACCGGTGCGGTTTGTTTCGGCAGTTCGACTTTGAAATCGTTTTCCTTGTCGGCGACGATCTCCACATCCATCAGATCCCGCGTTTCTTCCCCAACGCAGTTGCAAGGGAACTCATTGCTGGTCGTCACGCGAACGATATGTGGACCCACCACAGCTCCATCACCCGAGCCGTACGTTGAAAGAACAAAGCGCCCGGCCTCATCAGTGAAGGCGAACCCTGGTTTACCAACTTCGGCTGATTCTCCGGTCATCTTTGGAGAGAAGTAGACCTGAGCACCCTGAACAGGTTCCCCTTCGCACAACACGATCCCGGATGCTTCGGCACAGGGGAATTCTTTAAGTCCCTCAGAACATCCTGAGAGTCCCAGAGCAAAAAGAACGAGCGATAGTGATCGACTTGTTTTCATCACGAATTCCGAATCAAAATGTTTCCATTAGAGGTCAGCCAAAGGCAGCCCCTCCTCGCTCGTTACCGAAGAGGAGGGGGCGACTCAATTTATTCTCGATAACTCTTCATGATCAGACTCATACTAGAATTCTCCCACGACCATGCCGTCACGTTTATCGTGCAACCAGTCATAAGTCTGGTTGCTGATGTTCTCGCTGATGAATCGGACAGAGCCATCGCCTAATACGAATTGAGCCCCACCAACGTGGTAGCTGAAGGCATTGTCATCGTTGATTGCCTGAAACATCCTGTTAAAGCTGGTACGAGCATTGATTGGACTATTAAAGCGACCGTTGATTCGAATCGCTTCATCGCTTTGGTTTCCTGAACCAATCCAGATTGGCCAATCGCGGAACTCCGTGGCTCCTGTGCCAAGTTGACGATTGGCTCCGCTGGCATCAGTGCTCGCATAGGTTGACTCGGCGGCCATAATGGTATTACTCAAGCCGTCTGTCACATCACGGAATCGTACTCCTCCGCCTTCACAGGCCTTATGCATCATCCCGAAGTCACCGGAGTTAGAACCACCTGCAGCCTTATAGCTTGTTGTTGCATAACCAACGGCTTCAACTTTGTCCGCTGGAAGGCTGCCGGAAAAGCCTGGAACAGTCCAGGTCGCCGGAACGATCACTGGCATTGCCGACGATGGACACAGATAAGCCGGCAGAACCGTGTTACCGCCTGGAATGATCGTGTTGCCGGGATAGAACTGAGCAATCATCGCCGCGTTGAAGATTCCAGGCTGGCCCTGGGGATTAATTCGCTGGTACAACGCAGACTGTTCAATCATCGGCAGGAGAGAAACCAGCCAGCCGAAGCCATTGTCCTGATTGGTCGTACATGGAACGACGGCGTTTCCGTACATCGCGTGCGGCAGAACTCCGTAAGTGCCTTCATAGTTATGCAGAGCCAGACCGATCTGCTTCAGGTTGTTCTTACACTGTGTGCGGCGAGCTGCTTCGCGAGCCTGCTGGACCGCTGGCAGCAGAAGAGCAATCAGAATCGCAATAATGGCAATGACCACCAGCAATTCAATCAACGTAAATCCCAAACGCTTCTTCGTCATCTTCATCTTTAACTCCTCTTCAGTTCAAAATCGGAACCAGAACAAAGAACAAACAGAATCTTCTTAGGCGAGTGGCAGGGCGTCAGCCCTCCATGCATCGCTCATCGTGTTTCATAAACCGCGACATCCAGAGTGCCGATATTCAAAATTGCAGAGTTCGTATCTGCCAAAATACCAGTCATGTTCCACCGAGAACCGCTGACCGCTAATGCGACCCCGATTCTGCGCGCACGGCGATCCCGGAGTGTTCAACCTGCGTTTTGAAGAAGTCAAATCTGCGTGGACCAACGAATCCTGTGGACGAGACACGGAGGGCTGACGCCCAACCGCTCGCCGTACTAGATCCCAAGCATCTGCCAGTCGCCGGTGATGGCGAAAGTGATGCCGGGCACCTGGTTGTTCACGAACAACCATTTCCCATCCGGGCTGAACGTGGCCCCAGCCCATTCTGAATCTCTGAAGTCGCCCTTCAGATTGTTGCGTTCTCCATTGAGCTGCACATTCATCGCAGCAAACTCTGTCAGGTGACCGGCACGTGTCAGAGTCTGAAGCTTCTGCGGAACACGATCTCCGTCTTCACACAGAACAAGCCCACCTCGCGGACTCACGCACAAATTGTCCGGACAGTCCAGTACATCCGACGATGGTGATTCAAAGATCAATTCGAGCGTCTCGTTCCGCGGCGTGTAAGCCCAGACCTGTCCCTTTTGCTTTCGGCCGCCATGGCTGGCCACGAAGTAACAGCGATCATTTCCCCACCAGCAGCCTTCCAGCTTCTGGAAGGCCGAACCGCCCTGAGCATGACCCTGCTCATAAACTCCGCCCTCATCCTTCGTGCCACGCGAATGAGCTCGATCCGGATCTTCGATTGTCACCCACGTTACGTCGTACGATCGGCCGGTTTCAGCGTTCAGACTCAAATCGCTTCCGCCTTCGACCTTCATCATCTGCAGCATTCCGCCCTTCGACAGCTTTCCCTTTTCGCGAGGCACGAACCGATAAAAACCGGCCGGTTTTCGATCTTCTGTCTGATAGACGATGCCTGACATGGGATCGACAGCCACGGCTTCATGAACAAATCGGCCCATGGATTTCAGTGGCTCCGGAGCGACCGTGCCATCTGCAGAAACCTCAAAGACATATCCATGAGGCTGATTCAGATGCATCACAACGCCATCGTCATCATCACCATTTTCCAGAACAGTCTCTTCGCAACTGAGCCATGTTCCCCACGGTGTCGGTCCGCCCGCACAATTCTTCAGCGTCCCGGACAAACTGCTCCACGCCTTCAACCACCGACCGCTGACAGAATCGAAGGTCAGATTTGAGCAACCTGCAGTTGCCTTTGAATCGTATGCCGCAATCGACTTGCCAAATGCTTCGCCGCTGAGACTGCATTCATGGTTGCGACAGATGGTCAATACTCCGTCCGCATTCGCAATAATTCCCATCCCATCATGCTGGTCCGGAGTCACAACTCCATCACTCATTAAATCGCCAGTCCATCCAAACGACGAATACCGAAAACCTTCAGGCAGCATGAGCAGCGGAAGGCCAGTTGTTTCGTCCGGAGCCGGGCGGAGGCCACCGGCCACGATGCTCCGGACAGGCGCCGCAAGCAATCTGCGGAGCGACTGCGGTACTGCCCATGAACCGAGTACCGCAGCGGACTGCAGAAGAAACTCACGACGCCCTGAGAATCCTGAACGGTCCACAATTCTTCCTCGTTCGAACATTAATGAATAGGCCGCAGGCCGTTGGTTGATCAGTGTCGTCTTTTGCTCCGCGAGAGAAGCTGCTTTTTGCGGAAAGAAGAGCGACACTCCTGCACGCGCCCGATTTGCGAAGTGTCTACAGTTTTAAGAAGATTCAGCGTGGGAACTGTTAGGAATTGATGAGTTCCGGGATTGTCTGAAATAATCCTTTCACTTCGGGGTTCATTTGCGTCTGCAGTCCGAGCCATCCCGCAGATTATCTCACCCAGTCTTTGCGACCGAACGCAAGGTATTGCAGCAGAATCGGAAGCTCGTAAACGGCCAGCAGCAGGAACAGTGTCCGTCCCTTTTTATACGTTTGGTCGAACGCGGACATGTCATGATGCACCGTATAGCGGCGATGACTGATCAGTTGCACGCGATGCCATGCGGGAATCAGGATCAGGTGCAGCCAAAACGGAATGCCGGGGGTGGCCACAGCCACCACGATCAGAAACACGGCCGACAAGGCAGTCAGTGAAAACACCGCAACCGGAACGTTTCGCAGGAGAACAGCGAGATACGGCACAAACAACAGGGTCAGGACACAATACTGAACGGCGACCGTGGCCTGTGGCAGGATTGCTCGCACGGCAATCGCAGCCAGCGAGACCAGCGAAAAATAGACGCCGTAGACGGCAATGATATGCCAGACATTGATTCCGAACTGACCATGGCGACAAAGATGTCGCTGGTACAACTCCAGGAAGTTAATGCGAAGGATGTTCACTTTCTTCTTCTCCATAGTGCTGAAATCGCTGTGAACAACATTCCAACCGTCGACGCTTTCAGCGTGTCCGCGATTGTTTTGCAGACGGAAACGACTTCTTCCTCGGTGACTGTCAGAGGCGGCGTAAACTTCAGAATGTGGGGTTCGTATTGACAGAATCCCATCAGGACCGGGCGCCGGGAATGATTCATCATCTGCAACAGATACAACTGAGCCGCATTCAAGCCGACTCGCTGAATCAGACTCTTTTGGCAGTTCAGTTCGATACCGATCAGAAGTCCATAGCAACGAACTTCGCGTACTAGTGACACGCCGTGCAACTGCCGAGTCAACTCTTCCTGAAATTGCTGCCCAGCCCTGGAGACCTGAACGCTTACGTCTTCAAGTTCAGCTCGCCGCAGAGTATTCAGCAATGCTCGATATCCAAGTTCAAACGAATACTTGTTCTGCAGATCTGAGGCGAGTGTTGATTTTCGAGCTTTCAAGAGATCGTCGATGCGATCCGAATAGAGCGTCAAAGCGAACGGGAACATCATGTCGCTGATTCCCTTTCCGATCGTCAACAGGTCGGGCTGAATGGATTTGCCCGAAGATCTGACGAAGGGCCCCGTCCGAAACATGCCCGTTTGAATTTCGTCGACAAACAGAAACGCTCCGGTCCGCCGCCGAGCTTCCTCAATGCTATGCAACAGTGTCTCCGGGATCTCGCGAACACCACCGACGCCTTGAATCAGTTCGAGCTGCATCACGGCAATCGGAGATTGCTCGGCAATCTGTTGCAGTCTGTCTGCTGCATCGTCCGCAAACGGATCCAGATAGACGACATTGGCATACAAAGGATCTATGTTCTGCCGATAGAACCTTTTGGCGGTACCAGACAACGCCAAAAGAGTCTTGCCACCAAATCCCCCCTGAAACGCCACAATCGTGGACCCGGACGGATGAGCCGTCAACGCCAGCTTGATCGCATGTTCCACGGAAGCGGCACCGCTGACCGCCGGCACATGATGCGGAAGTCCGGTCAGTGCCTCCAAACGCCGCTGCACTTCACCTCGGATGTCTTCCACGAGATCAAACTCGCGAATCTCTTTCGCCCAGTCCGTTGGATTGTGACCACGCAGACTGCAGGCGACACCGCCAACTCCATCAAAGATGCGTTTGTTTCCGACTCGGATGTAGTGTCCGGATGCGGTCACATCATCCTGGTCGTATCCGGCGAGTGAGATTAACTTCGCGAGCGATGCACTGAACAACTCCCGAAACGTCTTGTGCAGCAGATCATGGTCAACAAGCAGCGGTTTTAGTGAAGGCAGAAGTTGCCGATAAAACGGTTCGTCTTGTTCATGAAGACACTTCAGAAAGTGCATCGTCGAAACCGTGTTCGGCTGAAAGGTCGTGGAATGGAAATTCGTCATTCCCTTCACTGTCCACAATGCGGCAAGTTCGGGGCGAGCCGAGAACGCTCCGAAAGGAACCTGACGCCGTGTAAAGGACTCATCAAACACCACAATGTCCGGGACCAGTCGATCGTCCTGAAGCATCGCTCGGTCAGAAAACAAATCATGATCGATACCGGCGATCAGGATGCATCGATCACTAGTGCAGAACTGCATCACCGCCTGTTGAAAATCTCTGGAGCGATGAACATCTCGCAAAGCGTCTGGTGACAGTACAAGAATACCTTCAGAGACATCCGCAAGCTCGATTCGAGCAATAAACTGCGCCATCGACATCGAGTGCATCTCTGGAATGAACTCGATCGTCGTGTGTTCGTCAGAATCTTCCGGCTGAACTGACTGAATTACGGTCGAAGCGAAGTTCCGGAAGTGATTTCCGTCATCCACCAGAAAGACACGAGTGGCTAAAGTCCCGTGTTCTGCCGCTGAGACACTCTTTGGCGAGCCGACATTCTGCGCGTAACGCGCCAGTTTGAGCGCTCCGCTCAGGGCTTCTTCACCAGAGTTCGCCAGAAACGATGAACGGCGCCCTTCACTTCCAGTCGCTGGCCACACCTCCGACACCATCTCTGCGAGCGCGACGCAGGTTTGAGCGACGAACGGGTTCAGATACAGGCGCAGCAGGTTAGGGATCTTAAGACGAATAATTTGATCACACGTCTGAAGCGCCGACAGACAGTCCGAATTCATGCTTCTAAAGGCTCTGTTTGCCGGGGTTACAGCGGACGAGCGGAAGGTGCGTACTGATGAATCCAAGGAAGACATCTCGATTGCTCCTCGTCATAAACAAGTCAGCGGAAAGGCAATTTTCAT
>JBIIIF010000380.1:0-5124 GCA_044235005.1 Planctomycetaceae bacterium | reverse complement strand
GGTGGCTCTACCACTGGAGCTGGCGTCGTTGTCGGTTCTGTTGACTCGAATGATGAAGGTAGGGTCATTGAAGAGAACGGCCAGAAGTTTCGAGATTACTGTTCGACAAGTACCAGTTACTTTCGATACCACGATGGTTTTCTGTTTGAGAGCCAGACCAATGCTCTGCACACAATGAACCTGCCCTCGGGGGATTCACTGCGACAGATGGAAAACGCGGATGTCGGTGGAGAAGTCGTGTTTCATCCGGATCGAATTCCCATGGGGATCCGCATGCTGGGCTGGAACGCCCTCAGCACGGCGGCGGGTGCGGAACTGCAGCAACGCGATGAAGAACCAGAGCAGGAATATGCAGTGCGTCGCAGTGCTGGCGACGCGGGGCTTGCTCTGATTCGATCGGCTATGTTTGATACGGAAAAGGTCTCAACATGGATCAAAGTGCCGTTTGATGAGAATCCCGTCCAGGGCGAATTTCGAATCAACGCACGCAGGTATAGTGATCTCGGGCGAACTCTGCGTGAGGTTTGATCGCCGGAGCGGCGTGTTGCTCCAATCCTGAACGACGATGCGGCTGCAACCGTTTATCTGGCGGCTCACCTGCCGGAGGAATGGCGCAATGTTGTCAGTGTCTACCTGGCGAGTGTCACAGAGGACGTAACCAACAGTGCGGATCATTCCGATTCGGAACGAACCGTTCAGCTTACCTGGTATAAGTCACTCGCTTCTCTGGCGGAACATGGCAACGTCGAGTTCTGCGTGAAGCTGGGCTGGACGAAGGAATCCGGCGGCGTGATCTATGGTGGCATCCAACTGAATGACAATCCTGAGCTTCTGGCGGCGATTCACGCTGCAACAAATGATGATGGGGAACTCGATAAACAGACTGAATTAGTTCAACTCCATGAGATGGCAATTTTGAAGATGCTGGTTCCGGCGGATACGAGGCTGGAGCCGATGAAGTTCACTCACGCGTATCTCACCAATGTCGATTCATGTCTCTGGTTTGCTGTCGGCGGCGAGAATGCTCATGAGATCATCCGTCAGTCAGTGGAACGTTGTCGCGAAGCAGGCGGTCGGATTTCAACACCGATCTTCACAGCCAAAGCAGATCTGCAACGCTGGGCTGACTATCCACAGGATGATGCCACAGGCTTTACAACTTTGCATCAGCATTTTTACTCTGGTACTTCAATGCTGCTGACGTATATGGCGAATGACTTCATGGGTTATCCGGACCCGGACGAGGCCGATGATTCGTATCATGAGGTCTTTCAGCAAGCAATGTCGCTCGGCGGCTCACGTGCTGTCAGCTTCACTGTCGACACAGATGAATCCGGATTTGTGGCTCGCGGTTCTGTCGGTGAGGCCGTGGCCAGGAGCTATGCCGCCGCAATTGTCGTCACGGTCGATGATCTCTTCATCAAAAACAAAACGACAGATCAATCTTCGACAGAGAACAAAACGACAGATCAATCTTCGACAGAGATTGAAGAGAAAAAGGAATAGTCTTGGTTCATCTCAACTCACGTGCTCGATGATCGCTCATCTCTGGCGGGGGGTGAACTGAATCTCCAAAGATTGATGCATCAGCTTTACCTCTGAAAAGCCGTCCTCAGTGAATTCCCATCACCGGCCGAATCAACAGATAAGTCCCGGCAGTCAGGATCGGGACACCCAGAATGTTCAGCAACAGTCCTCGCCGAGCCATTTCTCCGGATGGAATGCGTCCGGTGCTGAACACAATCGCGTTCGGCGGCGTTCCCACCGGCATCATAAATCCAGCACTGGCGGCCAATGTTGCCGGAACGAATAACATCCGAGGATCAAGCCCCAGAGGTTCTGCCATCGCCAGCAATGTCGGCAACACGGCACTCACGGTAGCCACGTTACTGGTCAGTTCCGTCATCATGATCAGAATCATGCACATGATGGCCACGACCAGCCACGCCGGCATTGACTGCAATGGTCCCTGCAGCGTTGCTCCCAGCCAACTGGCCAATTGAGTCGACTCAAAGCCGGAAGCCAGTGCGAAGCCACCTCCGAACAACAGAATCATGTCCCAGGGCAATCGATTGGCGGTCGTCCAATCCATCAATGGAATAGAACGAGCTCTTCCGTCCCGTTGTCCGGATGGCAACAAGAACAAAAGCACGGCCATCAACATGGCGACGGTGGAGTCCGTGATCATATCTTTCGCGGGAAGTTTTGCTTCCGGAGTTCCCATGCTGGACGACAACTTCACAAAGATCATCTCGTAGTATTCCAGCCACCCGGGGAGCAGCGTGAAGTCGCCCACTTTTAACGGCTGCCGAGTCACCCACAAGATGGCCGTCAGCCCAAAAACAATGGTCATTCGCAGCTCTGGTGCGGTCACACGGCCCAGCGACTTCAGACGTTCTCGCAGTGCCATCTGCAGCCGGTCATCCTGATCGGTTTTGCCTGGAAGCCCCCATGTCAGAACCAGCCAGACGACTCCCAGATAAAACAATGCAATCGGGCCGCAACTGAGAAGCCACTCCGAAAAGTAGACATCCGGTGCATTGGGCAGTTGCTTGCGGTAGATCCCGATCGCCTGACTGTTCGTTGGGCTGCCAACCAGTGTCGCCATGCCTCCCAATGTTGCGGCATAGGCCAGAGTAAGAAGCAGCGGGACGGCGAGTCGCTTTGAACGAAGAGCTGTCGAGCTCTCGTCTCCCTCATCAAGAATCTTCAGCATGGCCAGTCCGATCGGCAGCATCAACATGGTGGTCGCCGTATTGCTGATCCACATCGAGAGACCAAAGGTTGCAATCGCAAACCCCAGAACCATCTTTTTCGGACTCACGCCAACCAGCGAGACGATATGCAGAGCCATCCGGCGATGAAGTCCCCAGCGTTCAATCCCGAGGGCGATGATCATGCCGCCGATGTAGAGAAACAAACTGTCCTCAACGAAAGCCTTGCTGGTTTCCTTCGCCGACTGAATGCCCAACAGCGGAAACAGACCCAACGGAAGCAGACTGGTCGCGGCTAAAGGAATCGCCTGCGTCATCCAGAGACCGGCCATCAACGCGGCCACCGCAATCAATCGATGAGCGGCAACAGGCATTCCGGCCGGTGTCGGCATTAGAAAAATGGCGATCGAAACGGAAACCAGCACCGGCAGCAACCAGCTCGGACGCGAGTTGTCAGCGAGTTCTTCATTGGGGATCTCATGCGCCATTCACTTCGACCTGTTACGTCATTCTGTATTCAATCTGACATCAGTCGACATCAGACTGATGATCATTAAGCGGGTTACCCAACGACGGAGTTTTAGCGGAGTCATCGCTGTAAATACAATCGCCCGAATGATTTACGGAATCGGCACAAAAACATTTAAGTCTTTGGCATTCGCTTCGCCTTAGTTTTCCTCCGCAAACAATCTCGGAGGGAACCGGGTTTCCATATTGGATGCGACGAGCCCGAATGATTCGGAGTCAGGATGTGTGCGAGCCAGCCACGGAGCAAATGTCTGGTTGAAACACTTCTATGTCCGGTCACAAGGAATGACAAAGAACATTCGGGCCCTTTTTCCCCAACTCAACTCAATATGAGGTGACTGACAATGAAACGATTCATGATGATTGTGGCGGTACTGGTGGGAATGGCTGCAGCAGGTGCTTCAACGGCGAGGGCTGACCATCGCCATTATGGCCGTTCGGCCAGCAGCTTTTCGATCTCGTTCGGCAACGGGTACAACAACTTTGCCTACAGCAGCGGCCGCGGTGGCTTTGGCTACCCATACGGTGGCTACGGCGGCGGCTATGGTGGACATGGCTACGGCGCCTACCCTGTCTACCGACCTGCTCCAGTTTATTCAGTGCCCGTCTACGGAGTCCCCGTGTACGGCGGCGGATATGGCGGCTACGGTCGCGGACATCGCCACTGCCACTAGTCCAGCAAGCCATTGCGATGGCTATAAGTTCACTGAGCCCATTGCTGCTCGATTCTTCGAGGCTTCCCGGAGCCCACGGAGTCACGGGCAGCAATGGGTTCTTTTGTTCCGTCTTTGTTCGGCAATCTGACAGGTCGATACCATTCAAATCCGGCATGGCTGCGATTACAAAGCAGCCATGCCGGATTTGCATTATACCGAATTCCTGTTGCTCCTGAAAAAAAGCGGCCTGCTGACGTCGCCTCAGATAGAGTCTGCGCAGGAATTGGTGAAGACGCTCCGCGACGCCGCGAAAACATCCGGCGCGGGTGAACTGTCTTCTGAAGTGGTCGCCGAGGAATTTGTTTCCCGAAACTTGATTACTCAGTGGCAGGCCAATCAACTGCTGAAAGGGCAGACCGGATTCGTCCTCGAAAAGTATCGCCTGCTGACACCGGTTGGCAAAGGCGGTATGGGGCACGTCTTTCGGGCGATTGACACAATGTCCGGCGCGACCGTGGCCATCAAAGTGATGTCTCGCAAGCTTACAGGAAATCAGACGCTTGTGAATCGCTTCCGTCGAGAAATCCGCGCGTCGTCTTTGCTGAACAACAAACACATCGTCAGAACACTGGATGCCGGTCGCGTCGGCAAAGTGGATTTCATGGTGATGGAATACGTGAACGGCGATCAGGTCGATCGTATTGTTTCACGAGTCTCCCTGATTCCAGTCGAAATGGCCTGTGATATTGTCCGACAGGCAGCGATCGGACTGCAGCATGCTCACGAACAGAAAATGGTTCATCGAGATCTGAAGCCGGGCAACCTGATCGTCGACTGGTCCACGGACGGCCAGGGTATCGTCAAGATCATGGACATGGGGCTTGTTCGGTTGAGCACTGACGGTGAAGAACGCACTTCGGTCACCAAGGCCGGTCAGGTGATGGGCACACCGGATTATATGTCGCCGGAACAGGGCTGGAATACCGCAACGGTCGACATCCGCAGCGATGTCTATAGTCTTGGGTGTACTCTGTTTCGTCTTTTGACGGGCCGTGTTCCTTTTCCGGGTGACAATCCGCTTCAGGTCCTGATGGCTCGATGTTCCAAAGACGCGCCATCGGTCAAAAGTCTTCGCGCCGACGTGCCGGATCCGATCGATGCAATCGTGCGGCGGATGACGTTGCGAGATCCCGCCGGACGCTTTCAAACTCCCCAGGATTTGGTCG
>JBIIIF010000027.1:0-42320 GCA_044235005.1 Planctomycetaceae bacterium | reverse complement strand
TACTTTGCCGCTGCGGACGGAGCTGAGTTCCCTTATCAGGAAAATCCTTCGACGGACGCAGACTACCTGTCTATGAAAGAAGCAGAGCTGGCTCATGCTCAATTGCTTGATGAAGGTCAGTCGTACCTGAACGAATCGTGGCGGACGCTGAATGGTCCGCTTTGCGGAAAGTGTCATTCGTTGGCCGGTAAGAAGTTCAAGGCTTCGGATCCTGCGAAAGATATTCAGGGGCCAAACCTGAACCTGGTTCAAAACCGTTTGCGACCGGAATGGGTTAAGCTGTGGCTTTATAAGCCATCGTGGATTACCCCATACACTTCGATGCCAGTGAACTATCCCAAAAACAACACGACTCAGTTGCCGGATCTGTTCAAGGGTGATCCTGACTCTCATGTCAATGCGACTCGAGATGCTTTGATGAACTACACACGGTTGATGGAGGACATCGGCCCGACGACCTATACGCCGCCGACGGCTCCAGGTGCCGCACCGTCGGCTCCTGCGGATTCTGCAAAGCCTGATAACGCGGCCGGTGCTGAGTAAGTGAGTTTGGTAGAGTTGCGTTCCTGAAGCGGTTCTTGATTGCTTGTACTGGTTGATCTCCATGAAGAAGCCTTGTTTTAACTCTGCATTGCTTTTGCTGGCCTTCGGGGCTGGTTGCGGTGAGTATCCCGGTGGGGCCTATGTTCAGCCGCGGGTGTCTTTCGTCGTGGCCGATTCTACGGATGCAAGCGAGGAGGCTGCTGGCGAGGGAGATGCGGCGGCTGAGGCGGGTACGCCGGGGAGCTTCTCGGGCAAAGTCGTCCTGAAAGGCGAACGTGGTGGTTTGCCGCCGCTGATTGCGATGGGTTCGGATGTTAAGGACAAGGAAGTCTGCGCGGCCGTGGACGTTCCAGATGAACGTCTGGTCCTCGGTGAAGCCAACGGTGTTGCTAACGTGTTCATTTACCTGGCGAAGGCACCGAAGAACGGGAAAAAATTGGAAGTCCCCGGTGATCCTTTCTTCTTTGATCAAAAGAATTGCCGCTTCATTCCTCACTGCGTTGTTGTACCAACTGGGCAGTTGGTTAAGGTGCTCAGTGATGACAGCGTTGCGCACAACACCCACACATATCCCAATCGAAACACCAGCATAAGCTCGGTGGTTGGAGCGGGTGATCGCGTTGGTCAGGTTGAGTTCACTTATAGCAAGGCGGAGACTGCTCCGTTTGCAGTGACATGCGACTTTCATGGCTGGATGAAGGCTTATCATTTACCGTTGGATCATCCATATTACGCAGTGACAGATGCGAATGGTGGATTCAGTATCCCGGATCTGCCGGCTGGTGAGCACACTTTCGTGGTGTGGCACGAAGCGGCTGATGGGAACTATATCGAGCGGAAGTTGGCGGTGGAGATTCAGTCGGGCGGCACCACAGAGCTGCAGATTGATTATCCCGTTGAAAAATTGAAGCTGTAAGTGGCTGAATATCAGGTTTTCCGGGTTCATTACTGAGCTGAGGTTTTGGGAATGTCACTGACTCCCAGTTGGAAGAAGTTTCTCCTGTTCCCCGTGCTGACGGCTGTCGTCGCAGGGGGATGTTCGGAGTACGATTCATGTTTCGTGTACAGCGATCGCACGACTTCGCTGATTCCTGAAGCGCAGGATGGGTTTAAGGGCGATTCTGAGCAATCACCGTCTGTTCCTGGAGTGAAACAACTTCTGGACGATCGTTTCGGTGATCCGCAGGACCTGAAAGCGTGGTTGAAGCTTCCGGTCGATTTCGGTGGAACGCCGTCGACGGTCGCTGAGTATTCCGCCACTGAAGGCGTTGCGACCGTCAAGTTTTCAGTGGAAGAAGGGAAGACTCTGCCGGGTTCCGCTTCATCGGTGCAAATTGTCAGCGGTGCGGGGGCTGGTGAGACATTGCTGATCAGCAGTTGGGATGCGAAGACTGGACAAGCCACTTTGGAAGGTCTGCCTTCGAGTGTGCTGGCCGCAGGTGACACATGTGTGATCGACGGTGGGACAGTGATGCAGTCCGGGAGAATTCTTTACATGCGTCATTGCAGTCATTGCCACGGAACTTCGGGGGATGGTGCCGGACCGACTGCCCAGTATATGAAACCACGCCCGCGTGATTATCGACACGGGATATTTAAGTTCACTTCCACGACTGATGTATCAAAAGCCAGTCGTGAAGACATCAAGCGAATCCTGCAGTATGGGATCCCTGGCACCTACATGCCGTCTTTCCTGCTGTTGACTGACAGCGAACTTCACGCATTGGTTGAGTATGTTCGGTTTCTGTCCCTGCGAGGTGAGTACGAGCGAAAGCTTGTGAACGAACTGGCCGGGGATTATTCGCAGAAGGCGGTTGCGAGTCGGATTGAGGGTGGAGAGTCTCGCGATGAGATCGTTGCTGAGTTGAAGGAGATGTTGGCTGGGGATATCGCTGAGGCAGCAGTTTCGATTGGTGATGGGATGGCCGAGGATTGGTCAGTCTCAGACACTGAAGAGGCGGTGATTATGCCGAGTGTTCCTCGTGTACCGGACAGCCCGGAATCTCGTCGTCGTGGTCGAGAACTTTATTTGAGCAAAACGCTGAACTGTGCTGACTGTCACGGTGTGGACGGAGCGGGGAACGGCCCTCAGACAATCGCGTATGAAAAGAATCCGATCACTGGTGAGCCGTACAGTGAAGCTGGTCTGCATGACGTGTGGGACAATTTGAATCAGCCTCGTAATCTGCACACGGGGATCTTCCGTGGTGGACGGCGTCCGATTGATCTCTTCTGTCGGATTCATGCGGGAATCAAGGGTTCTCGAATGCCGTCGTTTAAGAACACGCCCCATGAAGATATCTGGCACGTTGTTAACTATGTGCTGAGCATTCCGTTTGAAACAGAGCCTGGGGCAACCGGGATTACGGTAGTGGCACCTGCGGCCGCTGCTGTTGCTCCTTAGTATGACGTTTTGATGTTTGATCTCTGCAGGGATTCCTGTTCGGAGTTAAGTCGTGAAGAAGTTTTGGGCACTGTTCTTTATTTTCTGGCCGATCGTCGCACTTTACGTCTGCCTTGTTGCACCTTCGCGCAACTGGTGGTTCCCGAGTGCCCCGATGTCCTCACTTGGTCATCAAATTGACGGTTTGTTTTATCTGATCCTGATCATCGTTGCGGTCACCTTCGTTGGCACGCAGGTGGCCCTTGGCTACGCATTGTGGAAAGGTGCTACGAAACAGCCCGGACAGAAGGCTATGTTTTCACATGGCAGTCATAAGCTCGAGATCATGTGGACGATTGTTCCGGCTTTCGTGTTGGTGTTCATTTCTCTGACTCAGCTGGAAGTTCTGGCCAATATTCGTGTGTTGTCGAGGTTTCCTGAGGAAGCTCGACAAACTCCCGTTGCTGAAGTCACCGCTCGTCAGTTCGAATGGAGAATTCGTTACCCAAAGCCGGGCACCGATCTGGCCACGGTGCCTCAGGAAGGGGATCTGTACTTTGTCAATGAACTCCACGTACCGGTTTCGCAACCGGTCATGATCCATTTAAGAACTCAGGATGTTCAGCACGCTTTCTTCGCTCCAAGATTGCGAGTGAAGCAGGATGCTGTTCCCGGGCTGGTGATTCCGGTCTGGTTCGAGATTGAGAAAGCAGGGGAGTATGAACTGGTCTGTGCAGAGCTTTGCGGATGGGGCCACTATAAGATGAAGGCTCGCATTATTGCAGAGTCGCAAGAGTCCTATCTGAAGTATCTTTCCGCTCTTGAGACTGACCAGAATGAAGATGGCGTTGCCGATGAAGCAGCGTCTGTGTCTGACGAAGAGTAGTTTTTGGTCCGTTCGGCGACGTTGGCGTCGCTTTAAGAGTCATTGAGGTTTGTTGTCATGGCAACTGTAACTCCCGCAATTGGTGCTCACGGCCAGGTAGATGATCATGCTCACGGTCACCATGAGCAGACTTTCATTTCCAAATATGTGTTCTCGGTCGACCATAAAGTGATCGGGATCCAATTCCTTGTCACTACGTTGTTGATGCTGATGGTCGGGGGTGCGTTAGCGCTCGCCGTCCGATGGCAGCTAGCGTTTCCGTGGGGAAGCATGCCGATCGTCGGTAAGTTGTTCGGGCTGTTTCAGACCGAAGGCGGTCAGATTAGTCCTGAGTTTTACACCATGCTGTTTACCATGCATGCATCGGTGATGATCTTCCTTGTGATCATCCCGGTCCTTGCCGGAGCCTTCGGGAACTTCCTGATTCCGCTGCAGATTGGTGCGGACGACATGGCGTTCCCGGTGCTGAACATGTTGAGTTATTGGTTTATGTGGCCGGCAATTGCATGCTTCGGGATCAGCTTCGTGGCAAGTGGTGGCACTGCCGGTCCAGGTAATGGCTGGACGAGTTATCCGCTGCTGAGTGATCTTGCCGACGCTGCACCAGGTTCCGGCGCGGCACAGACGTGGTGGTTGTTTGGTCTGACTCTGGTGGGTGTTTCGTCGATGATGGGGTCAGTCAACTACATGACCACCATCATTAACATGCGTGCTCCTGGGATGACAATGTTCCGGATGCCACTGACGATCTGGTCAATGTTCATCACGGCGATTCTGCAGGCGTTTGCGTTGCCGGTACTGACTGCGGCGGGCTTTATGCTCGTGTTCGACCGACTCAGCAGCCTTCTGCCGACTGATATCCATTCAGTGTTCTTTATTCCGGCTGGAATTGTTGTGAACAACGCTGCACCGACGATTGGTGGCGGGCAGCCTTTGCTCTGGCAGCACTTGTTCTGGTTCTATTCTCACCCTGCGGTCTACATTATGCTTCTTCCAGCGATGGGCATGGTGTCGGACATGTTGGCCTGTATGTGCCGCAAGCCGGTGTTCGGATACAAGCCGATGGTTTATTCCATGGCGGCAATCGCAGGACTTGGGTTTATCGTCTGGGGGCATCATATGTTTACGAGCGGAATGAATCCGGCTCTGGGGATGACCTTCATGACATCGACCATGATGATTGCTCTGCCATCTGCAATTAAGGTGTTCAACTGGATTGGTACGATCTGGGACGGGAATATCAAGTTTAATGCGGTGTTCCTGAATTGTGCTGCGTTCGTGGCGTTGTTTGTGGTCGGCGGGCTGAGCGGAATCTTCATGGCGGCGGTGCCTGTGGATATCTACTTCCACGACACGTACTTTATCGTGGCCCACTTCCATTATGTCTTATTCGGGGCGACTCTGTTCGGCGTGTTTGCGGCGGTTCAGTTCTGGTATCCGAAGATGTTTGGACGCGAAATGCATGATGGTGTGCAGAAGTGGCATTTTGCGCTGACTTTCATCGGTATGAATGGCACATTCTTCCCGATGCATCTTCTGGGTATCGCCGGGATGCCTCGCCGATATGCAGACCCGTATCTGCATGGCTATCTTGAACATCTCCTGCCGATGAATCAGTTCATGACGATCTCAGCGATCATCATGGGATTTGCTCAGTTCCTTTTGCTGGGTAACTTTGTGCTCAGCTTCTTCTTCGGAAAGAAGGCGGGACGAAATCCGTGGGGTGCGAACGGCCTCGAATGGTCAGCTCCGTCTCCGCCGGGACATGGAAACTTTGATGTTCCCCCGGTTTGCTACCGTGGGCCATACGAGTACTCATCTCCGGAAGCTGAGGCAATGGGGCAGGACTTTATTCTTCAGACATCACCACCTCCGGCTGGCTATAAAGCCTCTAAAAACCACGGTCACTAACTGTTTGCCATTCCGGGACATCTTCCAGTGTTAGTTTCTCATGAAACAGTTCACCCATTGATCCGTAAGCTGGCGACGACAACCTGTGTCGTTGCACTGCTTCCGATCGGCATGGGTGCGCTTGTGACGACGCTGAAGGCCGGGATGGCGTTCGCTGATTGGCCATCTTCTGATGGTCACAACATGCTTCTTTACCCGTGGTTCCAGGACTTCGCCACGAATCCTGAGAAGTTTACGGAGCATGGTCATAGACTCGCGGGAATGTTGATTGGATTCATCGGCATCATCCTTGCTGTGGCCGCCCGGCGAGTCGGAAAAGGCTGGGTGCGAACCTATGCCTTCAGCATTCTGGTCGCCGTGATCCTTCAGGGGCTTCTGGGCGGCGCGCGGGTTCTATTTGATCGTCAGCACCTTGCCATGGTGCATAGCATCACGGGAGCGTCATTCTTTTGCATGTGCATTGTGTTCCGCTTACTCTGTTCTGACAAATGGTCGGAATGGTTGAGCCATCGCGATGAACGTCTGACACCTGTTGGTGGCGCCTTAGTTGCTTTAGCGCCTTTGGCTGTGCTTGGTCAGTATGGACTTGGTGGACTGCTTCGACATCTTCACATGATGTTGAATGAGCATCTGATTGGTGCCGTGATTGCCTCGATTGTTTGTGTCAGCGCGTCGATCTGTTTGCTTCGGTGCCAAAGTTCACTATTGCGGACATCGGGTGTGGGGATTGCGGCGGCGCTGCTTGTCCAGTTGCTGCTTGGAGCGGGCTCCTATTTGACCCGTTTTGGCTTGCCGATGATTGGCTATGTGGCGACTTCAGGCTCTCTTTCGCAAGCTGTGATTTGTTCACTGCATACCGTGGGCGGAATGTTTTTGTTCGCTTCAACCGTGGTTTCGGCTGTCAGCCTCGTGAAGTTGTGGCGAGCCGGTTGTCTGTGTGGTTTGCGGTTGGAGTTTGGTGTCGCGGACGGGAAGGGGACAGCGGTATGAGCGCCTTGTCTCCGGTTGTGGAATGCAAAGAAGCGGTTCGATCAGTCGGTTATCGCGGGCTTGACCTGAACATGCGAATTGCAGATTACCGCCAAATGGTTCGACCGCGAATTATCGTTATGGCGGCCGCGGCAGTGTTCGCTGGTTTTTTGCTGGCTTCGCCGATCACAGTGGCATGGCCGCAGTTGTTGGTCGGAGTCTTCGGGATTTGCTGTCTGGTCGCTGCGTCTAGTGTTCTGAATCAGGTCTGGGAGTCTTCGACGGATTCTCGAATGGATCGCACCGGCGATCGTCCGATTGCTTCGGGGCGAATGACTCGCTTTGAAGGGACGGCCTTTGGAATTACATTGTCTCTGACCGGGGCTGGGGTTCTGTATCTGTTTGTGAACGAACTGACCAGCGTCGCATCTTTGCTAACGATGCTGACTTATGTGCTTGTTTACACGCCGTTAAAGCGAGTGAGTGGACTTTGCACGACCGTGGGGGCAATTCCAGGAGCGATGCCTCCGGTCCTGGGCTGGTTTGCCGCCGGTGGAGGACTCACTTCCGAAGCATTGGCTTTGTTTGCGGTCTTCTTCGTATGGCAGTTTCCTCATTTTCTGGCCATTGGCTGGATTTATCGAGACGATTATCAGGCGGCGGGTTTGAAGATGCTGCCGTCCTTCCATGATGAAGGCCGTCGAACCGGCTGGGTTGCACTGGTCTACGCGGTCGCTTTTGTGCCTGTCAGTTGTCTTCCGCGTTTCGTGGGACTGGCTGGTTCTGGATATCTGGCTGCAGCATTGGTTCTGTCGCTGGGTTATCTCTGGTTGACTGTCCGGTTCTTTATGTCACGGACCAACGTAACAGCACGTCAGTTGATGGTTGGTTCATTGATCTGTCTTCCTGCGATGTTGATTTGTTTGGTTGCCGATTACCTTCGGTTGGTCTCGTTGTCCTGAATTCGTCTCAGCCTCTGAGACTGACTTTTTGAATTGCCTTGAACGCCATGTCACACACTGCAGCACCTCCGGCCCTGAAAATGGGGATTCCCATTCCGAACTCAAAACTCGGACTGTGGCTGTTCCTCGGTACAGAAATCATGTTCTTTACCGCGTTCATCGGGTCGTACATTGTGTTGCGACTGGGGTCTCCGGGCTGGCCGACGGATACCAATGACACACACATCAATGTCTTGCTGGGTGGTGTCAACACGTTCGTGCTGATCGTCTCGAGTTATCTGGTCGTTGTCGCTCATGAGGCGATGGCCCAAAAGAATTTCGGTAAGGCTCGCACCTACCTGATGGGCACGATGATCCTGGCCTTCCTGTTCCTCGGGATTAAGTCTGTTGAGTATCTTGGCAAGATTCAGCACGACATTATTCCTGGTCATATCGCAGAAACGCCAACACAGGCGATCAGTAAAGTAAGCCGGGAAATGGAAGTCGTTGTTCGAAATCGTTTCCGAGAATACACCGACGGTGGAGCGGTCGTAACGGAACGTCCAAACGACATCGTCAATTTGGTCAATCTGATTGCGGCGATTCCTGACGGTAAGCCACCTGAAGGCATGCCGGATTATGTTTTCCGCGAGTATCAGGACACAGCTCCGGCTGATCTGGAACTGTATCGCAAGTGGATGAATCTCCATCAGCACATTGTGGCTAACGTGTCTCTGACCGTTCCCGCCTTGCCTGCGGAGTACCTTGCAGCACGTGACAGCCTGAAGGAAGGCGACAAGTTTCCGGAATTGAAGTATGACGAAGTGAAAGATCTGTTGAAGGAAATGAAGGCGAACGATCAGTATGGCTCGTATGTCAGTGCGGGTGTCTTCGATCCTCATCCAATTGTGTTCGGAAACATCTTTGCTTCCTGCTACTTCCTGATGACGGGTTTCCATGCGGTCCACGTAATCGTAGGGATGATTCTTTTTGCAGTAGTTCTGAAGCAGGGAAGCGGTTTGAACGAGAAGTGGACCGACTTTGTCGAAAACAGTGGTCTGTATTGGCACTTCGTGGACCTTGTCTGGATCTTCCTGTTCCCGATGCTGTACATCATCTGAGGTCGTCTTAATTCTGTTGTCGGTTTCGCTCAGAAGTTGTTTTGTTCTCGAATGGGTTTCCAATGTCTCACGATGATCATGCTACTCATCACGTCAACTACCTGGCCATCTTTTTTGTGCTTTGCGGCTGCACGGCCCTGTCGGTTGTCTTCGATGTTCTGCACATGCCGAAGGGTTTGACAATTGTTTTGGTGATGGCGGTGGCCTGTGCTAAAGCCACGTGTGTGATGGCGTTTTTCATGCACCTGAAGTTTGAAGGGAACTGGAAGTACGTGTTGCTGGCTCCAACGACAATTCTGGCAATTGGGCTGCCGCTGGCACTGTTTCCGGACATTGGACGATCGTACTACACGAACGTTGCTCCTCAGACTGGCGTCTGGGCCTCTGAGATCAGTGATTTCGAAGCTCATAAGGCTGAGCATTCTGAAGAATCGCCGGTCGAAGCAAAGCCTGCTCCGGCGGAGTAGTTTCGGGGCTTGTCATTTGAAATCTCTTCAGCCCGGCTTCCTCTGGACGCCGGGCTTATTTTTTCTGGCGCAATGCGATGCCTGCGACAGTGATCGACGCGAATTCTCTGAGTTACTCCTACGGTGAACGGACCGCGCTAAAGGAACTGAGTTTCTCCGTAGTTGAGGGATGCCTGTTTGGGCTTCTTGGGCCGAACGGCTCGGGGAAAACGACTCTGTTTCGATTGTTGAGTACACTCATTTCTGTCCAGAAGGGCCAACTTGAGATCTGCGGTCATGATGTGTCCACGAGTCAGGATCAGGTGAGGAAACAACTGGGAGTCACGTTTCAATCTCCGGCCGTTGACGTGCGGTTGACTGTTCGAGAGAACCTGAGTTGCCATGGACGCATTTATGGTCTGAAAGGATCAGTGTTGCGTGAGCGAATGGCGTCGCTTCTGGAGCGTTTCGGGCTTGTTGATCGGGCTTCGACTCTGGTTGGACAGTTGTCCGGAGGTCTGAAACGCCGGGTTGAGTTAGCGAAAGGATTGATGCACAGTCCGCGTGTTCTGCTGCTGGATGAACCGACGTCCGGGCTGGATCCTCGCGCTCGTCAGGACTTCTGGGATCTGGTGCTGAACGATGTTCGAGGCTCGGGCACGACTGTTGTGGTCGCTACGCATCTGATGAGTGAAGCGGAATTATGTGATCAACTGCTGCTGCTTGATCAGGGGCAAAAGGTGGCCGAGGGCAGTCCTGTTGAATTGCAGAGTCGACTGGCGGGTGAGCGATTAACATTACGAATGCGTGATGCAGCCTCAGTTCAGGCAGCGGTTGAGAAGGCCGTCAATTCGACAGTGACGGTCACCGGAAATCAGCTTTCGGTTCGAGTGAACGATCCGGCCACGCAGATTACGATCCTGCTGAACCAGTTTCGCGAGGAGATTCAGGGGCTTGAGCTGACTCGTCCCTCTCTGGACGACGTCTTTCTGGAACTGACGGGGCGATCACTTCTGGTTTCGGGAGACTCCCATGCATAGTGGAGCCATCATCGCATTGACACAGCGTGAGCTGCTTCGGTTTCTGCGACAGCGAACTCGCATCATCGGCGCTGTTGGACAGCCTGTAATTTTCTGGCTGCTCTTCGGAGCCGGGCTGAGAACATCTTTTCGGCCACCGTCGTGGGCTGCTGGACTGGCCCATGAAGTCAGCTATCAGGAGTACTTCCTGCCCGGAGTGGCGACCCTGATCGTACTCTTTACCGCCATCTTTTCGACGATTTCAATCATCGAAGATCGACGCGAGGGATTTCTTCAGGGAGTTCTGGTCGCACCGATTTCGCGTCTGTCCATTGTGCTCAGCAAGATTTCCGCCGGAACCATTCTCGCCATTCTGCAAGCAGGCTTGTTTCTGCTGATCGGTCCCATGTTATCCTGGATCGGGGCGGGCGCTGACATTCATGTCTCGTGGTCGCTGAGTCGAATATTGATGGCGGCCGTGTTTCTGGTTCTGATTGCCGCAGAGCTGACGGCTTTGGGATTTGTGATTGCATGGCCGATGAACTCGACGCAGGGATTTCATGCCATCATGAGCATTTTCCTGATGCCGATGTGGCTGGTGTCAGGAGCTTTTTTTCCGGGTGGTGATTCAGGTTGGCTGTTCTGGTTGATTCGAATCAATCCGTTGACCTATGGTGTCGCGGGACTTCGGCGACTGTTGTATGAAGAAGCCCTGCCGGTCACCCCCGAACTGCCTTCGATGTTGACATGCCTTTGCGTTACTGTTCTGGCGACTGTCGTATTGATCATTATCTCTGCAAAGCTGGTCTCGCGAGCCAGCGCCAATAACGCTGCGTAGCACTGGTCTCGGGATCGTGTGCGACGTGCGCACGCTCATTTGGTGGTGGTAGCCCGTCCAATCTCCAGTTCAGCGGACTGGAGTCTGGTCAATGATGAAAGATCCGGAGAGTATTCAGTGCTGATCCGGTTCGAGCCATGAACCACGACGGTGATCTGAAGCTGGGCATCCGCGTTGGCGTAGATACCCACTTCCTGATCAACTTCAGATTGGAGGACCAGAAATGCCGTGCCATGCAGTTTTCGCTGGACGGGCTGCTCGTCTGCGGACTTCAGCGGGCAACAATTGACACGTGAACGCGGAGGAGAGATCGTGTTATGGGTTTCGCAGGCCTGCCGAATGGTCCATTCTCGGAAGAGTTCTGAGAAGGAGGCCTGAGTTGTTGTTGCTATCGATTGGTCGAACGGCGTGGAGAGCTGCAGGAGTTCCTTGATAGCCATTGGTGCCCTCAAATGCTGCTGCAGGAACGTGAAGCCGGCAACACGGCTGCCATTTCTCCGCGAGGTCAGGAAGTGAGCATCGTCGCCGAGGATGATGGGGCACTGGGCGGGATTCTGGCGGAATGAATCCTCGCGTGCGGCATAGCCGGCCGGGGTTGAGCAGAATTGTCTTTCAACCCAGTGTGCCGCCGCTTCGTTAAGCCATGATGGAACCGAATGATTCCTCATCGGCGAATCATCGGCTGCTTCGTGACGAAAGCAAAAAATGGCGGCGTGGGTTAACTCGTGAGCCAATAATGCCCGGAGCTGATCGTGCGGCGGCAGGTGCTGATCAAGGTAAATGATGTCGCCGGCGAGCGACCTCTGATCTTCCGCCAGAAAATCACTGCGTCGGACACAACCGAGGACAGGTGTTTCCCTCGAGGACTTTTGACGATCAAGATCCGTGAGCACGACGGAGAGTCGATGATCGCCGTCGATGTCTGTAATTCGGCCGACCCAGCGTTCAATCAGTGGCAACAACTCATCTTCGATGATCATACAGGCACTGTTCGCTGTGTTCCGCAGAGGGTGATTCAGCGGTAAGTCAGAATTGCCGTCGGCAAGAGACAGGTCTGCGTAGACCTTGACACGTGATCCGTCTGCGATGACGGACGCCTCTGCTGGCTGCTGAACGATATGATCGTGTTCGAAATGAGGAATCAGGAATCGGCGGAGCGGCGAGGCTGTCAACGGTTGCGCGGGGCTGGTTGGGCGAGTTGCATTGCGGCACTCCGTTATCGTAGCAAGGACACGGCAGGCGTCTGGCTCCAGCGATGCATTTTGTGACGTCGATGTGAGAGAAGATGGAACGTACCGAAGGTCGGCTTGACGTTGTGACGAGAGGTTCTCGACGGTACTCCACTGTTCGTTCGGATGCGAGCTGATCATCAACGAATGAGCGGTCCCGGAAATGTCGAGACTGCCGACGATTACGAGCGAATCTTTAGGCACCCGGAATCTCAGGGTGGGATCTGCGGCGATCCTCTGTCCCACGCGGACTTGAACGCAAAGTCTGGATTTTGCGGTGGCAGCCGGAGTCAAATCGACACTGGATCGGACGTTTTCGGTGAGTTGAGTCCGGCGGTTATCGTGACCTACGTCCGACCGGCGATTCAGCATCGAGACGGAAAAGGTGGCCAGCAGGACCGCCAGGAGAGAAGTCAAAAAGCCGGAATGCCGCACCATTGAAGGTCCCCACCCGCGCGGCAACCGGCTCAAATTCCAGAGGTATTCGTGGGACCTTGGCGGCCCCGGGAAGTGTATCGGCGTCACAACCGTCAAAATTGATTCAATTTCATGGGGTTTTCGGGGCGATTCGGCGTAGGCAAAAGACCGAAGACGAAGAGTTCGGCCGGCCCGGAATAATGGGGAGAGTGCAAAAACAGCCGCAAAATCAGAAATCTTTGCCAGCGGAGTTTGCGGAGTTGACCACCTCGCACGACCAATTGTGCCGAGTTTTTCCCTGCCTCTTTGTTCTGCCTGTTTTTACCGGGAATTCCTTTCCTGCTCATCCGAGAACGACTGTAGACTACTTCGCGCACGGCGCTCGGTTTGGTGATCGTTGTGCGGGTCATGTCCATCGGACGGTCTGCTTCTGCGGAACCTCAGGGGAATTCTCATGCGGCATTTGGCGGGTTCGTTGTGTTCACTTGGTCTGGGCGTTTCGGCATTTTGCCACGCCGTAATGGCTGACACTAAGACGGAGCAGCAGGCTCCGGACGCGGTTGTGTTTCGCACGCCAGCGGTCGCGGGACAGCAGCACTTTGCCGTCGCAATTCGCTCCTCGGCGATTCCCGCAGAGATTCGTCGTCACGTGATCCTGATTGACACATCCGCCAGCCAGACCGGACGCTTCCGGGACGGCAGCATTGAGTTGCTCAATGCACTGATTGAGCGTCTGCCAGCCGGTCATCAGGTCAAAGTGGCTGCGGTGGATTCAACTTTCGAGCCATTGACAGACGGCTTTCAGTTGACGGGTTCAGAGAAGCTGAAGCAGTCCGTGAAGACACTGTCATCCCGCACTCCGATGGGTGCGACGGATCTGACATCGGGATTGCGAGCGGCATTTGCGGAAAACACCTCTGAACCGATGTCGGTGCTTTACATTGGTGATGGAATCAGCGCGGCTGATCAATTGTCACTGAAGAATCTCGATTCCCTT
Source organism: Planctomycetaceae bacterium (assembly GCA_044235005.1). Lineage (GTDB taxonomy): Bacteria > Planctomycetota > Planctomycetia > Planctomycetales > Planctomycetaceae > SXXK01. Next base: position 28,620 of record JBIIIF010000027.1, on the reverse strand, counting down.
GTTGATGAACTGCTTCAGCACAGCGTGTCGTTCCATGCTTTGCTGCTGGGGCCAAATATTGATACTCAGTTGCCGGGTATTCTGGCGAATCAGACTGGTGGAACGTTTGAGCAGCCTGTCGCATTGGATGCAGCCGCTTCGGCGGAGCGACTGGCGACACAGATGTCAGCGGCTCCTGTGTTCGTGAAGGACGTTGAAGTCTCTGGCAGCGGACTGAAGCTGGCCGCAGGCGACAGCGTTGCTCTGCGAGCGGATCGACACACCGTGCTGTTTGGACAAGGTTCTCCATCAGCAGGTCTTACAGTGTCCGGACACTCAAGCGATGGCAGTGAACTGGTTTGGAAGTCTGCACCGGGGTCAGCGAAAGAGGCCGGTAAAGAAGTTCGAGTTTTGTTTGCTCGAGCCGCGGAATCTGACGGCTTGACTTCTGCGGTTGTGGGGATCGAAGGACTGACAAGTTCGGTTCAGCAACTCCAACTGGCAATTACTGACTCCATTACAGCGGCCGAGCGTTTCCAGAAGGCCGGTCAAAAAGAGACGGCTTTGGCGATTGTTCGCAACGCTTTGCTGCTGGATGCCGGGAATGCGACCTTAACGGGCCTCGCTGCGGCTTTGCAGGATGGCGACGGTGCTGTTGAAACTCCCGTTGCACCTGTGCCAGCCGATGAGCCGGCCGAGCCTCTGGTAGACTCCGGCAACGACAAGCTCGGAGCTCCGAGTGCTGAAGAAGGAGATGCTTTGTCCCGGGCTGCTGCAGAACGAGAAATCGCGACACAGTTGCTGGTACAGTCTGTCAAAGCTGCCATTGACGAAGCCAGCCGCGTTTCGGCCGAGCAGCCTGAATACGCTTTGACGCTTTTGAAGGACATGCTGGAGACGATTCGCAGCGAAGAAGGCGTTGCTCCTGAAAAACGAAACGAACTGGAACGCCGAGTCGTTGATGCGTACTCTTCGGTGAATTCCACACGGCAGACGAATCAGATTCGTCAGCGAGAGAAATCGGAGCAGCTTGCTAACCGCGAAGCCATGGATCGTTTGCTGCAGGAAGCTCAGATTGAAGAGCAGCGACTGCAGACTCTGATCTCACAGGTTCGCGGACTGCTTGACCGTGCACGACACGGTGATCTTCCGGCCTACGAAGAAGCGGAAATCGCTGCTCGTACAGCTCTGGATATGGAACCTGGAAACGGTACCGCGTCTGCCGCTGTCGTGATGTCAGAAGCTTCTGGCCAATTGAGCAAAGCTTATGAACTCGTCAACCTGCGAGCGGACCGGTTCCTCGAAGTTTTGTACCAGGTGGAACTGTCACACGTACCGTTTCCTGATGAGCCGCCAATCCAGTATCCGCCAGCGGACGTCTGGCGTCTGTTGACGAGAAGTCGCGAGAAGCATCAGTCGGTGTCATTGCGCTCGGAAAAGCCGGTTGAACTCTGGCTCGAACAAATGTTGGACATGCCTGTCGATCTTGAGCATCCAGCCAACACGCCGCTGGAAGATATCATGACCGACATCGAGAACTACTTCACTGAGCTGGGACCGTACACGATGCGGATCATGCTTGATGAGACAGATCCGGATATTGGTACCGATCCAATGTTCCTGACGACAACTGAAGTGCCCAGCGATATTGACCTGAAGGGAATTTCGTTGCGGAATGCTCTGAAGCTGATCTTTGCAAAGGTCAAAGATCAGGATCCGGGTTTGACCATCATGATCAAGAATGAAGTCATGCTCGTTACAACAACAGATACCGCGAACTCGGAAGAGAACCTGATCACTCGAATCTACGACGTCGCAGACCTCGTCGTTATCACTCAGCCAATGATGGGCGGCATGGGTGGTATGGGCGGAGGTATGGGTGGAATGGGCGGCGGCATGGGTGGCATGGGAGGAATGGGAGGCATGGGCGGCGGCATGGGTGGTATGGGCGGCGGCCAGTTTGGTGGTGGTGGCTTCATGAGTCTTCCACCTGAGCCTCCAGTTCAAGCCAAAGATGGCATTAAGCTCAATGACGGTTCACTCAAAAAAAAACCGGTGAAGTAGTTCCTCGGAGCGAATCCGGGAAGCTTCGGCAATCTGCGACGGACATGTCAACGCCTGAACACGGTGTTGACGTGTCCGTTTTGCGTTCTGGAGTGTTACTTCAGAATGCGTCGGAGTACTTCTTCTGCACAACAACGACTTCTCAGCAGGCTCAGCGTCCGGCGGCTTCAAAGAGCCAGGAGAAGACGGTTGAGGAGAAAAAGGCTCAGCAGCCGCTTGAGCCAGGAACTTCCATAGCGCGCCGAATCATTGCTCAGCCCGATGTGATCAAGGCGTGGGATCAGGTTATGTCTCAGGAGTCGCTGACCAATAATCAGATCGCCGATGCGGTGGCTTGGTTGCATGATAAGAAGCATTATGAAGCGGCTGTTGAAGGTTTGCTGAGTGCGATTCGGAACGATCGATCGGCACCGTGGGTCTACGATGTCCTGGCTCTTGAGATGAAACTGGCGGGGCGCCCCGGTAAAGATATTGCGCGGGTGTTGGAATCGCGGATCGACTTCAGCACATCCGATGTACAGCAGATGCTGATCACCGCTGCTCTGCTTTCGCGATTCGAAGCGTGGAGTGAAGCTATCGCGATCTGCCGGGAGGCGACGGAGCTCAATCCCGAGATTCCTCAGGTCTGGCTTCTTGGCCGAAGCGTGGCCGACAAATCGAAGGAGCTTGATGCTCAGGTCTTTTTTCGTTGCGGAATTCTAACGTACGACTGGGGGACCGACTTTGAGTCTCATCATGAAGAGGCTCGTAAAGTTGTCAACGAACTATGCCTTGCGTTGGAGAAACAGAATCAGCAGGAACAGGCTACCGGTTTTCGCAAACAATTGGCGGACGCAAATACAAGAGATCTCCTGATCAACCTCGTGTGGGTCGGGGATGCTGATCTGGATCTGGCCGTAGTTGAGCCCGGCGGTCAGAAGTGCAACCGAAAGACAAAGCTGACTCTAAACCGGGGGCGACTGGTAAGAGAAGACAGTCCGGGTGAGTCCGCGACGGCCAAACACATGGAAACTTACGTCTGCCAGACAGCTCCCTCCGGCGAATACGAGCTGCGAGTTCAGTTTGTGCTGGGCAAGGCTGTTTCCGGAACGGCCGTTCTGGAGATCATTCAGCACGCGGGAACACCTGCCGAGAAACGTACGGCGAAAACCGTCGCCCTGGGGAAAAAAGAAGCCGTTGTGAAGGTTACTCTGAGTGGCGGGCGAAAAACGCAGTAGCGGCTGAGGTCGCTACGCGTGGCGGGAGCAGCACTGATCGAGTGCGTTGGCGGCCGAATAGTAAACTTCAGGTCTCAGTGTGTTCAGCACGGTCTGACGGTGCCGGGCGAGATGATGTGTGTCAGGCGGGATAAAGATTTGGTGACGGGAAGATTTACGGCGTGTAGATTTAAGGGGTTTCAAAACTCGACACTTCAGTCAGGGATAAAAGTTACTGCGTATTCAACAACAATCCCTCGCTGACGCAGCGGGTTACGATGAAATCAAAATGCTGTTTAGTGACCGAAAGATTTAGTGACCGAAAGATTTAGTGACCGAAAGATTTGGGGACAGCGGCGTATCGTCGAAATGTTTTTTGTCCGCCAAATGTTCCGGTCGTTCAATGTTCCGGTCGTTCAATGTTCCGGTCGAATCAGTCGGCTGCAATTGAACGAATCGCCTTTCGGCTTACGCTCGCAGACTGGCCGACAATCCTGATTCACAGGCCGTGATAATGGACTTCACCACGGAATCGACTTCATCTGTCGTCAGTGTTCGGTCCGAAGCCATGAATCGACAGGTGATCAGATACGACTTCCGATCGGCTGCAATCTGCTTTCCTCGATACTGCCCGCCAAACGAGGTGCCCAGCAATAACTCCCCGGCCGCCCGGGAAACCGTCGATGCCAGTTGAGCCCAACTGACAGACTCCGGCAGCACGAAATTAAGATCTCTTGAAACCGACGGGAACCGAGGCAGCGGCGTGTAACTTCGAGAAGGTTCGAATAGTTCTTCAATCAACGGCAATCGCAGTTCTGCAATGGTAACAGCGTCCTGCAGATCAGCCCCTTCCAGGACATCGCGATTGAGTTCTCCGATCCAGCCCCAGACCACGCCGTTCAAAGAAACCGAAGCGCCGCGTCCGATAGTGAATTCCGGATTCTCCACAGGAGCGGTCGTGATCACTGAGTGAGGCGCCAATTTCTGAGCCAGTGCTTCAACGACACCAAGCAGCATCGCAAACGGCCGTCCGGAGACAATTCCGATTGTTAATGGTTCGGCCACGTTCTCAGGCTTGCCTTGTCCAGCCGACAGGTACACTCGCGCGACTTCAAACAGTTCGGCATTCGCACTTCCGTGACGTTCGTTTTGGCGTCGACACTGCAGGAGGCTGGGGATCAGGCTTTGTCGCAATTGGTTTTCATGGCTGCGGCTGGAATGGTTAACCGCCACCGCCGGAATATCACCCAGTGGCCGGAACAGCTTCCGCTGATCTTCGCTGACGAACGACAATGTCAGGGCTTCAGAGAAACCGCAGGAAACAAGTTGAGCACGGACGGAATCCAGGACTCGCTCACGACGAGTTCTCGCGGTGGAAACGACAGGCAGAGTCGCATCGGTCGGGATATGCTCATAGCCATGAATTCTGGCGACTTCTTCGATCAGATCGCATTCACGCAGCAAATCGGGACGCCAGCTTGGTGGTTCCACGGTGACGGAGGATTCATCACGAGCCACGAGACGCAGCCCAAGATTCTGCAGAATCTTCACGCTGGTGTCATTCGGAATTTCAATGCCCAGCAATCGTGAAATTTGAGCAAATCGCAGGCTGATGTGTTCGCGAGACTGAGGCGGAGCGTGGCCGGCGACAATGGAACCCTTCAGCAAAGTTCCACCTGCCACCTGCAGAATGAGTTCACAGCAGCGGCGTGAAGCCCAGTCCAATTGCAGTCGGTCGACTTTGCGTTCAAAACGATAGGAGGAAGGACTGTGCAATTTCAGGCTGCGGGCGGTGGCACGAACGGACAGAGAGGCAAACGCAGCCGCTTCCACCAAAACGTTGACCGTCGAGTCGGAAATTTCCGTGTCAAAACCGCCCATGACGCCAGCGACGGCCACGGGGCGTGTCGCATCAGCGATCACGCACATCTCTTCCGACAGCGTGTATTGTCGCTGATCAATCGCGGTGATCGTTTCGCCCTTCGCAGCACGGCGGACCACAATGCGGCCACCGTTCAGTTTGTCCATGTCGAAGGCATGCAGTGGCTGACCGCATTCCATCATGACGAAGTTGGTCACATCGACGATGTTATTGACTGAGTTGATTCCGACTGCAGTCAGTCGGTCACGAAGCCATGCCGGGCTTGGTCCGATCTTCACACCTCGAATGACGCGTGCGTGATACTCGGGACACAGGTCATCGGCTTCGATTGAGACTGACGTGGCATCCGACGCGGGATCGGTTGATTCTTTGACAACAGCGGTCGGCGTCTTCAGTGCTGTTCCAAACAGTACGGAAATTTCTCGAGCCACCCCGATATGCCCGAGGCAGTCGGGGCGATTGCTGGTGACCTCGATATCGATGGCGACGTCCGGCGATGACAACGGTGCGGTGACGTCGTGAAACTCTTCCAGATTCAGTCCGGACATGGTCAGACGATTGGTAAGTTCTTCCACACTTTGAGGCAACGAAGTGTATTCCGCCAGCCAGTTTTTGCTCACGATCATGAACGATTCTCCGCACGGTGTGAATTGAGGCCGGGGGTCGCGGGATACCTGAGAAGTGATAGCCTCAATCGTGGCCGCGCACTGAAGACACACTGAACCAATTAACGAAAGCCTTTCCGAATCGCCCGCGTCGGTCCATTCCCATGCGTGCTCTGCGGAAAAACGGGGAGTGTAATCAAACGTCCGGAAACTCCAAACGGCGTTAAGGTTTGTTCCGGATGAAAGATGTTGACAGCTCATGTCAACTCCGTTAAAACCTCGCCCGTCTGATCGCCGATGAACGGTACGACAGACGAATTTCCGGCTTTCGATCGTTAGCGAGAGCCTTTGGTAGGGAAACCGTCTTTTTGTAACAGCATGTTTTCAGGGAACTTCAGGTTTCCGGGGAGCATGGTGGCAAATCGGGCGTGTTTCCATGAGTTCGTTGGCGTCGTTGTCCGCATTAAATGCGTCAGCAGGAAACCTGGCGGCAGCCGGTTCTTCAGCAGTACGTGCCGAAACCATTCGGACTCTGCGTCGTCAGCTCGTTTCTGCTCAGCAAACGCAATCCTCACAGCGTGTTATTCCGACCGGCCTGAGATCTCTGGATCAGCTCCTGCCTGGCGGTGGTTTGCCTACGTCGGCATTGATTGAATGGATCAGTGATGAAACCGGCCAGGCGGCAGCCTCGGTGGCCCTGCGAGCTGTTGCACCGTTGTTGAGTCTTCCCGGGTGTCTGGCGGTGATTGATGAAAATCACGATTTCCACGGCAACGCCGCGAAAGCTCAGGGAATTCCGCTGTCAAAGATTCTTCTGGTTCGTCCGCCGCGACCCACACCGGAAGAAGTTGCGGCGGCGAATCAGTCTCGCGACGTGCGGCGAGTTTCCGTGTGTCATGCCGAGGCTTTGTGGGCTTTGGAGCAGGTGGCTCGTAATGCTGGAGTGCGAGCTGTTCTCTGCTGGCTGGATCGAGCCTCTCCGGCTGTCATGCGAAGATTGCAACTGGCCGTTGAACGCAGCGGTGTGACGATTCTGTTGATTCGACCAGCCACCGTCCTTGGCAGCGCCTCATTCGCGGACTTGCGATTGCACATTCAGCCGGTCAATCTGCCGGATCACATTCTTCGGCCTGCCCCGCCAAAAGCTCGCCCTCTGGAACGTCGCTCGCTTTCGGTTCGTTTGTTGAGATCTCGCCACGGCATTCAGCACGAAGGTACTGCCACGCTGCATCAGAATCCGTGGGATGACCGAGTGCGTGATTGATCGGCCGTTTACAATCGCAGTCCGATTGCATCCGCCATCTGTCTCGGAATACCATCCTTCGCCCACTGACGGTTTCTTCATTCAATTGTTTTGCGGATCAGAACTATGAAACTTCCGTTCCTGACAAGTCTCGCCCTGCTGCTCATTACATCGTGCCTCCCGGCGGATGACGCCAACGATCCAAAGAAAGCTTATCTGAACCCAGCCGAAGCCGGGATCGAGTTTGCTTTACAGGGAGAATATGCCGGAGGTTTCAAGACTGAGGACGGCGAAGTCAAAATCGGCGTTCAGGTTATTGCCGAAGGTCAGAACAAACTGGCGTGGGTGGCTTACATTGGTGGACTGCCTGGCGACGGCTGGGACGGAAACACTCCGATGCGCGGAGCAGGGGAAATCCAGGGCGACAAAGGGATCCTGAAAGGTGATGCCGGGCGAGGAGAAATCAAAGACGGCAGTCTTGTGATCTTTACGGCTGACAATGTCAGACTTGGTGAAATTGCGAAGACGAATCGCGTGTCGCCGACGATCGGCCGCAAGCCTCCTGAAGGTGCTGTCGTGTTGTTTGATGGCACAACGGCGGAGAATTTCGACGGCGGCAAAATGTCGGAAGACAAACTCCTGATGCAGGGTGTCACCAGCAAGAAGAAATTCCCGAACTGCGAACTTCACGTGGAGTTCCTGCTGTCGTTCATGCCGAATGCTCGCGGTCAGGGACGCAGCAACAGCGGATGTTATCTGCAGGGGCGTTACGAAGTGCAGATGCTCGATTCATTCGGGCTCACCGGCGAGCACAATGAATGTGGCGGCATTTACTCGATTCAGAAGCCTTCCGTGAATATGTGCTACCCGCCACTCAGTTGGCAGACTTATGACATCGAATATCACGGTGCGAAATTTGATTCAGCCGGCAAGAAAACTGATGATGCCTGGATGACTGTCAAGCACAACGGTGTCACGATTCATGACAAAGTCAAACTGCCTCACGCGACAACCGCAGCCCCTGTGGCCGAAGGTCCGGAACCTGGCCCGCTGCACCTGCAGGATCACGGCAATCCCGTTCGCTACCGCAATATCTGGATTAAGCCACTGGCGGAATAGCTGCCGCAGATGGCAGTGATTTCGAGTTTTACAGCTCAAACTGAGGTTGAAACAGGCAAGCTCGAAATCACTGGCCGAAATGCCGTTCCTGCAGCCCGTCATTTTTCCGCGACAAATTTGACGGGCAACGGAATGTCCAGCGTGTCCTTGTTCGACGTGAATCCATCGCCGGCGATGTCGACAAAGACGGGATTGCTTAACGCTGTCGGATGCTGAGTTCCCCACATCGGCCCCATGATGTCTCCCAGAACCTGAGTGCGATGGCCGGTCAGAACAATCAGATGAGCATCCTCGGTCAGTTCCACATCGATCGTGTGCTCAAACTTCACGAAATCTTTGCCGAACATTTCCGGATGCGTATCCCTCGAGAATGTGAGCTTATCACTGCGACGCCCATTGACGAGGACAATCACCGTGTCGACGTCCAGCCAGTTCGGGCATTGGACTCGGATCTTTGCACTGACCTTCTTTGATTTCGCGACAAGATCCTGCCCGGAGATGACCGCTACCTGATCTGTGCCCGCTTCCCGGAAAGTCGCTTCAAGATAAGGTCCATTTGACATAATCAGATGACCGTTGCGTGAGGCATCTCGCATTTCATCAGACCTGATCGTGGCCGGATTATCGCTTGAAGACTTGATCCACAGTTTTAACCCACCTGAACCGTGGAAATTGTAGTGCGAATCCGTATTGACGACGCCGTAGATGCGGAATCCCTGATTCAGAAGCTGCAGCCAATTGAGTGCCGTCTGATTGCCAATCGTCTTCCCATCTCGCACTTCAAATTGCGAGGGCTTCAACAGCGGATCAATTGGATGAATCTCCATCACGTTCATCAGACCAAACGATCGTGAGTAACCTTCATCCGGAGTTTTGTTTCCGTCGCGATCATAAAACAGCCAGCCAATATCCGGATGATTCTGCTGAATCAGTTTTACGCTGTTGTTGTCCCACGCAGCGATACGTTCCATCTGCGTTTCCGGACTGGCATCCGTCACCGGCGCGCCGCCGTCCTGTGTTCGAGGCTTAAAGATCAGAGGAAACACATTCTGATGATTCAGAGGCAGCGGTGTCCCGGTCAGTTCCATTCCGGATACAGTCGCCATGAAGTGCCTTGCATGAAGCTGTTCCAGGTGCTGTTCGTAAGTGCTGATGCGGTTATGCTCGGTGCAAGGAGCAAACTCGATATGCTCGGCCAACAGATTCAGCACGCGTCCAAACTGGCTGGAGGTGTTATCACCGGACGGAGAACTATGGCTGTGAAAATCTGCACTGACCCAGCCCGTCGTATCGACCACGCGAGGCAACGTGACAGAAACATCTGTTGTCTTGCCTTCCTCGATCTTCAATGTGCGATAGTCCGCGTGATATTCTGAACCGCGACTCACGGTCAGTTCATATTCTCCGGCTTCCAGAGCAACCTCCACTCGACCGTTAGCAGTGTAGGCCAGATTCTTCACGAAATGCTCGCCGGTCTCCGGAGCCCAGTCCGGAGTCGGCGTTTCTCCTTTGCCCTTAAACTGAAGCTTGGCCGGGATATCTTGTCCCTGAGCATCCGTGATCAGAATTCTTGCGTTGCCCTGCGCGATATCATCCAGCTTAATCTCGATCACGCCCTTCTTTGAAACTTCAAAAGTCCGAGGCTTCAAATCTCTTCCCACGAGGCTTACTTTCGCGTTGTACTCGCCTCGCGGCAGACGAACCTGTGCGACCCCATCGCTCCCGGCCATTGCCGTTCCGCGACTCGTCTCACCCGAGCTCAGAGCCAGACGAACGTTCGAGACGTGTCGACCTTTGGAGGTCACTGCGATGGCAATTTTCTCCAGACTGTCTCCACGGCCGATCGACTCGTCATAGTCTGCCATCACATTCGGGAGATCCCAGTTAACAAAGATGTGTCGAACCAGCTCAAAGCTTTCGCCCGGCTTTAATACAATGGGCTTGCCATCAATCGGTTCGTACACCAGGACCGATTCGCGAGCGTTCCCGTTGACTCGAATACGATACCCCGGAGCATGGATGCCATAAGCTTGTCGCCAGAACACATCATGAATCCAGAACAGATCATGAGTTCCTGCCGGAGACTTCACCATATCTTCCTTCCCGCCATCGGCTCGCACATCATCTTCCAGTGCAGGAGTCAGGTCGGTTTTCGTCGTGTTTGTCCACACAGACTTCGCTATCAGGAATTTGGAATCGTTCGGCAGGCTCCAGATGACCGAGTAAGCCGCTTTGCGGTCGGAGCCTTCAGCATTGACGGTGACGCTTCCATCGGCAGTCTTCAGATCGGAAAACGCGAAGGCTCGCCGACCCGGATAGAATGCACTCAACTGATCGCTTTCGAAATGTCTGCGTGTCAGGTCAATCAGGCAGCCGCCAATCTCGCGAACCGTCATGTTTGCATTTCGAGTCGCTACCGGCTGAGCAATGACGGCCCTGAGATGCTGATTCTGAAGCGTCGTGTCGCCATAGATGGCATCCACTTCCTTGCCCTGTGGAACCAATGCATCCCAGTTTGCAGCACTTAGTTCCCGAACAACCGTCGCCTCCTGCGCTATCAGAGAATGTGTATGCACCAGACCTGAAGCAACTACGGCAGCCGACAGGAGAGTTGCTAATTGGGAGGAGACACGGAAAGGATCGTTCATGAGCATTCGCCGAACTCAGGGATTAAAGGTGGGCCCTTATCTGAGTCCGCATCTTTTCTGTTGTTCTCGGTATTCGCAAGCCAATCAATGTTAAGTTTCGAAACGCACTGCTGACCAACTCACCTATGCCATCCTGCATTGTTGTGGCCGCTACCTCGCCCTTATCGTTGTCGCTCTACGGCCCTTGCTGTGGCCGGTCTCCACGGAGACACCCGTCACGACCTGCTGCTGATCCATTCGCCGTTCAGCCTGTCGAGCTGCCTTTCGTCAGCATTCGATTGGGAATCTGATCAACAATGCTGACTCAAGTTCGCACTACCGACTGAATCAGCGTTCCTCGACCGCAGGTCCCCGGTCGCCACTGCAGGTGACCAATGACAAATCGGTGAGATAGTTTGCATCCATGTCCGCAAGTGAACAAGATGCACAACGATGCACTGTTTCCCGAGAAATAACCTCGCGATAATTGTTCCTCAAGGGTGCTTGGCGACGTGCGGACTTCGAAAACCTCCCGTAGACTTCTGAAAATCATATGCGTGCAGACGATTTGTGTTCACGGTGCGATCTGTGAAGTCCGGTTAAGAGACATTGCAGAACTCGACCGGTACGTGAGTTCGTCTGCACATACAATTAAAGACAAGAAGACTCGTGCTTCGTTGATCGAAAGACTCGATCGGTGAACTCCGCGTCTGATGATGATGAATGACCGATGGACACGCCTCAGTTTAAAGCGCCCGTTGCGGCCAAGCCTGTTGAAAACCTGGAAGTCAAGGACGCTCAGGTCATCTTCACCAACGTCTGGAATACGTTGGAAGGAGAGTTCGGACATGAGAATCTGCGCTTTTCCAAAGAGCTGATTCTGCTGGGAGGCGCGCCGGGATCGGGAAAAGGTACCAACACCGAATTCATCATGAAGGCTCGCGATTTAACCTGTGAGCCAATCATTGTCAGTTCCTTGCTGACCACGCCGCAGGCTGAACGCATCAAGCAGGCGGGCGGAATGGTCGGTGACCGTGAAGTCGTTGAGCTGGTGTTTCGAAAACTTCTGGAACCTGAGTACCGTGACGGTTGTGTGCTCGACGGGTTTCCCAGAACTCGTGTCCAGGTGGAATGCCTGAACATGCTGGTTATGAAAATGAACCAGCTCTATCTTGAGTACCGGGAAACTTCGCTGGCGATCAATTTCCGCAAACCCACGATTCACGCAATGGTCTTGTTCGTTGATGAGACCACCAGCATCGAACGTCAGCTGAGTCGCGGGCGTGAAGTTCTGGAGTGGAACAAGAAAGCTCTGGCCGAAGGAAAGCCATTGAAGGAAGTTCGAGTCACGGACTTCGACCCGGAGGCCGCCAAGCGTCGCTATCGAGTCTTCAAAGATGAAACGTGGGAAGCTCTGCAGTCGTTGAAGGAGATTTATCACTATCACTTCGTCAATGCTCAGGGCTCCGTCGAAAGTGTCGAACGGAATATCCGTGAAGAGCTGGACTACCAGTCATCACTGGAACTTGATCCGGAAACTTACGACGCCGTTCGTCAGTTGCCCATCGCCAGCGACTTGATTACTCACGCGCGGCAGGAGCTGGTGCGACGTATGGACAGCTATCAGCTGGAACAACGAACGCTGTTCCATAAAGTGATCAAGCTGATTGAGGATCGATTTATCCCGATCGTCATTCGCCATGCGATTCCCGGGCTGGCGATTGTGAACTCAGAGGACCCCGTGTTCGATGATCCTGTGGCCCTGGCTATGGTGATCGATATCTTCGCAGAGCGTGGTTATCGAGCCATCGTAAACGTGAACCGTGCAGAGATTCCGGAGAGCGTCAATCTGCAGACCGGTCGCATCACGTGTTCAACAAAACGCATTTACCGTTTTCAGATTCGCTTTCAGGGATCGGAGATTCGTCGCGGCGGGCGATAAGGCAATCGCACACAAATCGAAAAGTAGCAGACATTCTCCAAGTGCCGTTGCCTTGCGAAGGGATCGTTAGTGCGGACGGGGCTGGATTGCTCCTTTGACTTTGATGGAATTTGACTCCCATGGGCGTTCGGCCGGCAGTTTTCGGTGATCGTCAGTGAACGCTTAATAATCCCCGGCACAGCAACGGAGATCTTAAGGATGCAGACCGCGAACGACTCTGTGAGAACGATTCCTCTGCAAGGGGCTGTCAAACGGCCCTTCATCGTAGCAGTGGTCATAACGCTGATGATCGCGGCCGGGACAACATCTGCTCAGACACTCACCGCCGATGAACGCCCCGCGCTGCCTCGTCGTCAGCCCATTGAGCCTGAGAACACTTCCGCAACCTTCGCCCTGAAGGACGGCTTCACCATGCAACTGGTCGCTGCGGAACCGCTGGTGACGGATCCCGTAGCAGGAGCTTTCGACGAAGAGGGACGGCTCTATGTTGTGGAAATGAACGACTACCCTTACACCGATAAATCGACCGACAAGCCAAACTTGGAACGAACCGGTGACCTGCCCATCGGTAAGGTGCGACTTCTCGAAGACACAGACAACGACGGCGTCTTCGATAAAAGCCAGATCTTTGCTCGTGACTTTTCCTGGCCCACCGGCATCGCTGTTTATCGTGGCGGCATCTTTGTCGCAGCAACTCCCGACGTGTGGTATTTGAAAGACGAAGACGGCGACGGTCAGGCCGATACTCGCACAAAGATCTTCTCCGGTTTTCGCAAACTGAACGTTCAGGCGGTGGCCAATAATCTCATCTGGGGACTCGATCACAGGATTTACGGAGCTGGTGGCACAAACGGCGGCAAGATCATCAATGGCCTCAACGAGTCGGTGCCAGCCGTTACAATCTCTCGCAACGACTTCTGTTTCGATCCAACGAATCCCGCCTTTGAGTTGCTCTCGGGAGGTGCCCGCTTCGGCAACACGTTCGATGACTGGGGCAATCGTTTCATTTGCAATATTCGCAATCCCATTCAGCATATTGTTTTGCCTCAGCAGGCCGTGGTTCGCAACCCGGCGTTAAACGTCGGCAGCCCAATGAATGATGTGGCTGTGGCCGGCGACCAGATTCCGGTGTTCCGCAGCAGCCCGCCGGAACCGTGGCGAGTTGTCAATGCCGCACGACTGTCGAATCAGGGCGATCCTCGTATGCCGCGCAGTGAGAAAAATGCGCAGGGGTTTATGACGTCGGCATGCGGAGTGACGATTTATCGCGGCGATGCATATCCGGAAGAATTTCGTCAGCAGGTGTTTCTTGCGGAGGTTGCTGGCAACCTGATTCATCGTCAGGAAATGACTCCTGTGGGAGCCACGTTTACTTCTCAGCGCATGGATGATAAGTCCGAGTTTATGACTTCGACGGACAATTGGTTTCGCCCGGTCAACTTTCTGCATGCGCCGGATGGAACGCTTTACGTGCTGGATATGTACCGGGAGACGATTGAGCATCCGTGGTCGATGCCCGACGATCTCAAGGCGTTGCTGGATCTGGAGAATGGGCGAGATCGAGGCCGTATCTATCGCCTGACGCCTCCGTCCTTTAAAAGACGCGCGAACCCTCGACTTTCCTCAGCGACAACCTCAGAGCTTGTCAGCCTGTTGCAGCATCCCAACGCGTGGCACCGCGAGACTGCTCATCGGCTGCTGTTCGAAAGGCAGGACAAGTCCGCAGTGCCAGCGCTGCAGGAGATGTATAAATCGACCACGACTTTATTGGGGAAGGTTCATGCTTTGTGGACCTTGCACGGTTTGTCAGAACTCGATGAGTCGGTAATCCTTTCTGCCCTTCGCGATACTGCGGCCGAAGTTCGCGAACAGGCCGTGATTGTGGCTGCTCACAGACACATCGCTCACGAAGACAAGGCGGCTGTGCCGTATTCGAACGCGGTTCATGCAGAGTTGCTTCGTCTGGCGGACGACGAAGCGCCGCGAGTCCGATTCCAGGTTGCTCTGGCCCTTGCTGGACATTCCGATGAGGCAAGCCTGAAGGCCCTGATGGTCATCGCTCTGCGAGACTCTGCGGATCCGTGGATCGTGATCGCGGCGCTAAGTTCTTCGCGCGAGCTGACAGCTCAACTTCTGGATCAGGTGTTGCGGGAGCCGGAGTTTCTGTCGGATGCTCGGAACCTGCCGTTGCTGAAACAGTTGGCGACTGTTACGGGAGTTCAGAAGAATTCAGAGCAGATCAGGAGGATTGGCGAGCGATTGCAGAGTCTGCCAGCAGAGTTTCGTTCCTCAGCGGTCATGGAAGAACTTCTGCTGGCATTGGAAGAAGGGCTGCGTCGTGGCGGCAGTCGACTGTCGACTGTCTGGGCACAGACTCCGGCCGAGTCACTGCTGAGTGAGCGTATCAGTCTGGCGGCCATCTGCGTTAACGATGCGACGAAGTCGGTGCCTGAACGCTTGATGGCATTAAGAGTTCTCTCGTTCGGGGACTCTGCGATCATCAAGGAATCGACAGCAGAGCTGTTGACGACTCAGCAACCTGCGGAGATTCAGGTCGCCGTTGTAAAGGCGATTTCCGCCTACCAGGATGAGTCAACAGTCACGACTCTCCTGTCAGCGTTTCCCGGTTCTACTCCGGCTGTTCAATATGAGATCATTGAAGCTCTTGCCGGGCATAATCAGCGTCTGCCGGTTCTGTTCGATGCCATTGTCGAAGGCCGTATCTCCGCGGCTCAGATGACTCCCATTCGTCGCACGTTGTTGCTGAATCATGCCGATGAGAAACTCCGTGAGCGAGCAAAAACCTTGCTGGCTCTGGATCGTCAGACACCTCGTCAGGAAATCATCGCAGCGAACGCTGACGCCGCAAAGCTGCCCGGTGATATGCTTAAAGGAAAGCAACTTTTCGTGCGAGACTGTGCTGCCTGCCATCGGATTGGCGAGACGGGAATTCAGGTTGGGCCAAGCCTGATCACGGTTCGCCATCGAACTGCATCCGAGTTGCTGACACAGATTCTCGACCCCAATCGCGAGGTCGGTCCCAACTATATGCAGTTTGCTGTGGCGTTGAATGATGGACAGGTTCTGGCTGGCATGATTGCCGAAGAGTCACCTGTCAGCCTGACTTTGAAAGAGGCCGAGAACAAACAGCAGATCATTCAGCGAGAACAGATCGCCGAGATTAAAGCCACGGGCTTAAGTTTGATGCCGGAAGGTTTTGAAAAGAAATTATCCCCGCAGGACTTCGCGGACCTCATCGCCTTCCTGCGCGGCGGCTAGGCAGGAGCGTCGAAAAGAAATACCTGAGCTTTTGACATGAACTTGAGTCGAAAGCCGGTTCACACCGGCCGGTTCACACCGGCCGCTCGCCTGATTAGTAGTTATTTGACAGCCGATGCCTGAGTGTTTGTCAGGCGTCAATTGGCGGTATTGGACATTGCTCAGGGGCTTCCTTCGTTGGGATCTTGAGCAACATCCACGACCACCTCCCTCCGTCTGTTTTGCAGGGCACCAGCATTGCGTGCTCGATCAAATCGAAAAGGTGAGCCGCAGGATTTGTGCGGTAAATTCATACGGGGAAGGGGACCGTGCTCAATCAAAATTTGGCGGGCGACGTCTTTAAGGTGGACAAATACTCGCTGCATCAGATTACCGTCCCCGGGATATTTTCTGACGAATTCGGCAACCAACAAAGAAAACTGAACCATTTCTTAATGCCGGATCGACTGCGGAAACCTCGCCTTTCACTGTGTTTCTCCGTGATTTCGCTACATCGCCACACGATAAATGCCAGCGGAAATGCCAATATGCCGTTGTCAACCGCAAAATCGGGCGTCTCGGACTATCACTGCACGGAGTCAAATGTTTGTCCATTCAATGCTTGACTCCTGCCGCAGGAAAAATAGGCTGCACCCATATACCGACCGTTTGAAGTGCCCGGAATCCTCTTCCGAACCTGCACTTTGGACTCAACTAACCATTGATATGACAAGACGTCATTCAACAACCTGCCTCAAGGAGTAACCTGCATGTCGATTGCTCGGTTGTTCGCTCCCACGCTGAAACTCTTCGCTGCTGCGATGCTTGTGGGGTCATCCGCAAGTGCCGAAGTTGTGAAGCTGGAGCTTAGTCCCGTTGGTGAAGGTGATTTGATTACCATTCGCAGTCGGGATGCTCGACAGCAATTAATCGCCACGGCCGTGCACGCGGATGGCACTCTGACCGATGTGACTCGCGATGTCACATGGACCATTTCTGATCCGAAGGTGTTGGCGATTGATTCCACCGGGATGGCGGTTCCAACGGCCGACGGGGAAATCACCGTCACTGCGGCTCTGGCTGATAAGTCGGTCGTGGCTAAAGTCGCTGTCAGCGGATTTGCTCACCCACTGCCGATCAACTTCCGCAATCAGATCGTGCCGATCTTTACAAAGCTTGGTTGCAACGGCGGTGGTTGCCACGGTAAGTCGGGCGGCCAAAACGGATTCAAGCTGTCGCTTCTGGGGTTCGTTGCGGAAGACGACTATGAGTTCCTGCGCAAAGAATCTCGCGGACGCAGAATTTTTCCGGCGATCCCTGGTGAGAGCCTTCTGATCAAGAAAGCGATCGGCCGCAGTCCTCACGGCGGTGGAAAGCGAATGGATCAGGGCAGCTATGAATACAACCTGATGGTTCAGTGGATTGAACAGGGAATGCCCTATGGAGCCGACAGCGATCCTTATGTGGTCGGCATCAAGTGCAATCCTGAAACACGCGTCATGCAGCGGAAGTCTCAGCAGCAGATTTCTGTGATTGCAACTTACAGTGACGGGACGACTGAAGACGTAACTCGCATGGCGTTGTTTGAACCGAATGAGCCGGAGATGGCAGAATCTTCGACGAAGGGGCTCGTGACAACACTGGACCTCAGCGGCGAAGTGGCGATTATGGCTCGTTATCAGGGACAGGTTGCAACATTCCGAGCCACGGTTCCACTGGGAGCAGACACTTCAAAGATGCCGGAGCCACTCAATCTTGTTGACGCAGCTGTGTTCGGAAAGCTGAAGCAACTGGGGATTCCGGCGTCAGATGTTTGTGACGATGCAACTTTTCTTCGTCGTGTGTCTCTGGATATCTCCGGGACGCTTCCTTCAGAGGAAGAAGTTCGTTTCTTCCTGGCTGATGCATCTGCGGATAAGCGAGATCGTTTAATCGATCGACTGCTGGATGGGACGGCCTACGCGGATCATTTCGCGAACAAGTGGAACTTCGTTCTTCGTAACAAGAAGGAAGGGGCCGACGATGCTCCAGGTACGATGTTGTTTCACCAATGGTTGTGGAATCGCATGTACGACAACACGCCATACGATCAGTTTGTCCGTGAAATCGTGACAGCGTCCGGTGATCCACAGATGAATCCCGCCGTGGTCTGGTATCGAGATGTTGACAGCACTGAAGAACAGGTTGAAGACACAGCTCAGCTGTTTCTTGGCCTGCGTATTCAGTGTGCCCGCTGCCACCATCATCCGTTCGAAAAATGGAGCCAGGACGACTACTACGGCATGGCTGCGTTTTATGGGCGTGTTGGCAAGAAGGCGATTCCAAACGTTGCCGGAACAATGCGTGATAAGCGTGTCTTCCACAATGAAGGTGTGGCTACAGCGAGTAATCCCCGCACAGGCAAAGCTCTGAAGCCGACCGGATTGGGCACGCCGGCCTACGAGATCGCTGCCGACAGCGATCCACGAGTCAAGCTTGCTGACTGGATGTCTGACCCAAAGAATCCATTCTTTGCGAAGTCATTGGTCAATCGTTACTGGAAGCATTTCTTCAGCCGTGGCATTGTTGAGCCTGAAGACGACATGCGAGAAACCAATCCTCCTGCGAACCCTGAACTTCTGAATGCTCTGTCAGATCATTTCATTAAGTCCGGTTTTGATATGAAGGAATTGATTCGCACCATTTGTCGGTCGCGAACCTATCAGCTCAGTGCTCTTCCAAACGAGCACAACGCCAGCGACAAACAGAATTTCTCCCGTTATTACCCTCGTCGGCTCAGCGCGGAAGTTCTTTACGATGCATTCCATGTGGTGACGGAAACCTCCGAGAACTTCGGTGGCATGCCGGCCGGGACGAAGGCAATGCAGTTGGTGGATTCGTCAAGTGCGACTTACTTCCTGCAGGTGTTCGGTCAGCCCAAGGGCGACACCGCCTGCGAATGTGAACGCAGCATGGATGCAAATCTTGCTCAGAGCCTGCACCTGCTGAACGGTCGCGAGATTCAGGACAAGATTGCTCGCGACGGTGCTCGCACCGCGAAACTGGCTGCCGACACCGCGCGGCCGGATGAAGAGCGAGTCAAAGAATTGTATCGCTGGGTTTTCGCTCGCGAACCCAACGCAGAAGAGCTTGAAGTAGCCATCGCCTACATCAAGAAGCATTCTGATAATGTTCGCCGAGGCTATGAAGATGTGGTCTGGGCTTTGATTAACACCAAAGAGTTCCAGTTCAATCATTGATCTGATTGCAGGGCGAGACCTCAGGTCTCGCCCTGTTGATTTCCCACCTGATGTTTTCCTTCCTTCATTCCTGATCCACTCGACAATGTGGCTGACATGGAGCTCCTGTAACGGGGCTCTGACGTCACGGTCCGCCGGATCCGGTTTCTCTGTTTTAAAGCTTCCCCAGGGTCTGCACTATGACTGGGATTCGATTCCTGTTGGCTTCGGCCATTTTAGTTCTCGGGGCATCAATGGCGACTGCTCAGTTGCCACAGACGCGCATCACGTCCGTATTTCCTCCGGGCGGGCAACAAGGCGTGGCTGTCGACGTTGCGGTCGGCGGTGGCACTGACCTTGATGAACTGGATCAAATGATCTTCAGTCATCCTGGAATTGTCGCAGTGCAGAAGAAGGACGCGAACGGAAATCCCGTGGCGAACACCTTCACTGTGACCGTTGCTGCAGACGTAGCGTCAGGTTTGTACGACGTGCGTGTTAAGGGTCTTTTTGGAGTCAGCAACCCGAGAGTTTTTCGAGTCGACACCAGCCCCGAGATGGCCGAGGTCGAGCCGAATAATCTGGTGGCTCAGGCTACACCGGTGACGTTCGGTTCCATCGTCAATGCTCGGGCCAATGGCGGTACAGATGTTGACTTCTTTAAGGTTGCCGTCGCAGCCGGCCAGACTTTGGTCATTCGCTCGGAAGCTTCAGCACTCGGTTCGCCGATGCAGCCGATGCTCCAACTGTTCAACGCTGCCGGTCGTCGTGTCGCGGAGTCTCGTCGAGTTTCTCTGCAGGAAGCGAGTATTGTCTATACAGCCACTCAGGCCGAAGAGATGATGCTGCGAGTTCAGGATGTCGTTTACGGCGGTGGCGATCAGTTTGTTTATCGGGTTGCTTTCGATTCTCGACCGATGGTGGACTGGATTAGTCCATCGTTTGTCGTCGCAGGAACTCCTACAACTGTGACTGTCTTTGGTCGCCATCTTGCGGAGGCAGAAAAGACCGACAAGGTGCTCGGCGGGCACCCTGTCTTCAAGAAACAGATGACGATCACGCCGGCGGCAGCGACGCCTGTGGGAGCTGGTGCGACTGCCGCTTTTGCTGACTCGTTCTGGTGGAATGCGATTGAGGGCAATCTTGTGCGCGTTGGCCAGAGTCCGCTGCCTTCAATTTCGGAAGCCGTTGAGACTCCTGATCAGGCGACCACGTTGCCGTTTGAAGCCGCTGGTTCGTTTGGTGAAAAGTCTGATGAGGACATTTATCGATTCGACGCAAAGAAGGGGGAATCGTGGGTCATTGAGATTTTCGCTCAGCGATTGGGCTCGATTGCTGATCCGTTGCTGTTGGTGGAGCGAATTGTTACGGCCGCTGATGGGACCGTGACGTATCCACGCCTCGCGACAGAGGATGATGACAAGCAGAATCCGGGTGGAGTTGATCTGCCGACGATCGGCGATGATCCCTCTTTTCGACTCGATGTTCCGGAAGATGGTTCTTATCGGATTCGACTTAAGGATCGCTACGCGGATACTCGCGGCGATACTCGTCTGACATACCGCTTATCTGTTCGTAAGCCAACGCCGGACTACAGTCTGGTTGTTTTGGATGCTTTTCCGTCTGCTGATGGGAAAGCTCCGGTCACCAGCGGTGCGGCAAGCCTTCGCAAGGGAGGCAGTTATGAGATGAGTGTCTACGCTTATCGACGTGATGGTCACAACGATGCCATTCAATTGAGCGGTGAGAACCTGCCGGCAGGAATTGTCTGTCGACCAACCGTGATCGGGCCCGGACAGGTTTCTGCAAAGCTGGTTCTGACGGCTGCTCCCGATGCCGCCGAACAGTTGTCTGCGATTCGAATCGTCGGCAAAAGCGGCGCGGCGGAAGCTCAACTTGCGAGAGAAGCCAGGGTGGCAACACTCGTCCATGATGCCATTAATGGTCTTCCGAGAACGGCTCGTCTCTCCGAATCGCTGGTGGCTGGTGTGATGAAGGACGAACAGCCATTTTCGATTCTGGTGGATCCCGTGACTGTTGACTTCAGTCAGGATCAGCAACTGTTGATCCCGATCAAGCTTGTGAAACGCGGCGGATTTGATGCAAAGGTTGACCTGAGCTTCTACGGCATCCCGGGTGAGGTTGACGCCCCACCAGTGGCCATTGAACCAGGCAAGGACGGTGTCGTCGCTCGAATCTACTTTAAAGAAAAGGCCCCTGTATCAACGAGCACGATTTTGGTGCAGGGAACCTCCGCCGTGCCGTACCGAAGAAATCCATGGCTGGCAGAACGGGCCAAAGTTAAGGTGACCGAAGCTGAGGCCGCGGTGACTGCTCGGCAGGCCACCGTGACTCAGAACGACGTCGCTCTGAAAGCGGCTCAACAACTGGTCGTGACTGTTACGGAACAGGTCAAAAAGATTGGTGAAGAACTGGCCGCTTATGCGACGCAGCAACAAAAATTGCGAGACGATTTCTCTAAGGCCGTCGCGGAACAAAAAACTTCTATCGAAGCGCTGGCGAAAGTTCAGGCACAACTGGCAACGGTAAAGACCGAGGCGGCCAGTACGCCGGACCAGTTCAATGCGGCGATTCAGGCCGTCAAAGAGGCAGCAACGGCCGCAGACGAATCTGCAAAGAAATTGACAGTTCTTGTGAACTCTGCCGCGGACCTTGGCAAACAGGTTGCAGCAACCAAAGAGATGGAAGCAACCAAGCTGAAAGAGAAAACGATAGCCGAAGAAGACGTGGTCAAACGCACGAAGGAAGTCGAAGTAGCGCAGGCCGCATTGACGGCTGCTCAGAAAGAAGTGGAAACGGCGACCGCCGCGAAAACAGCCGCAGATGCTGCCCTGAAAGCGGCGGAAGACGCGACGAAACCAAATCCTGTCAATGTGCGTGCTATCTCTGAGCCCCTGGTTCTGACGATTCATGCGGGGCCCGCGAAGCTTGCTGCCGCTGTTCCGGACGGGGCAATCAAGCGAGGAGCTGCGGTGCCCGTGAAGGTAACCGTTACTCGCAAGAACAACTTTGCAGGAGTGATGAAGCTGAGTCTTGTGCTGCCGGATGGCGTCGCAGGCTTGACGGCTGATCCAGTTGATGTGGCCGCAGATCAGGCGGAAGGAACTCTGACGATCACTGCAGCCGCCGACGCTCCTGTGGGCGATCTGGCCAACGTTGTGATTCGTGCGACGGGTGATTTCAACGGACGAGCAGCCTCGACCGATGTTCCGGTGGCCGTGAAGATTCTGGAGTAATGATTCTCAATCAATCGTCTGCTTAACAAAACGGGACTGGCTCCCGGACACTGCAGTGCGTGTCACAGGAAAGCCGCAGCAGGATGTCCGCCCGGTTTTTGTGAAAGCCCTTTAATCTGATTCGTTTGATCGCCGCAGACATTAGTGAATGCTCGGTAATTCAACATAGGTGAAAGTCGTTATGAAATCGATCATCAAATCTCTGCTGGCGTTCAGCGTCACAGGTTCAATGTTTGCGTCTGCTTCTCTGGCCGACGAACTAAAGCCAATTGTCCATGAGGAACCAGCCCTCGGGCGGCCGGTTGAGTTTGAACGAGATGTTTATCCGATTCTGGAAGCCAACTGCATCGCCTGTCACAATGTGACGGTCTCAGAAGGTGATCTGATTCTGGAAAACCTCGAAGCCATTCTCAAAGGGGGCAGCACTGGTCCGGCCGTTGTGGCGGAAAAGCCTGATGAAAGTTTGATGTATAAACTGTCTCGGCGGGGCGATGAACCAGTCATGCCACCGTTGCCGAATGATCGTCAGGCGAAGCAGCTCGATCCTAAGCAACTCGGTATTCTCCGTCAGTGGATTGTCGAAGGGGCGAAAGCTGGTCCCGCGACGGCGAAGACGATGAACTGGCAGCCGATCAACTCAAAACTGCACGGCGTCTATTCTCTCGATCTCGACGCACCAGGGCGGTTCGTCGCGGCGGGACGTGGTAACCATGTCAGCATCTATGATATGGCTCGCAAGGACGCGGTCTCTTCTTTGGTTGATCCGCAGATCCTGTTGCCGGACGGTTCAGCTCCTGCCGGAGTTGCTCACCTCGACTATGTCCATGCGATCGCGTTTCATCCGACGGAATCTGTGATTGCGACATCGGGTTATCGCAATGTGAAACTCTGGAAACGTGACGGCGAAAGCATCTCCGGTACGTTTGCAATTCCCGCCGACGCACAATCATGGGCCGTTACGGCGGATGGGTCGGAAGTTGTTCTCGGCGTGGCATCACGAGGCATCGTGGTGGCCAATGCGGCATCCGGGGCAGAACGTGGAGCCGTTGCCGTTGATGGACAGGCCATCTCTGCGATCACGGCCTTCGCCAGTGAACCGAAGTGGATTCTGGCGGCGACTGCGGATGCCCGAATCGTTGTCATCAAGGGGGCGGATCTGACTGTTGCCCATAAGACCGAACCAATGCCGGCCGCTGTGACGGCACTGAGTGATGAACTTGCCGGGAACCGTGTGGCTGCGTTGCTGGCTGATGGCAGCGTGAAATTACTGACCGTGGCTGCGGACACCGGCGTTGTGGCGGTTGCCGCAGAGATCAAGTCTGATGCCGGTCCGATTCAGAAGCTATCCGGTGCAGGCACTTCTCTGCTGACCGTGGCGGCCGATAAGACTGTTCAGAACTGGAAGACAGACGATGCCGCTCAAATCAATCGATTTGATCTGCCGGCAGCCGTTGCCAGTTTTGATGTTGATGCTGCAACGGATCGAGCTATCTTCGTCCTGGCTAACGGACAGGCTTTACTGTGGTCACCGAAAGAGGCGAAGCAGATTGCGGCGTTGACGGGGGACCTGATGGCTCAGCGAAAGCTTAAAAAAGCAGAACAGTCCAAAGCTGTTCTGGATTCACGAGTCGCTGTCATCAAGGCTCAGATTGACGAGGCCGAAAAGGAAGTCGTAGCTCAGAAGGAAGCTGAAACGAAAGCCAAAGCGGAACTTGATAAGCAAACTCCGCTTCAGGCCGATGCCAAGACAAAGTATGACGCTGCTATTGCGGCGACGGCTGCGGCGAAAGCAGCGTCGGAAGGCAAGCCTGACGATGCCGCACTTAAGACAGCGTTCACTGAAGCCGAAAAGGCGGAAGCCGCTGCCAAGGAAGTCTTCAGCAAGGCAGATTCCGAACTCAACATCGCTAAGAAGTCGTTGGATTTCGCAACCGCCGCGATTGGTCGAGCAGAAACTCGAGTCGGCGAAAGAAAGCAGCAGCACGAAGCGGCAACTGTCGAAGCTACAGCATCGGCAGCGATCGTTGAAGAACGCAAGGCACCGGCAGCCGCGGCGATTCCAGCCGCATTCGCGGGTCTGGCTGTCGATGGGCGTTATGTTCTGACATCAGATGCAGCCGGAACACTCCGCGTCTGGAATTCAGTGGACGGGGGTGCGATTGACGTGCTGCCCGGGACCAAAGTTGCTGCCAATATCTCAGCCCTGAAAGTCGTCGGAGCAACAGCTCTGTTGCAGACGGCCGATGCACGCCTGGTTTCCCGTTCGGCGTTTCCAGCCTGGCAGTTGTCAGCCTCTCTGGGTGGCCTGGAGAGCGGTGGAGATTCCGTGTTTGTCGATCGAGTTCTCTCTTTGGCATTCTCACCAGATGGCACATTGCTGGCGGCAGGTGGCGGCGAAGCGTCACGTTCCGGTCAGTTGACACTCTGGAGCACTGTCGACAATTCACTGGTTCATCAGTTCGTGGATGCTCATAGCGATACCGTCTACGGGATCGACTTCTCTGCTGACGGTAAGCAGATCGCCTCTGCAGCGGCTGATAAGTTTGTGAAAGTGTTTGACGTCGCGACAAAGCAGTTCATTCGATCATTCGAAGGCCATACTCACCACGTGATGGACGTCTCCTGGAAATCAGATCGAACAACCCTGGCAAGCGCCGGTGCTGATAATGCGATCAAAGTCTGGAACGCGGAGACCGGTGAGCAGGCTCGAACGATTGCGACTTACACTCGTCAGGTGACTTCTTTGGCCTACGTTGGTCAGCAGGATATCATTGTGAGCAGTAGTGGTGATAAGCGAGTGTTCTTCCACACGGCCAGCAACGGTGCTCCGGCCCGTGAATTTAAAGGCAACTCAGACTACGTTTACCGTACGGCAACTAACACCGACGGAACAATCGTCGTCTCGGGCGGAGAAGACGGCATCGTAAGAGTCTGGAACGCCGCCGACGCTGTAGAGCTGGCCAAGTTCGACCCCGCACAGTAATCCGAGCGGTCGGATGATTGTGGAGCCGTGATATTGAGACGCCTCCTGGCTCAACCAGGGGGCGTCGTCGTTGACGCGCAATGCGAGAGTCGACGGCCCGAAAAGGAAGAACTTCACCACCGCCTCAGCGCAGAAAGAGACTGCGAAAGCGAAAAGTAACCCGCGCAAACGTGGCTCGCAGAGCTGCTTTTCGCTGGAGGTCGGCAAGGTGCGTTTCCACATGCCCGAAAAAATACGGGGAGTGAACGCGTTCGGAGATTGACGGACGGGTGACTGTTACAATCTCGCTGCACGCGAGTCTGACTTCTTCGTGCATTCTCAGTCAAAAAACGTCGCCAGAGGTTCCGCCTGTGTCCCACGAGATTTACGAAAACCCTCTCATTACTCGATATGCCTCCAAAGAGATGGCGACCATCTGGTCGGCTCAGACAAAGCACTCCACCTGGCGACGACTTTGGATTGCACTGGCGGAATGTCAGCAGGAATTGGGGCTGAACATCACAGACGCTCAGCTTGAAGAAATGCGAGCCTCGGTTGATGACATCGACTTTGTTGCAGCCGATCGTTATGAACGTAAGCTCAGGCACGATGTCATGGCTCATGTGCACGCGTGGGGAGACCAGTGTCCAACGGCTCGTCCCATCGTTCATCTGGGAGCCACCAGTTGCTTTGTCACGGATAACTCGGAACTGATTCAGATCCGAGACAGTCTGCAGCTTGTGCGTCGCCGTCTGGTTCAGGTTATCGATCAGATCGCTCGCTTCGCCGCGAAGTATCGAGATCTCCCGTGTCTCGGGTTTACTCATCTCCAGCCAGCACAGCCGACCACGGTGGGCAAACGAGCGACGTTGTGGTGCTGGGATCTGCTGCTGGATCTGGAAGAGATCGAACATCGTATCTCAACGCTGCGATTTCGAGGCGTCAAAGGGACCACGGGAACTCAGGCCACGTTCCTGTCACTGTTCAAAGGCGATCATGCCAAAGTTGAACTGCTCGACAAAATGGTGACCGAGCGGATGGGTTTTGAGGAATACCACCCTGTGACCGGCCAGACGTATTCTCGCAAGGTCGACGCGCAGGTGATGGCGACTTTGAACGGGATCGCCCAGACCTGTCACAAAGCAGGAACCGATGTGCGGATTCTTCAGCATCGTAAGGAAGTGGAAGAACCGTTTGGCAAGGAACAAATCGGTTCGTCCGCGATGGCCTACAAACGCAACCCGATGCGCAGCGAACGTATGTGCGCACTGGCTCGGTTTGCGATGAGTCTTCAGTCCGGCATCGACAACACGATGGCCACGCAGTGGATGGAGAGAACTCTGGATGACAGTGCGATCCGTCGTTTGTCGATGCCACAGGCGTTTCTGTCGATCGACGCGTGCCTGATTCTGTATCGCAACATTTCCGACGGCATGGTGGTGTATCCGAAAGTCATCGAACGCAATCTCAATTCCGAACTGCCTTTCATGGCGACGGAAGAAATCCTGATGGCGGGCGTGCAGGCTGGCGGAGATCGTCAGGAACTGCATGAAGTGATTCGAGTTCACAGCCAGAAAGCGGCCGACCAGGTGAAGACTCAGGGGGGCGCTAATGACCTGATCGAACGACTGCGCACTGAGCCAGGATTTGCGGCCGTTGATCTCGACAGCACACTCGATGCAAAGCTCTACATCGGCCGTGCTCCGCAGCAGGTCGACTCCTTCATCGCGGGCTATGTCGAGCCTGTGAGAAAGTGTTACGAATCAGACCTTTCTGTTGGTACAGAAGATCTGCGTGTGTGATCGCGGCTGGATAGTTCTCGTCGTGCTTGACAGAGATCTGTTTCCGGCAACTTAACTCGACATCGCCATGTTTGAGGAGTCGGGTTCACCGAAGTTGCTTTTTGATCAATGTTTTCCGGGCGAACGAAATCCCTTCTCCCCCTCGGGGGAGAAGGTGGCCGATAGGCCGGATGAGGGGGGGCCTAACACGCAACGCTCTAAAACGCGCCCTCTCCCGCAATTTTTTGCAGGAACGCTGCCATGTGACACCTCGCTGCATCCGAAAAAAAATCGGGGGAGAAGGGGGCAACATGGCGCTGCCCAGTTAACGTTTCGCCGTATCAGCCCTGCAGCGGTTCTTTGCCGATGACACGCTTCCACTTGGCAAGGAACTCCGGGTTGGATTTCAACTCGGGATTGAGCACTCCGTGGGGCCATTTGCCGAGGGACAGATCCAGCATACTCTGACAGGCCGTACGGCCGATGTCGCGAAACATCTCGTGCGTCCATGCAATCGAGTGCGGCGCCAGCAGGACGTTGTCCAGATCTCCGAAGCGATGCGGAGTGATGACTGGCTCCACCGCGAAGCAGTCAAGGGCCGCTCCGGCAATGCGACGAGACTTCAGCAGGTCGTAAAGAGGATCTTCATCGACGATTCCGCCACGAGCGGTATTCAGCAAATAAGCATCGCTCTTCATCCAGTGCAGCTCTTTGGCTCCAATCAGTCCTCGAGTCTTATCGTTCAGTGGACAGTGAACGGAGACGAAATCCGATGTTCGCATCAGCTCTTCAAGGCTGACAGAGCGCACGCCAATCGATTCGAACGCTGAAGCCGGCAGGACAGGATCGAAGGCAATCGGCGGTTTCATTCCAAAGCCCTCAAGCAGTTTGACCAGACAGCGACCGATGCCACCCAACCCAATCACACCCAGAGTGCGATCACGGAGTTCGCAGCCCATGTAGTTTGTGCGAGCATCCCATTCACCAGTTCGAACCAGTCGATCCTTAGCCACCAGTTGGTGAGTCAGCGCGAGCATCCAGGTAATTGTGGCTTCTGCAACGGGGCGATCCACGGCCCCGGCCGTGATCATGGCGAGAACGTGGTTTCGCGTGCACGCGGCGACATCAACGCTGTCGTACCCTACACCGAATCGCCCGATCGCAAGGAAATCCTGACTGTCCCCCAGGCTGGCCTCAGTCACGCGCGGAGTCAGCACAATGGAACCCTGCTGGCCATGCAACTGATCCGGCGAGATCTCAGGCCGATGCTGTTCAAACTTCGACACGTTCACATGATCGTGACCGTCAAAGATACTGAATCCCAGGTCGGCAAATCGTGGGTTTCCGGCAGCATCGTAAAAATCACCAGTGAGTGCGACGTGAAAAGCAGAACGGTCAGACATTTCGTAGCTCTGTAGACGGGGCAGTTTCGGAGGCTCAATGAAGCGGGAACCTTAACTGCGAAAAATCCAGATCACAACCGAGCG
>JBIIIF010000217.1:0-12561 GCA_044235005.1 Planctomycetaceae bacterium | reverse complement strand
CGCCGGCATAAAACACCGTGTTAGTTCTGTGATGTCTGAGTTCCATGTTCTTCACGATTCATATCGCGCAATTGCATCTCACGATCTCGTTGGTCTAACTCCGTCTTTTGCATGCGACTCATGAACAGAATGATCGTTCCAATCACAATAGCGAGCATCGCAATCCCCAGAATGAGCAGAGATTGTCGACTCAACTTGATTCCGAAGACTTTTTCACCAAGGATCAGGTCATCGGCGGAGTTTGCCGCGGAAGACGACGAGCCTGCGAATCCGAATTCACTGGGATCTGTGGGCGGAATCGTCGAGATCGTGGCCAGGTTCTTTGCGATTCGTAGTCGAGTTTGGCATTTCACACAACGGCCCGTTTTTCCAGCATGTTTCTCCGATAGTCGGAACTCTTTACCACAGTTTGGACAGTTAATGGCTCCGTTCTTTTTGACTCGGGAAACTTTGCCCGTCGGAAGCGCCTCACCAATGGATCGCAGCGGAACGGACTTCGGTTTTCGTTTTCTGAAACTGGTGGCATCACTCGCAGCTCGTGCGGTGGAGTCATTCGCGGCATTTGCAGGTGGAGGAGCAATTGTTCGCGAGGAGATCAGCGACATATCAGATTCGGGTTGGGAACTCAGTCCCGCGATGACAGCGTCTGCAAATTCGCCGCACGTGGCGAAACGTTCCTCGGGCTTCTTCAGCAGAGCCCTTCCGACGGCCGCAGCCACGGCAGCAGGCACTGCTTTTCTCACCTCGTTCAAAAGTGGCAACACTCTGCGTGTCTGATTGACCATTGTCGCCGAAGGGCTTTTCCCCAGCATCGGCGGAGTTCCAATCAGTGCGTTGTACACAGTGATTGCCAGAGAATACTGATCGGCTCTGCCATCGTAGTCTCGTCCCAGCACGATTTCGGGGGCCACAAAATTGGGCGTCCCGACAACGAGACCGGCTCCCGTAGCGTCTGCATCACCTTCGTCCGCCTCCCCGTACATCATTTTGGTCAGACCGAAATCACTCAGAAATGCATTGCCGTGTTCGTCGAACAGGATATTGGCCGGCTTAACATCGCGATGCACGACCTGCATCTGATGCGCGAAATCCAGCGCCTTCGCGACGGACGGCAACCATGTGCGAAGCGAATCGATTCGCATCGCCGCCGGCTTGCCTTCTTTGGTTTGCATGCGATCCAGCAGGCATCCGCCGGAGAGGTACTGCATGACAACATAAGGAACAGAGCCGTGAACTCCAATATCCATAATCCTTACAATGTGGGGATGCTGTAACTGAACAAGCAGACGGCTTTCTCGTTGAAAACGTTCTTTCAGCGATGGATCCAGCAACTTCTCTTTTCGTGGAACCTTGATGACGACTTCTGTTTCCAGACGATGATCAAAAGCGCGATAGACGAGGGCCATACTGCCCGCACCGATGCGCGCCATGACTCGAAAACGTTTGTCTGCCAGAGAAACGCCGACAAATCGATCGGGTTGAGTGGAATCAGAAGTCATTTGAAATTTATTGAGATCAGAATCTGAGTAGGGGGGCATTTGTGGGGAGAGCCGCTGTCATGGCGGCTCGTTAGTCGAACAGACTACGGCGGCGTATCGAGGTCATCGAGAGTGAACGTGGATTTTCCCGCGGCCGCGTCCTTCTTATCTGCCCCCGCTGACTCTTTGGGTTGGATCAGGTTTGTTTTGCCTTGTTGTATTGACGGATCTGCGTCGCTGCCTTCTTCAAAAGTCCTGATGGGAGTTTCCGGATCAGGATCCCTGCCATTGAGAAACAGAAGTATCGACAGTGACAACGCTGTCAACGATCCCGCGATGATCCAGATGAGTGATCCCCTGTGCGATGTCGGAGCGGTTTCTATTGGAGCTTTCGCAGCCTTCTTCTTCTTCTTCTTCTTTTCGTTATGCGATACGGTCTGCCAATCGAGTTCGGACGCGCGATCCAGTACCGAACGCACAGTCGGATCTGTCGCAGGCTGTGTTTCCGCGACTGACGATGTATCAGCCGGTTTTTTCCCTCTGCGTTTTCGCGGTCGTGCGTCACCGTCGCCGCTTTCCGATGCCGAGAATCCGGAATCGTCAGGATGTACGGCCGCCGTATCTGTGGGCACCTGTTCGTCCGCCCAACGCCCGACCAGTCCATCAGCAGACTGATTTCGAGAAATTGATCCGGGGGCCGAGCGAGCCACGGAACCGCTGGCCCCGGACGAGGTTCTCGTCAGGAATTGCGTGAGCTCAGCATGGCATTCTCCCATTGTCTGAAATCGTTTCTGAGGCGATGTCGCCATCATCTTCAGGCAAAGCTCTGACAACTCGGCAGGGACCTCGCCGTTGATCGCATCAGGAGCCGCGCAATTTCCCTGAAGGATTCCGAAAAGCACCTGAGTCATCGTCCCGCGATAGGGACGCTTCCCGGTCAGGGCTTCATAGAAGATGACACCCAGACTAAAAATGTCTGACCGGTGGTCGACGCCTCGACCATTCACCTGCTCCGGAGACATATAGGCCGGGCTGCCCAGAATTTGTCCCTGATGCGTGATCCCCGAGTCCTTCTCATCTCGCAACATCGCCAGACCGAAATCCAGCAGTACCGGAAGTCCATCGGAGTCGAGTATGATGTTGGCTGACTTGAGATCACGATGCACAACCTGATGGTCGTGTGCATGCTGCATTGCGAGGCAGATTTTCTGGATCAGCCTCGCTGCTTCACGTGGCCGAAGAAAGCGTCCCTTCCCTACAGCACTGTCGAGGGTTGAACCTTTGACAAAGCCCATCGCAATAAACACTTTCCCGTCGATCTCCCCAACGTCATAGATGGGACAAATCGAAGGGTGGTTGAGCCGCGCGACCGCACGTGCCTCTCGATAAAACCGCTGAAGCATCTGAGTTCGAGCGTCTGCGTTCTCCAGCTTCGGCACTTTGATGGCCACATCCCGGTCCAGAATTTTATCCCGGCCTCGATAAACTGTCCCCATCGCCCCGGCCCCCAACTCCGCTACGACCTCGTATCGGCCCAGCATGAAGGGCATGCTCCGGGCTGAATCATGACCGTCCGCGGAGTCCGAAACTGAATTCGGCTTGAGCTCATTGTCAGGCACGCGACGTTGCCGCGGCTCCATGTCACGGCCATCATTCTGATCAGGATCGGATGACGTCATCGCCGCCCTCAACATCAAATAAGGAATGCGGAATCATCGAATTTTCCGAACCCGTACGAATTGTTCCTGAATGTCGATCAGTGACCAGATCTTCAGCCGATTCTCGCGGCCGAAGCTTGCCAGATAAGTCGGATTCTTTGTTCCCGGCAGCGGCCTCGAAAAACTGAGACCAATCACGGGACCATCATGGGCGGTGTCTCCTTCGGCCGGCACCGGGACAGAGAGCGTGGGATTTGCCGAGCTTAAGTCATGGATGGAAATCGTTCCGTTCAATCTTCCGATAGCGAGCCAACGGCCATCCTCTGTAAGCTTCACTGTTTGAACAGTTTCGCTGTTCAGGGGAATCCCCCACACAGAATCGCCTCGTCGCTTAATGCCGGCATTCAGATCGCCCACAAAAATCCCCACAGACGTCCGAATAGTCACACGAGGCATTTGCCCCACAAAACTCAAGGTGATTCGATCCGCAATTCCCGCAAAGCCTTCCTTCGGGAGCGGCATGGATGCGATCAAGCCCCATTGACCATTCCTCAGGCCATACAATCTCACACTAAAGCCTTCCGTCCCGTCGCTCGAATGAGCGACAGCCACGAGGGTCTGGTCATCGGGGGAGAACGCCAGTGCCGGAAATCCAACCCCGCCCTCCGATTCCGTAAAGGAACTGCCGTTGATCGCGTCCATAGGGATAAGAACTTCAAATCGCGACAGATCTTCCGTTCTGCAGACAAAGAGTTTGTGATCTTCTCCGCGTTCCGAGATTGCAATGGCCAGTTTGTCGTCGGTGTTACCAAACGCAATGGCTCTGGCAATTGTGTTGAATCCCTCTGGCATGGAAATCGGCACATTGTCAAAGGATTTCGCATCATACAGGGAGAGCAATTGTTCCTGCGAATCCACTCGCACCTGACGGGTCACGGCAAGCAGTGCATTCTCCGGAGCACGCTGCCATGCGATTGTTGAGCCGTGAGTCAGGTAACGAGGAGGAACATTATCAAACAATCGATACACCGACACAGACGGCATCGTCAACAAACGATCTTCGACCGCTGAGAGATGCATTTCCCTAGCGCTCTCGGTGGTTTCAAACTGCTTCAGGGGAATCCCGGAAAGCATGTCCCAAACATTCAGAGAACCTTTCGATTCCTCCTCTTGCAGCGGAGGGAAGGCGGCCGCCACTGTGCCGCCATCATTGGAGATCTGCAAAGGGATTCGAATACCGCCGGCCTCATCCTTGTCTCGTGGGAACCTGTAGTTCGTTGCGATTGTCTGAATCGCTCTGCTATCCGACATCTGTTCCAATCTCCGGCGAAACGACTCAATGGTCTGTGGATCAAGAGATGCTTCGGAGCCGTTCTCCAACAATCCGTTAAAGGCACTGCCCGAAAGCTGCCGCACGAAAGACTGCTGAGTCGTCACAAGCTTCCGTACCAGACCGTTGACAGAGTTGTCCTGCCCCGAAGAAGTCCCGACAGGCTCTGAATTTTCAGAATTGTTCGACGCTGCAGCAGCGATTTCCGCGGGCAGCGATTTCACCGACTGAAAGTCCGTCACCAGCCCGGGGGGAGGTGTCCATTTTTGGTCTTTGCCGGACGGGAATCTTTGCCCCGGACTTTGTCCCTCCGAAAACTGTTCCTCATACACACCCTCGTACTGAGCGCTCCGCGCGGACATCATGCGTTCGACGATGTTCTCGTGAAGTCGACTCTCTTTCTGCGGGGCACCAAAGCCGGTCTGATCGCCTGATCGCAGTTCCTGAAGATCACGACGAATCCCGTCTTCCTGTCGCAGTCGTCGACTTCTGGAATCATTTCCGCTTCTTTCACTGTCGGACAATGAAACGGACAACTCTTCCAGCAACCCGGAGGACTGACGCTCCATGACCTCGGCCGCGATGCTTAGACGCAACTTTTCAAGGTCAGGAAGGGGATTAACAGACACAGTGCCGGATGCATCAAGTGACACAAGATTGTCAGACGCATTCGAGAATGCCAGCGCCGTGATACGTTGATCGTTCCCCGTGATGCTCAGAATCTTCCTGCCTGCACTACTGCGGTTTGCAAGATCCCACACGAGAACTTCATTCGTGGAGTTGACCGTTGCCAGCAATTCCTGCTTCTCGTCAAGCCGAAACAGCGTTGGAATACCCTGGTGCGGGAACGACATTGATTGCGAAGAGGCCGATCCTCCGGAGTTGAGCACCCAGATCGATACCGTCGCAAGATCAGTGCGTGCCACCAACAGCGAACCACGAACGATGATCTGCCGGACCGGACTCTCGGTGGTGAACTCATGCAGTTTCTTCAACTCAGAAGATCCTCGATCCCAGACCGTGACGATCCCTTCCGACGTTCCTGTGGCAAGGCGTTCGCCTGTCTCGTCGAAGGCGACTGCAGTCGCCTGGCCCTCAGTGAGCTGAATCGTTCCGAGTTCACCTGTGCCAACAACCTTCAGGCCTCCCGCATTGTCCACGAATAACAACGAATTCGCTGTTACGAACAGACAATCTTTAGCCTGAATGTTGACCACCTGGGTGACCAATCCTGTGTCAACGTTTCGAACTTCTACGGATTTTTCAAGAATCAGCAGCAGGCTCCTGCCATCCGGAGAAAGCTTTATATCGGTGCAGGTTGGGGGAATCTCAATTTGCTTCACAAGACCCGTCTTCTGGTCGTAAAGGGAAGCATGACGTTTTCCATTGGCTCCCGTCAGCAGCAGGACACGACTTCCATCTGTGCTGCACGACGACTTGAGAAGATCCGGAGTCGGTTCGTCGCTCTTCCAGTACACTTTTCCATCCGCGCTTTCCGAGCTGACCAACCCCTTCTCATCGGCAAAAAATGCGCCAGAACCTTGCGGAAGCAAACGGCTGTTCTTGACGACTGAGGCCGGTCGACTGGAGAACATCTGCTGCCGCGGCCATGTTCGCAACTCACCGTTCTTCAAGGAGGTGATCAGGAACGGTGCTCCTTCCACAAAGAACGCATTGTTCACGCCAGTCGCTGTGAGCCTTCGCATGCGGGTCCCACTGACACTCCATTCTTCGGCCGAGTCGATGCCGTACAGCAGAACGGTTTCCCCGGTCAATCCTACCGCGATTTTGTTAGCCGCAAGTCCCGGCCGGAAACTGCTTGTTTTGTTCAAAGATTTGGTTTCAAACACCTCTAATTCGCCAGAAACGGACAGGGCTGCCAAATGCTGCCCGTCCGGACTCACGCCGCTGGCAACAATCTCGGTGTCCGAAACAGCACTCGCCACCACGTCGCCGTCGGCACTGACAATCTCGACCTGCTTTCCTGAAATCACAGCCATCTGAGACGCATTGGTCCAGTGCAGACCTGAAATCTTCGCACTGCTTTGAATCGCGCGGCGTTGCTGCACAAAATTGAAGGCATAGAGGTTTCCATTTTTCTCAAGGGCAAATCTCCGTTCCGCCTCGCCAGCGATTCCAAAGTCAACACAGTCCTCTTTGAACTGAACTCCATCACGGGGTGTGCCGTCTGCCTTGAATCGGACCAACTGCTTTTGAGCAGCGATGACAAGATTACCTTCAGCATCGTGGCCAAAGATCCTTGCTCCGGGGCCCAATCGCGTCTTGCTTGCTCCCTTGCTGATTTTGCCGTCCGAACTGACGGTCAGGATCTCCCCGAGTTCATCACATGCGGTGATCTGCCGGGTCGGAGATGAGACATGCAGCGAATCGATGCCGCGGCTATGTTTGAAGGCATCGCTGTGTGTCAACAAATCTGTTGACCAGCTTCGAACTACACCATCGCGGCCCGCTGTAATGATCTGGTTCTGAAAAACAGCAAGCCCCGAACATCCACCCTTGTGGCCTGCTTTGGGCGTGCTCGACGACGACATGGCCAGCCGTTCTCCAAATCGAAGTTCCCCCTCGTTGTTGGTTAACAGATAGCCCATCGGAGTTGAGAATGTCCGCCGTTGCTCTTCCCCGCCGGGCAATTCCTCTACGCCAGAGAACTTTTCAATCTGAACAAGTCCACTCTTGTCAGTCCCATACAGAACCGCGACGGTCTTGCTGGATCGGTCCATCGCTACCGAACGAACTGCTCCTTCCACTTGCTGTGACTCGACCCCTGCCTGAGAGATGCGATCAATGCGTCCGTTGCTGCTGACACTGACCACGGTTCCGGGATCGTCAGCAATCTCAGCGAACAAAGAATTCTCCAGAGTGATGGTTCGAGACTCACCGCTCGTCAGGTCACGCAGCACAGCATTCGAGCCAGCATCTCGGACAAGGGCCAGATTGCCTCCCGGCGATACTGACAAAGACTGAGCATCCGTGACTCCGATGTTCCATTCTGAAGTCACAAAATTCTTTAACACAGAAGCAGAACCGGCCGTATCGATCTGGACAAACGCACTCTGGCCGGGAAGCCATGATCTTAAAGCAGAAGTGCCGGAAAAGGAGATCTGCTGCAAACTCTTCCGCTCGCGCACAGACCAGATCAGGCCTTCACCACTCGTTGGCTGGATCCAGAGATACTGGCCATCATCGGAGATTGTAACGCGGCTGCCAGGAAGAGGATTTTCTCCCGCGTCAGTGTACTTTTCGTCCGAGAATGCCAGCATATTGCCCGATTCTGTGATCACCACAGCGGTACGCTCCGACACAGAACCCGAAAGCGATGTGACATTGGCGACTCGCTCATCAATGACGACTTTGTCATCGCGTCCGATGCGGAAAACTCTTCCTCCGGAGAGCAGCAGCGTGGTTTTGCCACAATTGACGATCTGGTCGCGATCTGAAGCCTTGAACGAGATGTCGTTGACTCGAATATCTCCCGAAGCGGGACGAACTTTTACAAGCCGCGTCCCGCAGATCGCCAGCAGATCACCGTTGTCTGCTCGGCGGCAGAACTGAGTGGCTGGCCCAGGAAGGTCCACAAGAGCCTTCCGAACGCGGCCACCCTGCAGCTCAACAAGGAAGACCGATTTCATTCCCGGAGACGTCACGGCACAGCTTTGATCATTAATCCAGGCCAGCAGCTGCACCCCATTTTCCACCGCGACCGTCGCAAGAACCTTGTAGTCCTCGGCGACCGAGAGAAACCTGATTTGTTTTGACTCCGTCGCAACCGCCAGAATCGCGCCGGAAGGACTGAGCCACATCCCGGACGCACCTTTCAGTGAGTCACTCACTGACACCAAACCGGACACCGGACGAGTCCAGCGTTTCAAGTTCCCCTGAGTGTCCAGTGAAAGATACGTTTTCTCGAAAGTCTGGAAACCCACATCAACAATCTGTTCGGTTGCTGAGTGTTGCCGCAGCAGAGTTCCGCTGTCTGTTTCATAGAGGTTGGCAAGCCCCTCGGCCGTCATCAAGGCAAACAGGGACCCATCAGCCGAGATACGGAGTCGCACAGGCCGCGGCAACCCTGCCAGCTCTTTGGCCGTGCCGGTGCGAAGATTGATCGTGAAAACGCCACTGTCCGTCGCCGCCACTCCCAGAGCCTGCTGCGAAGCAAATTCGGCCAGTCGAATCTCCGCCGGCAGTTTTTCCAGAGCTGGCGCACTGTCTTTGATTTGAGTCGGCCAGTTGCAGACGGTGCCGTCGCCAGCGCCGGTGTAGACGATCTCTCCTGATTCCGCGATTCGCACCTGAGTAACAGCCGAAGCGTGCTGTCCCAGCGCGATCAACTCGGACTTCTCTCGGAAGAGCCACAGCGAGACTTTGCCTGAGGCATGACCGAAGGCCACCATTCCCCGACGAGAATCCAGTGCTACAGAGGTGATGTCTTCATCCTTCGCCTGGCGAGTCGCGGTCGTTTCCCCGGTGGTCAAATCGACCACGACTTGTTTCCCGGACTTAAAGGCAATCGCCAGGGCAAAAGAGACAGAATCCTGCGCTGAGGCCACAACCGTCTCATTGGCGAACGTCGCCGCGATTTTGCTTTCCCCCGCGTTCCAGACTCCCGCATTTCCCTGACTGTCGAGAGTTGCCAGCATTCTCTCGGACGACCAGCGAAGCTGAGTTATCGCATGATCACCTGAGACGAGGAGCTTCTTCAGACCGGAGGTCTCCTGAATTTCAATCTGGCCATTTTCGTTACCAACGATCAGGGAATCGCCGCCCGAGTATTCCACTGCGGTGATTTTCTCCAGCCCCGTTGCAAATTCCTGAACCGCGGCATCACCTGCCAGGGAGTGCAATCGAACACGACCCTGACGATTCAGAACAGCCACTCTGTTCAGGTCTGCTGAGACGGCGATGAGTCCTTCCACGGCGGTCAGACCTTCGATAATCGTGGGCGATGCCAAAGGCAAATTCCACGCGCGGGATTCACCGTCGGTTGCGATCGCAAAGAGTCGCCGGGAATCTTCTTCATAGCGGATATCCGCCACCGGCTGTCGTCCCAAACTGAGTTCGCTGGTTCTTCCGCTTTCAACCTCCAATAACACCACCGAGCCCGCTGAATCACCAGCCGCGAGCAGGCTGCCTTTCGTGTCAACAGTGAGACAAGTCACCACCCGATCACCTACCGGCATCGTCCGTGCTTTTCCGGAAGACGTGTCCCACAGGGTGACAATCCCTCGCGCGGTCAGTGCAGCCGCATGGCTTCCGTCGGTGCTGATCACCAGATGCTGAATGTCGGTACCGGATTGCTCAAACGGGCGCGTATTGACACTGTCGGTAACTCGCCAGAATCGAAGCTGACCATCCGCACCGACGGAGACCATTTCATCACGCAATGGGGAAACCGCCAGCCCCAACGTTCCTCCCGTATGTCCGTCGAATCCTCGCAAATACGAATCAGCGGCAATCGCTTCTTTGGCATATTTATCCAGACCGATTGTCGACTGATACTTCCAGACCTGAATCTTCCCGGATGGCAGGATTGCTGAAATGAGGCCTTTCCTGCCGTCGAAAGCCAGCGTCCGAATATTATTCTCGGAAGCCTTCAACGACATCAGGTTGATTCGTCGGTTAACCTCATACACGCCAAACCGTCCGTCTCCTCGTTCGGCAACGAGTAAACGGCCATCCGCAGACAAGTCGGCCGCCAGCCCATCATCCGTAACTGCCGCCGCATTCGTCGCAGGATCACTGCCGAGTTCCATCGGAGCCGTTGGTGCTGGCTCTGTCGCACCAAATAGTCCAACAAGACCGCCACCGGACGGTGCCGGGGCCGAAGACTCGGCGGCGTTAGCGACTGGAGTCGGTGCCGGAGCAGGTGCTGGTGCTGGTGCTGGTGCCGGAGTGGCCGCAGTGTTTTCTGAAGGGGGAGCAGCGGGCTGATCGGGCGAAGTCGCCGACTGTTCTGCGGGAGGGGCACTGTCAAGTTGTCTGATCGGCTGACTGAATTCGTCGCCACCACCGCCACCGCAACCAGCGACTGCAGTCGACAATACGATGGCGACCAGCGGCAAAATGGAATTCATCGTCCGCATCGTTCGTTCTATTGAATTAAGACACATCCAACGACAGCTCTTTCACTTAATCTTTCCCGGTCCTGCCGCTACCAGCATTCGACGACCACGTTACCCGACTGCAATCAATGGCCTAGGCTAGTGAGTGAAGGTTAAGAATTGATGATCTTTTGGAAAATCTGACAATCCAATGGAAAATCACGTCCAGATTTCTGAAGCAAATTCTCACCCTGGCTCTGATTTCTAAGTCAGCATTCATCAGGCCTTAACAGGCATATGACTATGATTCGAATCTTGCTGCGGGAGGCCCCCAGAGATCTTGTGAATGCCGAATGCTGGTGCAGGAACAGATGGTGGCATTCTAAACCTCCTGCTGCAATCAACCACGAGTCTCTGACGTTTCTGCGCGACAACAGAATCGCGCTGCCATTACAGGAAGAGGATGACCGGCGAATGAATCGAACTGATGTGGTCAATTTGATAGGGACAGGCGAAGCTAAAGAGAGCGAGTATGTTCCGGTTGCGTGCTTGCTGAGCAGCGGCTATGGCTGCCTCGGGTATTTTAATAAAACGATCAATGATAATCTCGAAGAAACGCTCGTTCTTCTAAATGCCAGGTTGGTGGATCTTCGTGCTGAAGAAGGTCACTCAAGACGAGGGCATGTGTCGGACTTCAATGACTTCCTTCAGGACGTTGTTGCCAGGCATGTTCGACAGGAATCTCACGCGGACGCAGACGAATCTGATCGAGCAGAGGATACGATCCCGTTGACTGCTCTCCCCTTGCGAGAAATCGCGATTCTTTATCCCGTCGCCCAGATTGCAACTCTGCTGAAGTCGGCTCGCAAAGTCAGCAGCGGCGACAAGGGCGGCGTTCAGGAGATCCCAACGTTTCTGGACTTCAACAAGAAGAGCATTGTACTAAAGGTGCTGCGGACGAAATTATGGTAAAGCAACCATCACTTTGCCCGGAGTGCCACTCAACAAGTCTCTGCACTCCTCAATTCCCATTGTGGCACCTCTTGTTCTTTAAGGCGACGACGTTTTTGGCTCTATAACGTCGAAGGTGGATGCGATAAACCGGCCCGGCTGCACTGGCCGGTTTATCCACCCTCTTTAAATCGTGATGCTGGTTCGTTGATTCGTTCGGCGGGCGCCGTTCACCGCAAGATCTCGCACTCCGGAAGTTCCGACTGCAGTTGCTGCACGGCCTCGGGTGACACTTTTGTCCCAAGCAAAATCAATGACTTCAGGTTTGTCGATTTGTACAAATGCTTCACCCCGGCATCCGTAACGCCCGTGCTGTTCAAGCTGAGCACCTGCAAAGTTTCGATCGCCCCCAGATGGCGTAAAGCGTCGTCACTGATTCCGGTCAGGTTCAGGTACAGAACCTCGAGTCTCCTGCAGTTTCTCAATGCCGCAAAGCCCGGATCACCGACATGACAAAGTGTCAGGTCCAGCCAGCGGAGCTCCGAGAATTCAGAAATCGCAGCAATTCCGGTGTCCGTCACCTTCGATCCATTGAGGTTAAGATGTGTCAGTCTCGGAAACGTGCCCGGAAGCAAATTCTGCTCAAAGCGAATCTGTGTGCCGCCAATTTCAAGTC
This sequence comes from Planctomycetaceae bacterium, assembly GCA_044235005.1. GTDB lineage: Bacteria > Planctomycetota > Planctomycetia > Planctomycetales > Planctomycetaceae > SXXK01. The sequence goes on along the minus strand of JBIIIF010000217.1, from coordinate 409 downwards.
GCTCCAGCCACGGCAGATTTCCCAGAACCTTCAGTGACTCATCGTCAAGTGCACATCGATTGAGATGAAGCTCTGTGAGCGACTCCAGCTTTGAAAGATGTTGTAATCCAGACGGCGTGACCTCTGTTTTATCCAGAACAAGTGATTTCAGCAGCGAAGCCATCGACAGTTCACGCAAAGCACCATCCTGGATAGGAGTTCCTTCCAGGTTCAATTCCTGCAGAAGCTGGACTTTAACCAACTCCGGAATAGCTTCCTCTGTGATCTCCGCCTCGATCAGTGAGAGCTTGCTCAGGGATGTTAGATACTGCAAATTCCGCAGCATCTCATCGGTGACTCGATAGCCATAGAAGCCGTTCAATTCCAGTTCTGTGATTTCCTCATCATTCGCGGCCGTTGTTCGATTCTC
>JBIIIF010000413.1:0-4182 GCA_044235005.1 Planctomycetaceae bacterium | reverse complement strand
GCTTCCCGCTCGGGCCACGCACCCATGTGAGCGGGAACAGGCGAGTTTCCTGACCTTCCCCTCCTTCAAACCCCTGCGGAGTTTATGCAACCAACGAGTCCCACCACACCGTTGACTGCCTCCTTAGATATCGCAAAGCAAGAGGCGTGCCAAACGAAACCAAGAAGAACTCCAAACACTGCTGTCACAGAATTGCCGTGTTTCGTTGAGTTGTTTTTCGTTCCGGACGGGTCCGCGTTTCCGCGAAGCTGCCCTACTTTATGGCTCGTTCAACACTTTCTTCGCAGTGATGCCTACGAGTTGAGCATTTAGTCGGCATTTGAACACTGGGTTTGTTCAAACCGATTCTCTTGAACGATTTCTGCATCATCTGATCTCGTTCAGCGGAAGTCTTCGTGTTCTTCATACCTGAGATTTTGAACATGTGTTGTTTCGCCCCGCTCATGAATATGGTGGCCGGATGCTCAAGGGCTCCCGTTTAAAGCAGCGTCCAGGAAGTTGTTCAGCGATATCGCGAGGTTGGGCATCTGTCTGTCTCAGCAATAAAGGTCGACAGTTTGGCACTACTTCATTTGATGAAGCCAAAGGTCGGTTCGATCAGCAGACTCGGCGCACTACTCTGACCAGCCTGCCATGCACGCCGCAAGTGATGGGACAGGCACCGATTCCGTCTGCTTTAAGTCGTATGAAAAACTGCACTTCGATCGGAGTCTGGCCCATTTGCTCCCGTCGTCGTATTTAATGAAAGCTTGGTTACCGCCTTCGGATTGGTTCGTTTTTCCTTAGCCGGGAGTGAACCTGAGAAGTTTAAGCTCGCCCAAACCTGAAAAAAGCCGGTCCCCTGCCCTGCTCCGCTTTTTTCCTCAGCGCTCCGGCGTGGCGAATCGGTTACAGTATTCACTGAACCGTTTTCCCACCACGTTACTCAAAATCAAAGTTGGCATTCAATGGCACTCCCCGCGGAGACGTTGTCCCAGATTATTCAGCCTCCCTCACTTCATCAACCAGTGATCGGCCCGTGTCGAATTCGTACGACGATCGAAGACTTTCAGGTTGAAGAGATCCCGGCTTATCAACTTTCCGGTGCAGGTGAGCATGCTTATCTTTGGATCGAAAAACGCGGTGTCTCATCGCCGGAGTTGGTGAGTCGAATCATCAGGACGCTCGGTATCCCTTCGAAGGATGTGAGCCTGGCCGGGCAGAAGGATCGATATGCGATTACTCGGCAGTATTGTTCGATCCCGAAGCGGCTGGCGATTAATGTCGAGCGACTGAATTCCGATGAAGTTACAGTCATCAGTTCGACGTTTCATCAGAACAAATTGAAAACAGGACATCTCAAGGGAAATCGATTTCGACTCGTACTTCGATCAGCGACGGGTTCGTTTACGACTGTGGAACAGCAGTCGGTTGAGGCAAGACTGAATCAATTGGTGGAGACCGGTCTGCCGAACTATTTTGGTCCGCAGAGATTTGGACATGGCGGAAATACGGTTGTTGATGGTCTGCGATTTCTCAAGGGCAAACTGCCGAAAGATCACTGGCCGGAAAATCAATCACGAACTCTTCGGCGCCTGGCGTTGAGTGCTGTTCAGTCGTCGATTTTCAATCTGGTTTTGTCACAACGAGTGGCCGCTGGAAATGCGGGCCTGCCTCAATCCGGTGATGTGGTGATTCGAAAAGGTGGTACAAAGGCGTATCGCTATCCGGACGGCGCTGTCACGACAGACATTGTTCCCGCCGGACCGATGCCCGGCCCTGAGATGTTGGAGGCTGGCGGCGACATCGAACAGATGGAGCTGGCTGCGATGGAGAAGCTGGGCTTGCGACCGCAGGATTTCGAACGCTATGCAAAGCTTACTTCTGGCGTTCGCCGAAAGATGCTGGAGTTCCCATCAAACGTCTCCGTGAGTCTTACCTCTGATGGAGCTCTGGAGGTTTGTTTTGATCTCTCCGCCGGAACTTACGCAACGACTCTTTTGCAGGAAGTCGCTTCTGAAGTTGTTGATTGTGGAAGCCTGATTGCTGCGACGTCGGCTGAGTCAGAATTCAATCCAGAAACCGGAGAGTAGTTGCGAGTGAACGTATCTTCGTCATGGCTTCGATCAATCGCCGTTGTCCTTGTTGGCACTGTCGCGCTGCTGGTCGTTGTTTACTTTGCACTGGGCCGTGATGCCGCCGAGAAAATCGGCACGGCTCTGTTTATGCCCAGCGGACTTGTCTGGTTGATGCTGATCGCTCTCTGTCTTCAACTTTGGCCCATGCGCCGAGCGGATCGGCCCGCGGGTGGATGGACGTCGTTGCTTTGCCTTGCTGCGTACTCACTGGGAGGCAGCGGTTATATCTCCGACTTCATGGCCTCATCGCTTGAAGCTCCCTATGTTCAGATCAATCCTCTGACCGAGCCTCCAGTTGATATTGTTGTGGTCCTTGGAGGAGGCGGAAGTCAGGGAGCCAATGGGCGGTTACAGGGCAATGGCTCCGGTGATCGATTGATCCTGGCGGCTCAGTTGTATCACAAAGATCCTGACACGAAGTTTTTGGTCACGGGGCAGCGAATCGAATCGATGAATTCCTCCGGCTTTGATCCCGCTGATACATCACTGGACATCCTGACTCGACTTGGAGTTCCGGAGTCGTCTATCGAGCGAATCGGTGGCAAGAATACATCCGAGGAAATGCAGAATCTGGGAGCTCGGTTTAAGGACTCATCGTTGCGGATCGGTTTGCTGACCTCCGCCTGGCATCTTCCACGAGCGACGCGTTTAGCTGCTCGCAATGGACTGAAGACGGTTCCACTTCCCGCAGATTTCCGATCATCGCCCCCCGGGCAAGCTCCGACAATTGGTCAGCGTATTGAAGCCCTGATTCCCAACGGCGCAGCCTTTGGCAGCACTTGGTCGTTTGCAAAGGAATGCGTCGGCATGTTGATCGGCCGGTGAGGTTACGATGCGCTAAGAACCTATTTCGCGGGGCAGCAGAATTCGACGATCAAAGATTGCACGAAACTCAGTACCAGCGATTGGAATCTTCTCGCTCCAGTTGGGAAACGGATGTTTGACGCTCTTGCTTTCGGGCAAGTCTATATCGAATTCACTGACCGCACCGAGCCATTCGTGGAACCTGAATCCAATCTCCCCCGGGCCAATTTCTCCGTCAGCCCCCTCGCCGCTAATCTCCATCAAGGCCAGTGCATTACGTGCATGCCACCAGTACTCATCAGTGCCTAACGAGGCGGCGGCTGCAGACTTGTACTGTCTCCAACTTTGACGATCGAGGAATCCAGCCCACACAAGGAAATTAGCATATCGCTTCAGAGAATCACGATTTCTAAGAAAATGCCGGCATTGAGATTCCGCCACAAGTAACTGCTGGCTTCTGTAAAAATCGATTTCTTCATTTAGCGTCGCTTCTTGATCCTGGCTTGCCAATCCGCTGCTCGCGGATTGTGAGGGAACACCATGCCTTCCCAGCAAAACAAGGATTGCGAAATCTGACAAGTCACCTTCAGAACCCAAGCGATCAATATACTTATTGACCAGGTGTCTCCGATCGATTCGTGAAGCCAACAACTGAAACTCTTCCATTGATTTTTTGACGGCCTCAACCTATGTCGCATTTGCTTTTTCAGAGTCTCCCCAGTTTGAAGAAGCTGCATCGCTGATAATCGTTGAAACTCGATTAACCCTTTCAGAAAAAAAGGTATTTCGCACAGCTTCCTGCTCAGCAGAGATAAAGTCCTGAGCGCTGCAATGACCAATTCCGAAAGCAAAAACAACGTTACAAACCTGACAGACTGGGAAAGTCTCAGCATGGTGCAACCTTTCGCTATTGGCTCTTATCGTAATTCCCATGGAATTGAACAGCACATTGATAGTGAGTCAACCGGAGATGTGGTTTTTCGACTTCTTCTACTTGTGAAGCCGTAAAACTAAAGGCTCCTCCAGGTCTCAGAACTTAGCTTGCTGCCTATGACTCACACCGAGGTCACTGCCAGTCTTCGATCGACAGGCCCGGGACTCTTGCGAATTCTGAGGTGTTGTGCGAAACCAGAATCATTTTGTTCGCCAAAGCAATCGAGGCGATCTGTAGGTCATTCGGGCCAATCGGAGTTCCCTGGCTCGCCAAATGAACTCGAACAGTTCCGCAAACTTCGGCCGCTGCATCATTAAATGGAAGGGA